>CAZTKU010000048.1:6910-16632 GCA_964614245.1 uncultured Ignavibacteriaceae bacterium
GGAAAGTACATCCACTCCGATCAAGGCGTCCTCAAAGATCCTCCACGACAACAGGCCGCAAATGCATCCGTTTCCGCTCTGTCTGGTTTTGGCGTCATGGTATCAGAAAGTGGAAGTGCCGACTCGAAGCAAAGTCGCAATGGACGCGAAGTTGGCTTGAATTTGAGATTATCATAATATTTCACTTTGCGTCTTGGCGTGAGATTAGAGTTCTCGGTTGCGTCTCTAGTATTGTGGCAAGTTAGAGTCGATTTCGGCGGCCCATTGGTCGATCCCGCCTGCGAGATTCACGACCTTCGTGAATCCCATTTGCTTCAAGAATCTCACCGCCATCGCGCTTCGGCTTCCATGGTGGCAAAGGACGACGATCTGACGTGATGAATCCAGTTCATTCACACGCTTCGGCAGATCGCCAAGAGGGATGAGAATTCCACTGATGTTCACCAAATCGTACTCGTGCGGCTCGCGAACGTCGAGAAGCACGATGTCATCGCCTCGATCCAGGCGTTCCTTCAATTGATGGACAGAAACATGCGGCACCGTACTGTCTCCCTCTTCCGCCTGCTGCACCGTCACTCCGCAGAAGGCCTCGTAATCGATCAACTTGTGAATCGTCGGGTGGTCACCGCAGACCGGGCATTCGGGATTCTTTCGCAGCTTCAATTGTCTGAATTGCATCGACAGCGCATCGAACAACAGCAGGCGCCCATACAGAACGTCACCGATTCCCAGAATAATCTTGACGGCCTCCGTGGCTTGAATTGTGCCGACGATGCCCGGGAGAAGCCCGAGGACTCCGCCCTCCGCACAACTGGGGACCAATCCCGGTGGAGGAGGTTCGGGATACAGACACCGATAGCACGGTCCACGCTTTGCGTCGAAGACTGAGGCTTGCCCCTCGAAACGGAAAATGCTTCCGTAGACGTTGGGTTTTCCGAGAAGCACGCACGCGTCATTGACCAGATAGCGGGTGGGGAAATTATCCGTCCCATCGATTATGACATCGAAGCCCCTGAGGATGTCCAGCGCATTCTCAGACGTAAGCTGAACTTCAAATGGTTGGACTTCCACATAGGGATTGAGGGAGCGAATGCGATCGGCTGCCGAGTCAAGCTTCGAGCGGCCGACGCTCTCCGAGGAATGGATGATCTGACGCTGCAGGTTCGAGAGCTCTACAACGTCAAAGTCCACAATGCCAATCCTTCCAACACCCGCAGCCGCTGCGTAGAGCGCCGCCGGCGATCCGAGGCCACCGGCACCGATGAGGAGGATGCTTGCTGCCTTCAACTTCTGCTGGCCTGTGAGGCCGACCTCCGGCATTATGAGATGCCTTCCGTATCGCCTGATCTCGTCTCGCGAAAGTTGCGGGTCTTCGATCATTCCTGTTCCTGGTGACTGCGACGCCATGCTAGTGCCTCCCTCCGGCTATTGCAGGGATGATGCTGACAACATCGTCTTCCCGCACCGGCGTTTTGTCCTTTTGCAGAGACCGAATATCATTGTCGTTTACGTACACGTTTACGAAGCTTCTGAGCTCTCCGCCATCTGTGAAGAGATGCCTCCTCAGTCCTGAATATTGTGAGGCGAGCTGCTCAAGCAGCTCACCTACAGTTTCACCGTCGAGCATAACTGAAGCCTTCTTGTCGGTGAATCCCCTGAGTGGCGTAGGGATCAACACTGTTATCGGCATAGATTCAAATTCTCCTTTTCGTGCTTTTTGCCCATCGTGGACGACAGAACGGGCTTTTCAATGATAGGCTTCGATCTTCTCTTGCTCAAAGTGGGACCGGTCGTGCTGCAGTGACCAGGAGGCCATCGTCCCTGGCACTCCGTCGTCCACCGAGATGATGACGTAGGACCAATTTGGCAGCGCATGCTCGAGATCGAATTGAGAAGGTGCGGCCGGGTGATCCGGGTGCGAGTGGTAGAACCCAAGGATCTCGATTCCCTCGCGCTGTGCGTGCTCCTCTGCCTTCCGGTAGTCCTCCGGTGTTACGAGGAATCGCCTCTCCCGATTCGCGTCGTTTTGATTCCTGAGCTCAACAACGCTGCGGACAATCCTGGCATCGCCTTCATCTTTTCCGAGCAGCACGCCACAGCACTCCTCGGGATACGTCCGCATTGCGTGGAGCTGAATCCTGCGTAATGAATTGTGGTTGAGCTTGAGCATGGTCCGCGCTGCGATATTAGGAATTCACAGGGATCATTGGGATACCCGCACGAGGGCTGATCGACCCCATTTGGACTCGGAAAGATATTTCCTGCCGTCATCGCTGAAGATCGTGACGATCACTCCCTCGTCGACCCCTTCTGCAACTTTCAGACACGCTGCAAGCGCCGCTGCACTTGACGGCCCAACCAGTAACCCTTCCTCTCTTGCCAACCTTTGCGCTACGATGTAAGCCTCTTCAGTCGACACTTCGAGGTTATCATCTGCCAGTTTCGGATCATAGATCCCCGGAACAAGAGATGTCGCGAGATGTTTGAGCCCTTCAAGCCCGTGCATCGGTGAGTCGGGCTGCACCGACAGAGTCTTGATGGCAGGATTGAGCTCCTTGAGACGCCTCGACGTTCCGACAAACGTGCCTGTTGTTCCGAGCCCGGCGACGAAATGCGTGATCTCCCCCAAGGTCTGATCAAACATTTCAACGGCGGTCGTCCGGTAGTGGGCTTGCCAGTTCGCCGGGTTGTTATACTGGTCAGGATAAAAGTAATCATCCGGTCGCTCTTCAACAAGCTTTTTCACACGTCGCTGGGCGCCATCCGTGCCCTCAAGGGGATCGGTGTAGATCACTTCTGCTCCAAATGCTTGGAGAATCTGCCTTCGCTCCATGCTGGCGTTGGAAGGGACCGCGAGCTTCACTCGATAGCCCAGCGCAGCTCCTATCATCGCGTAGGCAATTCCGGTGTTCCCGCTCGTTGCATCGATGATCGCCTTGTCTTTCGTCAGCTTGCCTGAGCGCTCTCCATCAAGGATCATCGCAAGCGCTGGACGATCCTTGACCGATCCGCCGGGATTGAACCATTCCGCCTTTGCATACAACCGAACCCGGGGGCTAATGCCTGAATTCATAATATTCCTGATCCGCACCAGTGGCGTGTTACCGATGAGAGAGAGGATGGAATTCTTTGATCCTATTTGTATGGAATTGTCAGCCATTGCGCAAACCGAACGGGTGAAATGAAATCACCGGTCAAGTATTTACAGGGAGATGCGTCGGAGCTCGTTACGCTTCAACAACAAGCGCAGGGACAACAGAGAGGGGTCGACTTTACGTGAATGGTTGGGAGGTGGAAATGAGAAGAGGCTAACTTCAACTGGCTGCCGCCTTGAAGATAGACGGGATTCGATATATTGATATCGGGGGTCCTCATATACACTGGTATGAACGCCGTGACGTCCGCACGAGTTCCCAGGGCCCCGTTCCTTAAGCGTGCAGCGAAAGGGCTCGAATGATTGCCTGGCAGAAATCAGGCAAATCCTTAGGGGTCCGGGAGCTGATAAGGTTTCCGTCAACAACTACACTTTGATCGTGATAGATGGCGCCGGCGTTCTCAAGGTCGTCCTTGATCGCCAACACGCCCGTCACGTTCTTCCCCTTAAGGATCCTGGCGGAAATTGGCACCCAACCGGCGTGACAGATAAACGCAACCGGCTTGCCGGCTTCGAAGATTGTTCTCGTGATCTCCAGGACCTTTGGATAACGACGCAGCTTATCAGGGGCAAATCCGCCGGGAATGACCAACGCGTCAAATTGGTGAGCCTCGATTTTTTCGACTCCGATATCAGCCCGACACGGATAGCCATTCTTCCCCTTATACAATTTCTCCTCGGGTCCCGCGACGACAGCGGTCGCTCCCTCCTCTTCAAGCCGGATCTTCGGATACCAAAGCTCCAAATCTTCGTATGTCTCTTCAACAAAGAAGAGTACTTTCTTGCCTGTTAGTTTGCCCATTTCTTTTCCTTGATCCGGTTCTTGGATGATTCAGTGCACGTGGAAATGAAACCGAAATGAAGCTGCCAGTCGGGCGCTACAGTCCCAAGCGCTGCGCGTCGCCTTTCATCGCACTGATGACGAATTGAATGTGTTCATCGAGCGGTACACCCAGCTCCTGCGTCCCTTGTTGAATGTCCTCACGGCTCACGTTGCGCGCGAAGGCTTTATCCTTCAACTTCTTCTTCACTGATGAAACCTCGAGATCGGCGATCTTGTTCGGACGGATAATCGCACACGCGTTGATGAACCCGCAGAGCTCATCGCACGCGTAGAGCACCTGGGCCATTTTTGTGTCACGAGGGACGTTCATGTAACTCGCATGACCCAGAATCGCCCGACGAATCTCTTCAGGATAGCCTTTTTCCTTGAGGATTTCGGACCCTTTTGCTGGATGATCGGGGGCGGAAGGGAACATTTCGTAGTCGAAGTCATGCAGGATACCGACGATCGCCCACTTCTCTTCGTCCTCTCCTTGCTTCCGGGCATACGCGCGCATTGCAGATTCAACGGCGTACATATGTTTTCGCAGCGCGTCGCTCTTTGTGTACTCATGCATCAATTGGAGAGCTTCCTGGTAATTCATCTTTCCCGTCCTTCCGAAATTAGCGATCGTCTTCTTATGAAAGTCACCAAAAATTGATGGAAAATCAAGGCGAACATCGTTTGGCATTCTCGCCCGGAATCTGTATATTGCCCGAGGGCAATCGACCAACGGAGGTTTCGCATGGAGTTAATGAATCGTCTCGTCGAAGACTACTTGAGTGACATCGTCCCCGAGCGCGACTCAGTGCTCATGGATATGGAGGAGCTCGCGGCCAAGGGAGATTTTCCCATCATCGGGCCGCTGGTAGGGCGCTTGCTGTACATCATTACGAAAGCTAGCGGAGCGCATCGCGTGCTCGAGATGGGCTCTGGCTTTGGGTACTCCGCCTATTGGTTTGCGAAAGCCGTGGGAAAAGATGGTAGGGTCGTTTGCACGGAAAAGAGTGATGAAAACGAACAACGCGCACAGGGGTTCTTCAGGCGCGGAAGGATTGCAGACCGGGTTGAGTTTTACGTTGGCGACGCGCTGAAGCTTGTTGACAAGATCGAAGGCGAGTTCGACATTATCTTCATCGATATCGAGAAGGCGAGCTACCCAAAGGCCCTCAGGAAGGCACTGCCCAGACTTCGAAAAGGCGGACTCCTGATTGCAGACAACACTTTGCGGAAAGGGAAGATCTTTGACAAGAGACCGGATGCCAATACGGCCGGTATCCTCACCTTCAATCGAATGCTCTACACTTCGAAAGACCTCTTCACGAGTATCGTCCCGCTGCGGGATGGTGTCTCGATCAGCCTAAAACAATAAGGGCTGAAAAACTCTCTCTGCCTCTACCGGCGCGTCCTCAAGAACTGCTCTGCTGACGGGCAGAGTTTCATCAGCGCACACTCAGGGCAATTGGGTTTTCGCGCATCGCACACCTTTCTGCCGTGCCAGATCAGCATGTTGCCAAGGTCGTGCCACTCCGTTTGCGGCGCAAGCCCCATGAGGTCAACCTCGATTTTCTCAGGGTCATCACTGCGAGTAAGTCCCAACCGATAAGCAACGCGCCTGACGTGCGTGTCAACGACCACGCCGGAATTGATACCGTAAGCACCCCCCAAGACACAATTCGCAGTTTTCCTCCCCACTCCTCCAAGCTGAACAAGCTCTTCCATCGTCTTCGGGACCGTCCCGTCATGCTTCTCCACGAGTGCTTTGCAGCAAGCGATGATACTCTTTGCCTTGTTTCTATAGAAGCCGGTTGATCGTATGTCCTGCTCGAGCTCTGCCTGAATTGCGTTCGCAAAGTCGCGGGCGGTCGGGTATTTCCTGAAGAGCCCGGGCGTCACCTTGTTGACTCTCGCGTCAGTGCATTGGGCAGAGAGGATTGTGGCAATGAGCAACTGAAGCGGATTGTCGAAATCCAGTGCGATCTTTGGATTGGGGTACTCCTTGTGCAGAAGAGCGATGATCTTCTTCGCACGAGAGCGAAGCTGCGCAGGAGATTCTTTCTTTGCCATACCGCTGTCTTCGTGGTGTGAGATCAGGAACGAATATTCAGGAGGTACTTTTCCACTTTCTTCAGGTCCCACGCGTTCACGACATCTTTCGCTTCAAGCCACCCCTTTCGAGCGATGCCGACGCCGTACGAGACATCTCTCAACCCATCGGTGTTGTGTGCATCGGGATTGATGAAAATCGGGACCTTTTTTTGTTTTGCATACTTGACGAGTCGCCAATCGAGGTCGAGTCGCATGGGATGCGCATTGATTTCAATTGCCTTTCCGTAGTCCGAGGCTGCTTTGATCACCTCAACCATGTTAATCGGATATCCCTCACGGCTCAGGAGCAACCGTCCGGTCGGATGACCGAGCATCGTGACGTACTTGTTCTTGATCGCTTTGATCACCCGCTTCGTTGCCTCGGCTTCGGTCATCTTGAATTTGCTGTGGATCGACGCGACGACGTGGTCCAGCGCCGCAAGCAATTTGTCGGAATAGTCGAGCGTTCCATCGGTAAGAATATCGACCTCCGTGCCGCTGAAGAGACGGAAGTTCTTCAGACGACCATTGATCTTCTCGATCTCCTTCAATTGCTGTTTCACCTTGCTTTCGGAGAGCCCACCTGCGTATGCTGCGACCTTGCTGTGGTCAGCAATTCCGAGGTAAGCCCAGCCAAGTCGCCTCGCCGCCTCAGCCATCTCTTCCAGGGTGTTCGCGCCATCGCTGTAGTTGGTATGGCAATGGAACGTCCCTCTGACATCTTTGTCCTCGATCAGTTCCGGTAGCTGCTCCTTCTCAGCAGCCTCAATCTCACCCATATTCTCGCGCAATTCCGGAGGGACATACGCGAGATCGAGCGATGCATAGATCTCATTCTCGTCCTTGCATCGTGGAATCGACCTGACCTTCTTGCCTGCCGCACCCTCTACCCTTGTGAAGCCGTACTCATTCAAGCTGAGCCCGTATGCTCGCGCACGGGATCGCATCTCGACGTTGTGCTCTTTGCTTCCGGTAAAATAGTTGAGGGCGAAGGGATATTCGGCATCGTTCACTATCCGCACATCGCAATTGATCCCCGCCTTCAGGAGCACACTCGATTTCGTTTCCCCACGCGCGATAATGCGCTGCACTTCCGGGGTGGACACAAATACATCAAAAATCTTCTCCCTATGCCTATCCTCCGCGCTGACGACAACATCGATATCGCCGATAATCTCCTTCTTTCTTCTGAGGCTCCCCGCCACCTCACATCGCTTCACTTCCTTGAGCTTCTGAAGGGCGGTCATGATCTTCTCGGCGGATTCCCAAGCGTGCGGATAGAGATGTTTGTCACTGCTCTTGGTCAGCAACTCGATGCCCTTGAGGATATTCTCCTCCGTTTTCTCACCAAATCCCTCCAGCTTTGCCAGACAGTGGTTCTCGCAGGCCTCCTTCAGTTCGGATATTGATTTGAGCTTGAGCTTCTCGTAGAGGACTTTGATTCTTTTGGGACCAAGTCCAGGTATGCGCACCATCTGGAGCAGCCCTTCGGGAAGAGACGCTTTGAGCTGTTCGTACTCCTTGGATTTCCCGCTCTTGACAAGATCCGTGATGATTTCCGCGAGGTGTTCGCCGATACCCTTGATACCTCTGATGTTGCCCGAATCAACAAGACCTGCAAGGTCTTGCGTGAGAGCTTCGATTACGCGAGCGGCGTTGTGAAAGGCGCGGCACTTGAATGGGTTTTCCCCCTTCAACTCAAACAGCGTCCCCATTTCATCAAGAATTGCGGCGACCTGTTTCTTATCCATAGAGGAAACCCGGGCTCCTTCGGGGTGAAGAGGAAGGCACTATGCGGGAACGACGTTTACGTCAGAAGATTGCAGGGATAATGCGTAACGCTCGATGCGATCGACGATTGGAGCTAGTTCCGTATGCTGCATGAGTTCGTGACGAACCTTGGCTGCGTGGGGCAGACCTCGAAGGTATCCGGAGTAATGTTTTCGGAATTCTATGACCCCCTTGCGCTCGCCCTTGAACTCGACGGAGAGTCTCAAATGCTCGAAGAGCAACCTCACGCGTTCGTCTACGCCGGGAGCCGGCTGGAGCTCCCCACGATCAAGAAAGTGCCTCGCCTGTCGGAAGATCCACGGGTTGTCGATGGCACCGCGACCGATCATCACACCATCACATCCCGTCTCATCGAAGACCTGCTGAATGCTCTCGGGCGTCGTCATCCCGCCGTTCACAAAAATCGGGACGGAGACAGCCGATTTCACTTTCGGAATCCAGGAGAAATCCGGCTCACCTTTGTGCGCCTGGGCGCGTGTTCGGCAATGGACGGTCAATCCGCTCACGCCCGTTTGCTCCAGCATTCTTGCGACATCGACAATCTGGATGTTCTCGGCATCCCAGCCAAGCCGGGTCTTGACGGTTACCGGCAACTCGACCGTCTTAATCACGCGCGACACAATCCTCTCCATACGCGGAAGGTCTTTCAATAACCCTGCTCCCGCACCGCGCAGCGCGACGTCCTTCACCCAACATCCACAGTTAATATCGATCAGATCGGGTCGATACGATGCCGCAATCCGCGCGGCGCTCTCCATCGAAGTTTCCTCACCGCCATAAAGCTGGATACCGAATGGCCGCTCCTCTTCGAGAAACTCCATTTTGTTCCTCGCTTTCACGGAATCCCGGATGAGGCCTTCCGAATTCACAAACTCGGTGTACACCATATCTGCTCCGAGCCTTCGACACATAACGCGGAACGCAACATCGGTCACGTCCTCCATCGGTGCGAGCACAATGGGCCTGTATATGTCAATTCTGCCAATCCGCATTGAGGGGCCTGTATTAGCTCTTTCCTTTGTCTTTGGCCGAGCGAGGCTGGAAGCTTCCGATGATCCATCCCAATCCGACAAGAATCAGAAGGACCGGCCAGTAGCGTCTCCACGAGAAATAGAAATCCAGGTACCCAAGGTTCTTCGCGAGGAAGATACAACCAGCGGCTGCAAGAACCAATCCCCAATAGACTTTGGAAAACATATTATGACGCATTGGAAATTCCCAGCTTTCTATTGTGCCTTGATTTCGGCGACGATGGCATCCGTCATTTCCGTCGTGCCGACGAATCGGTCGGGATTCAGATCTCTCGTCACGTTCTTGCCTACTTTGACGACCTCGGCAATCGCCCTCTGGATCCTCGACGCCGCGTCCAATTCGCCGATGTGATCGAGCAACATCGCGCCCGCCAGAGCAAGTGCACATGGGTTTGCAAGATTCTTGCCCGCGATGTCGGGGGCGCTGCCATGAACAGCTTCAAAAATTGCGGCTTCATAGCCGATGTTCGCGCCTGGGGCCAATCCTAGTCCTCCGACGAGTCCAGAGCACAGGTCGGAGAGTATGTCGCCGAAGAGATTCGTCGTGACGATAACGTCGAATTGCTGCGGGTTGAGGACCAGCTGCATCGCCATATTGTCAATGATTCGGTCATTACAGTCGATCTCCGGATACTCCTGTGCGACCTTCTTTCCCACTTCCAGGAACATCCCGCCCGTGTATTTCAAGATATTTGCTTTGTGAACGATTGTCACCTTTTTCCGATCATGCTTGCGTGCATACTCAAACGCCGCCCTGACGATCCGCTCGCATCCCACCCGGGTTACAACGCCGATCGTCTCCGCCGCGCTCTTCTTCGCGTCGATATAATGTTCA
>CAZTKU010000049.1:0-16055 GCA_964614245.1 uncultured Ignavibacteriaceae bacterium
TTCGAGTCTTTGTGACTTCGTGGCAAGAAATATGGGTTTTTCCGCACTCTGCTAGTGCGTGAGAGGTACGACCACGAGGATCATACTTTGCCCATCGAGCGCACGGTGATCAGAACAAGCATATGAGTGAGATTATTATCCATGAAGTCGGCCTGAGGGATGGCCTGCAGATGGAGAAACAAGTCGTCCCCCTCGAACAAAAAATCAAGTGGGCGGATGGACTTATCACCGCCGGTGTTGACATCATCCAGTTTGGATCCTTTGTCCATCCGGAAAAAGTCCCTCAGATGGCTGACACAGACAAGCTATTTCAACACTACCAGACCTCCGGCCGTAGGCCGGCAAAGGCGGTCCTCTCCGGGCTTGTTCTCAACGAGAAGGGACTGGAGCGAGGCTTTGCCTGTGGGCTCGACATGTTTTGTATGGGAGTCTCTGCGAGCGAAACTCACAGCAGGAAGAACACTGGAATATCAACCGAGGAGGCTACCAGCCGCATTATCGGGATGGCGAAGGAAGGATTGAAGCAGGGGAAGAGAGTTCAGGTATCGGTGCAATCGGCTTTCGGCTGCGGCTTCGAGGGCGAGATCCCGGAGGAACGCGTGCTGTCGATCGTGCGGAGATACCTTGAGTCGGGATTGAGGAACATCAGCCTGGCGGACACGGCCGGCCATGCACTTCCAGACCAAGTGGAGCGGATGTTTGAAGAAATCTTCAAGCTCGATCCTTCTGTAGAATGCACGTGCCACTTTCATAACACATACGGGATGGGCATGGCCAACTGCCACGCGGCTATGCGAATAGGCGTCAAGTACTTCGAAACATCGTTTGCGGGACTTGGAGGGTGCCCATTCACGAAGGTTGCGGCAGGCAACGTTTGCACGGAGGACTTCGTCCATTTCCTCCAGCGGATGGGACTGCGAACCGACGTGAATCTCGACAAGTTGATCGAGATTGCCAGGGATGTCTCGAAGTATTTCGGCCGCGAAATGCCGGGCCTTGTGCACAAGTCGGGTCCGCTCGGATTCGTGTCGCCGCATGAAACAGGCAACGGCAGATGAAACAAGAGAAGAGATACCCTGTCCTCATTCTTGTTCTGAACGTATGCCTTGTTGCACTTTCCTCGTTCGACTGCGCTAAGGAATCGAACCCGTCCGAAGCGGCTACGGCACGAGATGAAGGGTGGAAGGCTGATCTCGACTATCTCGCTCAAGAGCTGCCAAAACGGCACAAGAATCTCTTCTTCAAACTGTCGCAGCAAGAGTGGTACGGCGCCTTCGACACCCTGAAGGGTCGTGTCAGTTCGCTCCTAGACTATGAGCTTGTGCTGTCAATGGTCAAGGTTGTGGCCTCCGTAGGGGATGCGCACACGAATCTCTTTCCAACAAAGCTCGAAAGTTACCGGATCTTCCCGCTGTCGCTACAGTGGTTCAGCGACGGCTTGTTTGTCATCGGAACGTCACCGGCATATCAATCGGTGCTCGGCAAGAAGCTCGTGGGCATTGGCACCAAAAGCGTGGACGCTGTGTATGCTGCCGTCGTGCAATTCATCCCTCACGAGAACGAGCAGTGGCCAAAGAGCCAGAGCCCAAGGTACCTGATTAGTGCCGAGCTGCTTGAGTTTTTGGATGTCACAGACGACTTGTCGACGGGGCGCTTCGTATTCGAGGGCGGCGGTTCGGTCGACATAGCCTCTGTGCCAATGACTTCGCAGGTGAACTTCATCACTCTCCTGGGCAACCTTGGCTCTGCGTTGCCGCTTTACCTGCGGAACACATCGCTGAATTACTGGTACACGTCCATCGACAGCGACAAAGTGATCTATTTCCAGTACAACAAGTGCGCCGAGATGACCGGCCAGCCGTTCGCTACTTTTGCAGGCGGCCTCATCGGCTACATCGACGCTCACCCGAATGCCAAGGTGGTTGTCGATCTCCGACTGAACGGCGGCGGCAACTCAGCCGTGCTGCAGCCCTTCATCGATGGGGCTAAGATGCGCCCCTTTGGCAACCAACAAGGGAGGTTGTTTGTCTTCATTGGGTGCAACACCTTTTCCTCGGCATTACTCAACGCGATCACGTTTTCAACTGGCACAACCGCGCTGCTGGTCGGTGAACCCACAGGAGGAAAACCCAATGCGTATGGCGAGGTTCAGAGTTTCATGTTGCCTTATTCCGGCGTGCAAGCAAGCTTCTCGACCAAGTATTTTAGCACCCTCCCTGGCGATCCGCCGTCATTGAACCCTCATGCGACGGTCCAGATCTCGTCTGCGGACTACGTGGCGGGAAGAGATCCTCTACTCGATTATGTAAGGACGTACTGAGATGGAGAAAACGAAAAGGCTGCTTGAAGGTATCCGCGTTCTGGATCTGACAAACGTCTTGTCCGGTCCATTTGCGACACTGCATCTTGCGCTTGAGGGTGCCGAAGTGATCAAAGTTGAAAATCCGACCGACGGCGATCTCGCACGCAAACTGGGCAGCGTACCAAAGTACAATCAGATGCTGATGGGGACAAGTTTCCTCGCTCAGAACGCAAACAAGAAATCGCTCACGCTGAACCTCAAAGCTCCCGAAGGAAAAGAGATTTTCAAGAAACTCACGGAAACCGTGGACGTTGTCGTGGAGAATTTTCGCCCCGATGTCATGACGCGGCTCGGGCTCTCCTACGAAGTGCTGAGCGAACTCAATCCGCGTCTGATTTACTGCGCCATCTCCGGTTTCGGCCAAACGGGCCCTGAGGCGCTGAAACCCGCATACGATCAGATTATCCAGGGCCTGAGCGGCGAAATGGCTATCAACGGCGACGAGCGATTGAATCCCTTGCGCGCCGGATTCCCCGTGTGCGACACTGTTGGTGGACTCAACGCCGCATTTGCGATCATGGGAGCCCTGTACTACCGAGAGAAGACCGGCGAAGGACAGTTCATTGATGTCGCTCTCCTCGATTCCATCATGCCACTGATGGGTTGGGTCGCTGCTAATCTCATGATCGGCGGTCAGCAACCGGTGCTCATGGGCAACGACAACTTCACGGCAGCACCGTCTGGTACATTCAAGACAAAAGACGGGTTTATCAATATCGCAGCAAACAAGCAGGAGCAGTGGGAAGCTGTCGCGGATGTGCTCGGTGTGCCTGAGCTGAAGATAGACCCACGATTCCACGAGCGCGATACACGCAAAAAGAACAGGAAGCAACTCACTCCTCTTCTCGAATCAAAGCTCGGTGAAAAACCGACAGACTACTGGGTGGAGGAGTTGAACAAGAACGACGTTCCATCCGGCGCAATTCTGAGCCTTGAGGCCGCGCTGAATCAGGAACAGATCGGGCATCGAGACACGTTTGGCACGATGAACGTGGAAGGAATCGGAGATTTGAAACTGTTCAATCTCACGGCGAAGTTCTCCAAGACACCAGGTTGTGTGGAAGCTCCACCCCCCAGGCTCGGCCAGCACACGGAAGAAATCCTGAAAGCAGCCGGCTACTCAGACGAGGAAATCAAGAAACTCAAAGAGGCCAAGATCATCTAGCGAGGAAGAAACTCTATGGTAATGACGGTCACTGAAAAAATCCTAGCCCGCGCGTCAGGACTCGCTTCGGTTCAAGCGGGAGATGTCGTGGAGCCGACGGTTGATCTCGCGATGTCGCACGAAAACGCCGCACTTGTGATCAACCAATTCCTCGAAATTTTCAAAGAAACCGGTCTCAAACCACGAATTTGGGATCCATCGAGAGTCACGATCATCTTCGACCACCGCGTTCCGGCTGAGTCTCCGAAGACCGCGACGAATCAGAAGAAAATTCGAGAATTCGTTGCCGCCTACGCCATAGCAAAGTTTCATGACATTCGAGGCGATCTCGGAGGCATCTGCCATCAAGTCTTGCCCGAGAGCGGATATGTCCGGCCAGGCTGCGTTGTCGTGGGAACCGACTCACACACCACCAGTCACGGAGCGCTCGGGGCTTTTGCATTCGGCATTGGAGCCACCGAGATGGCAAGCGTATGGACACTTGGAACGGCGCTTAACGTCGAGGTCCCTCAAACGATTAAGGTCAATGTAACTGGTAAATTCAGGAAGTTCGTCGGTCCGAAAGACCTGATTCTTTACCTGATTGGCAAGATCAGCGCTCAAGGGGCAAACTTCAAAGCGCTCGAGTTCCACGGTCCCACGATCCGGTCCATGTCAACGTCCGGCCGACTTGTGATATGCAACATGTCCGTCGAGGCCGGTGCAACCGCCGGGATTGTGCCTGCAGATCAGGAGACCGTACGGTATCTCCGGGAGGAAGCAGGGGTCAAGGGAAAGATCCAATTGGTCACTCCAGATCCCGACGCGTCCTACGATCAGATCATTGACATCGACGTTTCGAAACTCGAACCGCAGATTGCGTGTCCGCACACGGTGGACAACGTCAAGCCGGTTGCCTTAGTAAAGGGAACGAGAGTCCAACAGATCGTCATCGGATCGTGTACCAATGGCCGACTCGACGATCTCGAAATCGCTGCAAAGATCCTGAGGGGAAAGAAGGTGGCAAAGAACACCCGAATGCTTGTCTTCCCCGCCTCCGGCCGCATTTATGCTCAGGCGCTCGCAAAAGGTTTTATCGGCACATTCATGAAGGCGGGTGCCGTGGTGATGAATCCCGGCTGCGGCCCTTGCCTTGGGGTCCATGAAGGAGCTCTCGGCGACGGAGAAACCGCACTTTCGACGACCAACAGGAACTTCAAGGGTCGCATGGGAAATCCGAATTCTGAGGTCTACCTCTGTTCGCCGGCGGTTGCGGCCGCCTCAGCCGTCAAGGGCGTCATTACCGATCCAAGGAAAGGAGCGAACTAGAATGCCAAACGTAGTCTTGAAACTCGGCGATGACATTTCGACGGACGTCATTTATCCAGGCAGATACATGGCCACCGTGCTCCCGGCCGAAACACCTCAGTTTGCCTTTGCGGATTACGCTGAGTTCAACGCCACACTGAAGGCGAAACAAATTCCTCCTGGAAGTATCATCATTGGGGGAAAAAACTTCGGCTGCGGCTCTTCACGGGAGCAAGCGGTTTCAACTCTCGAAGGACACAACTTGGTGATTGTGGCCGAGAGCTTTGCGAGAATCTTTCTTCAGAACAGCATTAATCTCGGTCTGCGAACGATCAGTTGTCCGGGGATCGAGGCTTCAGAGGGCGACAACGTGGAGATCACCGCAGAAAAAGTAATTAATGTGACAACGGGCAGGCAATTCCCCACCGAGCCCTTGCCGAAAGCGCGTCAGGCAATCATCGATGCGGGAGGACTCATCGCCTACACCCGGAAACGTCTGCTCGAGAAGTCCGCACGTACCTGAAGCATGGTTGCCCGCGGATGCGACCAGAAGCTCCGCTCCAAAAATGACTTGCGTTATATAAAACGAGAAACCCTCGCTGCGCGAGGGTTTCTCGTTCGAGACAACAAGCCAGGCAGAACGTTTCCGCTTATCCAGCACTCTTGTACTCTGGTTTTTTCATCTCCCTCGCCATCTGAGTGATATTCTTGCCAACCAGCATCAGGTGAATCTCATCGCGGAGCAAGGTCCACTTTTCGTGGACAGCACACGGATTCTTTCCAGAGCATTCAGGGAAGCCGAGAACACACTTCGAGGTGACGTCAGTTCCATCAATCGCCTCAACGATCTGGAACAATGTAATGTCCTTCGCTGGCTTCCCAAGCGCAAATCCGCCGGTCGGGCCCTTTTGCGACATCAGCAGCCCTTTGTACGTGAGGTCCTGAAGGATCTTCGCGAGGAAATGATACGGAATGTTGATCTTCCTCGTCAGTTCCTTGATTGATGTCCTCTCCCCCTCGGGTTTCAGGGCAAGGTACATCACAGCCTGCAGAGCATATTCGCATTGGCGACTGAACAGAATACTCATAGAGACCTAGATCGTGCAGTTATGCACTTCTGTACATTCGTTGATGGCATTTGTCGACAATCCCCGGCTCACTGTCCATCCCATGAGTTCTTTCGTCGACTCTGCAGGTGTTCGAATTTGCGGCAGCCAGAGAAATGTCCCCGCTCCGTGGAGAGCCACCCTCTTTCACATCATCCGCTCAGCTTGAGGGACCGCGAACTACCGGATCACCGCGAGCCGTCTCCCCCGTCAAATGCCCGCTGGATCAAAACTCGAGATCACGCCGTTGAGGATCTCGGCCCGCGCTCGCAGCTCGTTGAGCTTCTGATTGATGAGCAGAACAGAGCGGCTGCGCGATTCCACGAGCTCCTGAAGCATCTCATGCACGTCAGGATAGTCACATTCGGCTTTCAACCTTTCGTAGAATCGAACCATGTCACTCTCTTCCCTCAACGCTTGACGCAGCATAGCGCAGGTATGCCTGCAGGCGTGCTCACACTTCACATTCTTTTCGTCCATATCCACCCTTTCCTATTCTCTTCGCATGATGAACGACGTTCCCGTTCACCGAATGTGTATTTGTCTACCTTGTGACAGATTCCGAAAGCGCTTCTAAGACCAATTCCTTTCCACGCACAAGAGCATGTTCGTTGATCGACAGCAAGTGCTGGCGATGGGCGGGCAGGACCTTTTTGAGCGCCTTGATGACGTTTTGCGGATCGACGATTGGACGTCGCTCGAGGAACGCCCCCAGCAGGACGACATTGGCAACTTGTTTGCTCGTCAACCTATGAGCTTCATCGATCGCGGGGATATGCGCGATTTCAATATCCGTCCTCATCGGCGGGCTGATGATCGTCGATCGCTCGTAGAGAAGAAAACCACCCGGTTTGACGCTGTTGACAAACTTGTCGAGCGACGGCTGGTTCAAGATAATGGCGGAATCAAACTTTGACAAAATAGGGGAGCTGATACGAGAGCTTGACACGATGACGATGCAGTTTGCTGTCCCTCCTCGCATTTCCGGTCCATAGGACGGCATCCAGCTCACTTCCTTGCCCTCGAGCATCGCGGCGTAGGCCAGCAGCTGCCCCATCGAGAGAACTCCTTGACCGCCAAAACCAGCGATGATGATTTCCTGCGACGTGATCATGAAACAGTCCTTTCTTCAGTTGGTTTGTGACGGAAGCTTCAGATCACCCAACGGATAGAAGGGGAACATTTTCTCCTCAAGCCACTGGTTTGATTCCGCGGGGGTCATCTTCCAGCCTGAAGGGCAGTTTGAAACCACCTCGATGAAACATGTTCCCTTGTTCAGCTGCTGGTACTCAAAAGAAGCACGAACAGCTTTCTTGAGCTTTCGAACAGTCGCAGCTGAGTGAACTGCCTGGCGTGTCACATAGTACGCACCGGGGAGCTGAGCCACCAGGTTGGTGATCTTGAGCGGGTGCCCTGCGGTCCGAATATCGCGGCCGTACGGCGTCGTCGTTGTCTTCATCCCGAGGAGCGTCGTCGGGGCCATCTGGCCACCGGTCATGCCGTAGACACCGTTGTTGATAAACACGATCAGGATGTTCTCTCCACGATTTACGGAATGGATGGTCTCGCCCGTCCCAATCGCTGCGAGGTCGCCGTCACCCTGATAGGAGAAGACATACCGATCTGGGAGGACTCGCTTGATACCCGTGGCAACTGCAGAGGCCCGGCCGTGAGCCGCTTCCTGCATATCAATGTTCATGTAATTGTACGCAAACACCGAACAGCCAACCGGCGCAACACCTATGGTTTTGTCCTGGATCCCCATCTCTTCAACCACTTCCATCAGCACCCTGTGCACGACACCATGTCCACATCCCGGGCAATAGTGCATCGGTGTGTCGGTCAGCGTCCGCGGTTTCTTATAGACCAACTCAAAACCGTTCGTGATTGGCGGAAGATCCATAGAAATACCTCTCAGATTTCGACATGTTGTTTTTCTGCGATCGCTTCGATTGCCTGGAGGATGTCTTCAGGTGAGGGGATCATTCCTCCCATTCTTCCCTTGAAATGCACGGGGCACCGCCCTTCAACAGCAAGCCGCACATCTTCCACCATTTGGCCGGCGTTCATTTCCACATCCAGAACAGCGCTGACTCGTGATGCGAGCGCGGCGATCGGTTCGACAGGGAATGGGTAGAGCGTGATGGGGCGCAGCAAGCCGACACGCAATCCTCGTTCACGAGCAAGCTGCAATGCCTTCTCGGAGATCCTCGACACCAATCCAAACGCCACCAGCAGGATGTCTGCATCCTCAACCGCGATTGTCTCGCACCGTACTTCATTCTTCTCGATCTGCCGGTATTTTTCCTGAAGAATCTTGTTGACTTCTTCCATCCTCTCCGGTTGGATGAAGAGAGAGGTGATGATATTCCTCTCTCGGTCCTTCGTCTTACCCGTTGTCGCCCACGGCATCTGCGGGTGGGGCAACGATCCTGCAGGGGGCAGCGTCAGTTTTTCCATCATCTGCCCGAGGGCTCCGTCTGTCAGAATCATCGCCGGATTTCGATATTTCTCCGATAAGCGGAATGCATCGAACATGAAGTCAGCCATCTCCTGCACCGACGCGGGAGCAAGGACGATGAGATGATAATCGCCGTGCCCACCTCCCTTTGTGGCCTGGAAGTAATCGCCTTGTGAAGGCTGAATCGTGCCTAATCCAGGCCCGCCGCGTTGGACATTTACCACAACGCACGGAAGCTGAGCGGAAGACATGTAGGAGATTCCTTCCTGCATCAGACTGATGCCTGGGCCGGAGGAGGAGATCATGACTCGAGCACCAGCTCCAGAAGCACCATAAATCATGTTGATCGCTGCGAGTTCACTTTCCGCTTGCAGGATGACGCAGTCGGGGTGCTTCGGCTGCTCAGCCATCAAATACTCGATGACCTCCGATTGCGGTGTGATGGGGTAGCCGAAGTACGCCTGCATGCCGGCTCTGAACGCAGCTTCGGCAAGCGCTTCGTTCCCCTTCATCAATCGAACTTCAGATTTCTCTTCCATATGTTCCATGACTTTCGGTTTTTCGCGTTTCGAGAATGACAAGCCGGGATAGCTACACCGCGACTTGAACTTGGGGAGTCGCAGTCTTGGCCGGTTTCTTCTGACGATAGACAGTGATCGCAGCGTCCGGGCAGACCAGTGCGCAGTTCACACACCCCGTGCAGTTGTCTTGGACCAGCATCACGAATCGATACCCTTTGAGATTGATCTTCTCGGAGAGCCCCAAGCTTTCCTGTGGACAGGCGGGTATGCAGAGTTCGCACCCCTTACAAATCTCCTCCGCAATAACGACTTTGCCTCGGATCATAGTGAGTTCGCCTTTAGATTCTTGAGGTGGAAAGTCTTGACAAGAACGGATTTTACACCACTATTCATTGCAGATTGCTTGACAACTAGCGTGCCAATTTGTTGATCCAGCATACGCGACCCCAAAGGGCAGTACGAGTGATTGACCGACACTGCAACTTACCAGAAATGAGAAGGGATCATATTCCCATTCCTGATTACGCCAATGGGGGTGTTGAATTCCTCAACGTATCTCGGTAAGCCTTGCAGCGCAATCACTACACAGGGTGTTTCGTTTCAGGTCGATCTCCTCCACATACGTTGAGGAGCGCATAACGCACTCAAACTGACGGCAATGATAGAGACCAAACGTGTGACCGAGCTCGTGGATCACCTCTTTCTCGAGTCGGTGAAGCATCATCCCGTCGTCCCGCGGCAAACCATAGAATTGATTCGCGAGACGGTGGGTGGACACAACGGCTGCGATCCCTCCCAGCTGAGCTTCGCCAAACACGAATGTTAGCACCGGAACGTGGAGATCCACGTCGACGAGCACAATTATCTTCTCCTTCGAGTTCGCGTAGGAGTTGAGCAGTTGGACAAGGAGCGCTGTCGAATTGTATTGCCGACGGGAGGGATCGAACGCAGGATCGATGTTCAGAGGCTCCGGAGTCACGTACGTCTGTATTCCCAAAACCATGGCAACGTTTCGTGAAAGCTCCTGGAGCTGTTCGTCTGCAATTGTCGAGGCATTGAGGATGTGAACTGCAGAAGCCACGATCGTTTGGCTAACCAGCGCTTGGTTTCTTCAGAGCATATTTCTCAATCTTGTTGTACAACGTGACCCTGTCGATCTGCAGGATTTCTGCGGACCGAGAGATGTTCCACTTGTTCTGTTCGAGAATTGAGGCGATGTGTGCCTTCTCGACCGCCGCAAGTGAACCGGCGGGAAGGATGTGATTCTTTTCGGTCAATTGGTACGGCAAGTCCTCGGGTCGAATACTCGGCGGTCTGCCGACAACCATCGCACGTTCTACGGCGTTCTCCAATTCTCTGACGTTCCCTGGCCAATTGTACCGTACAAGCGTATCCATGGCTTCGGGGGAGATCGAGGTAATGGGTTTCCCCATCGCCCGGGCGTACTTCTGAACGAAGTAGTTCGCCAGGACGGGAATATCCCCCTTCCGCTCACGAAGTGGAGGGATGAAGATCGAGAAGACATTCACTCGGTAGTAGAGATCCTCCCGGAAGGTGCCGTCTGCAACAGCTTTCTCCAAGTCCTTGTTCGTGGCGCAAATAACGCGGAAATCGACTTTGATGAGATCGTTACCCCCAACTCTGGTGAATTGCTTCGTTTCTATTGCACGAAGCAGATCCATCTGCGTCTTCATATCGATGTTCCCGACTTCATCAAGAAAAAGCGTTCCCCCATCTGCGAGCTCAAGCTTCCCTTTCCGCCTGTACTGTGCTCCGGTGAAGGCGCCTCGCTCGTGTCCAAAAAGCTCGCTTTCCAGAATGCCTTCCGGAAGTCCCCCGCAATTGACCGTAACAATGGGGAAGTAACGCCGATTGCTGTTGCTGTGGATTGCCCGCGCGATCAGCTCTTTGCCGGTTCCGCTTTCCCCGCGAATCATCACCGTGGTGTCTGTCCTGGCCACCGTCTGGATCAACTCAAAGACCTTCTGCATCTGTGATGACTCGCCAATGATGTCATCCGCCTTGCAGAACTCGGAAATCTGCTCTTTGAGTTTGATGTTCTCCGAAGCGAGGGTTCGTTGCTTCAGCGCGTTATTGACAAGGTGAGAAAGATAGTCCGGGTCGACCGGCTTCGTGACGTAATCGAAGGCGCCTTCTTTCAAGGCCTTCACGGCCGTGTCCACAGTAGCATGGGCGGTGATAAAAATGATCGTTGCGCTCTGGTCGATCTCTTTGATGCGCTGCTGCAGCTCCATGCCGTCCATCCCTGGCATCTTGATGTCAAGCAGGATTATATCCCATTTCTGCGTCTGCAGTTGCTGAAGGGCCTCAGCAGCGTTGCTCGCTGCCGACACCTTGTATCCATCCTCACGGAACCACTTCGTGAGTGAGTCACGCACAACCTGCTCATCATCGACAACCAGAATAGAGGGAGTGGAATTCATTGCTATCCTCATGAGCTGATGATTCTATTTTCCGATGTACGTCCTGACGAGGAACTGCCGGAAGTGAATTCACCCTGCTGTGCCTTGGAACCGGTCCCGGGGAATTTCATCGTGAACCGCGTCCCTCTTCCCACGGTCGAGTCTACCGTTATCCTTCCGCCGTGGCGCTCAACGATTCCGTAAACCACCGAAAGCCCCAGTCCGACCCCCTGGGCATTCTTCTTCGTTGTGTAGAACGGCTCAAAAACGTGTTCGAAATCCTCCAACGCGATTCCGACTCCCGTGTCTTCGATGAGAATCTGGACACCGCCGTCAGCGCTTTGCTGGCTGACCCTTACGCACAGCTTCCCGCCGCCGGGCATGGCTTCCACTGCGTTCACAAAGAGAGCGACGAAGGCTTGCTGGATCTGATTCTCATCGCACAGCAGCAAGACCTCCCGATCGGGGAATCCTGTTTCAAACTGAACATTGGAAATCTCAAAATGATGCTGCACGAGCTGCCGCGCCCTCTCCACAATCTGCGGGACCGGAACAAGCACGAACTCCCCCACTTGCTTCTTTGAAAACAGCAGCAGGTTCTTCACGATTGTACCGCAGCGCGCGGTCTCGCGCTGAATGAGCTCGATGTCATCGATCGTTTGCTGGACCTCATCGGACTTCGTCGGCAGCTTTTGCAGCCTCCTGCCGATCAGCTTCGCGTACGTCAAAATTCCCTCCAGGGGATTGTTGAGCTCGTGAGCCACGGTTGCGGACAGCTTTCCGAGCGACGCCATCTTCTCGATCTGTAAGATCTGCTGATGGATCCTTTTCAGCTCGTCGGTCTTTTCTCGCACACGCTTCTCGAGGGTGCCTGCCCACTCGCGATTCTCCTTCTCCGCGCGGCGGAGTGACTGCATCATGCTGTTGAACGAGTTCGCCAGCTGCCCAATCTCATCTTTGGTTTCAATCCCGATCTGATAGTCAAGATTGCCGGAGGCGATCGCCTGCGTCCCCAGCATGAGTTTTCTGACGGGACGAAGAACGGTCAGCGAGAGAAACATGATCGATCCCATTCCCACAACAAGGATGAAGGCAGCCGCCACGATCACATGCTGAGACTGCGCTTTCGCAATGCTGGCGTCAACCTTTTCGAGAGACATGCGGACGTCGAGAACTCCCAGCACAGTGCGCTCTTCGGGATGAGAGTGGCAACCCGCGTTTGAACACTCTGCCTCGTTGCGAATGGGATTGATGAGCCCAAGTATCCTGCGGCCGTCGGGTCCAGAGTAGATTCGGATTCGACTTCCCGCGGGCACGGATTCGAGAGGGCGCTGTTGATCGTGACACCCATAGCATGCCTCGGCCTTGAGATCAACAACTGAACCCTTCTGGGCCTCATCCGTGGAGAACGTGATCACCCCCCGCTTATTGTACATGCGAATTCCCTCAATCCCCGGCTGCTTTGCAATCGTGTTGATGATTTGATAGACGTCTTCTTTCCGGTTGAGCAACATGCTATAGTGCGTTGAACTCTTGATGAAATCGCTCACGCCGTTGGCGCTCTCCAACACCTGCGACATCATCTGGTCGGTGTAGAAATGGACGGAGAAGTAGGAGTAGATTCCGAAGAGAATCACGAGAAGCAGCAGCGAGCCGACGAAAAGTCGGCCTCTGAGGGTTTCAAACCAGCGCATAGCCACAGTTCACCCCTCTGGCGAGGCAGAAACTATGCCACAGAAGCAGTGCCAAATAAGACGCGATTGCCACGAGTACCATTTTCAAGAATGCAATGTTGGGAAGCTTTTTTCAGCCTCTTGCCACGAATGGGAATGCACTCCTGAGATACTCCTGGCAATCGCGCCGTTCGAGTGAGCTCGGCCCGCTTCTAGCCAAAAACGTCGCGCACAAGCCGGAAGTACTTCGTCGGACCGACCATTGCCGAGACGCTTTGCAGGAGCTGACCCCCGTCAGCGAGCGTCAAACCTGCGGCCGAACCACCCTTTGTGAACTCAGCCGCGATGAGCGACTGGAATCGCGACTCGTCTGCTCCATAGATCTTCGCTGCTTCTGCAATGCCGAGTAACTCAGCGTGCTCAAGACTACCCGGGTCGGTCGAGAGTTCGAAGAGCCAACCGTGATCCAACGGAGCGTCGCAGAGCGCGTGGGGATTGTCGACGAGCTGGGCGTTTGTGCTCTTCACCTCCCCGTCGAGAGGAGCAACGATTGGCAGTGTCCCACCTTCCATCACGATCCATGCACACACCTTGTTGCGATGCACGCGTTCGCCAGTCGACGGAAATACCACGGTCTTCGTAGAGAGCAGCACTGAAGCAAGACCCGGCTCGATGCCTATTCGCGCCGTCGTTCGATCGGAGATCCTCACCCAAGTATGCTTCCGACCGTATTGATACTCGGCGTGCAATCCATGCGTGCGTGCACTTCTGGCCTCTGCTCGAGGTTCATCCTGCACGAGAGCTGCTTTGTCTGCAAACCTTTGCCGTAGCGCGGAATCGAGGGGGCAGCGTTCACAATCAAGCTCACGATCGCACAGTTGATAGGAGAGAATCCCTGCAGTCATCCAGACACAGCGCAACTCATTGGGCGGAATCAGCGGATAACTTTTGTGTTCACCAGAGTCACTCATTACAGCTTCCCTCCTACTTGGGTTGGGAAACGGTTCTCAGATCTTCCAGCCATTCCAGTTGAGCTGCGGGGGCTGGCCCATGCTCTGCGTGCTTAAAGAGCGGGAGATACTTCGTTGCGTAGGCAAACATAATGAAACCGGCCGCAACAATCGACACCGTAACGGAAATCTCCATCCACGTGGGGAAATAGCCGACCCCGGCCCACCCCTCCATTCCCGTGATGCTGATGTTCATCCTGTTCAGCACAAAGCCGAGGATGATCATCACCGCGCTGACGAACAAACCATTGTGACTCTCCCGTACTCTTCTCGTTGAGAGCAGGACGAGCGGAGCAAGAACGCCCACCGACATCTCCAGCCAGTACAGATAGGTTTCCATCCTTGGCTGCCAGAGCAGGCCAAGCGCATGGCGATCGGATAGATCGATCACCTTCATGGTCAAATACACGCTGAGCACCACGACACCAACTCTTCCGATCTCCGAAAGAAGATCAAGTTCCAGTCCCCTCCTGAAGGCCCGCGAGCTCAGAAACGATTCGAAGATGATCATGGCGCAGCCAACAGCAATCGCCGACACGTAGAAAAACACCGGAAGGTAAGGCGAATACCACAGGCCGTGGAGTTTTTCCGGAACGATGAGATACAATGAGCCCAGAGACGATTGGTGAAGTGTCGAGAGAATGATGCCAACAATGATGAGAGGAATCGTGATTTTCTTCAGCATCTTGATCGTCCGCGTCATCTTGAACTTCTCCATCACGACGGGCGAGAATTCGAGCGCAAGCACGGTCGTGTAGAGCATGACACACCATGCAACCTCAAACATCACCGACCGCGGGTTCCACATAATGATCGCATGCCAAATCTGCAGCGGCCGGCCAAGGTCGAACATCAACGCGACGATGACAAGCATGTAGCCGAGGAATGCGGTGAGGATCGTCGGACGAATGATGGGCTCGAAGCGTTTCACGTTGAAGATGTAGACCATCGCCGCCAGGGTGAATCCGCCTGCCGCGAGGCCGACGCCGCACAACACATCAAATCCGATCCACAGACCCCACGGGAATTCGTCACTTAAATTCGTGGCCGCTCCCAGTCCTGCCCCATATCGCACGATCGTCGCGTACGCCCCTGCGAGCAGGATGAGGCCGGCAACAAATTTCCAGAATGTGAGTTTCGAGAAGAGCCGTTTCATAGTCATCACCAAAGGTGGAGGTGTTTACGAGTTTGTACCTTGACCGTCTGAGCGATCATCCAGTTCCTGCAGTTTTCGTTCATAGCGTTGCACTTCCGAACGTCGGTTCGTGATCCACCAGATCCCGTAGAGCAAGACACCGCCGACAGTCACGACGCTCGGAATCTTCGAGAGTGCGTTCCACGTCAGTGAAGGCAGGGCGGCGGCCTGCAGCTGCGTCTTGAAGCCGAGTTGCTCAAATGGAACGTTTGTGATATAGAGAATCGATGTGCCGCCCACTTCGTGCTGTCCGTAGATCCGATGGACATATTTTGTCGGCTCGGCCTTGATCCGCTCGGAAGCCTCGCGGATGAGCTCGTCCCGGTCACCAAACTTCGTGGCTCCGGTCGGGCAGGCTTCGGCGCACGCGGGTTGCAGACCTTGTATGATTCGGTCGTGACAGAAAACGCACTTCTGGACGCGAGGGTACGTGCTGCTCCATTCGTAGCGGGGGACCTGGAACGGGCAGGCTTGCATACAGTAGCGGCAGCCTATGCACTTGCCCTCGTCATACAACACGGGTCCTTCCTCCGTCTTGGTGAAGGCACCGACCGGACAGACAGAAGCGCATGTCGGGTCGATGCAATGCTGGCACATGCGACGAACGTAAACGCCGTCATGCTCCTCCAATGCCGTGTAGGCAGTGGCAGAAAGGGCTTTTTCCTCCCCCTCCGGCAAGTGGTTCGTCTTCTTGCACGCCTCCTGACACGCATTGCAGCCCACACACTGCGTAATGTCGATGAGCATAGCCTTGTTGTTCATCATGGCAGTCTCCTCTGCGCTCATCGAATTTCAAGAAATTCTTGCTCGAAACGTTTCCAGATGTCATCACTCATATGCTTCATCGCGCCG
>CAZTKU010000050.1:0-1627 GCA_964614245.1 uncultured Ignavibacteriaceae bacterium
AATGGACGCGCAATTGACGACGACAAACGGAGTGCTCTTCCGATTACCATTGTAGTGAATCGCTCGCGCAATCAACTCTTTTCCCGTTCCACTTTCTCCCAGCACCAGCACGCAGATGTCACTGTCCTTCACCTTCTGCACGAGCTTGAACATCTCCTGCATCGCACCATTGTCGGAAATGATGTTGTCGAACTGGACGGGTTTCTCGACTGCTTCTCGCAGGCGACTGACTTCGCGTGAGAGGTCATGCGTCTGGATCGCATTCTTAATGCTCACCTCGAGCTTGGCAAAATCAACAGGCTTCGAGAAGTAATCGGTGGCACCGAGCTTGAGTGTTTCGATCGCAACATCGACTTTCCCTTGCGCAGAAAGCATAATCACCGGTAAGTCGGGATAGCGAGTCTTGATCTCCTTCAGGGCGTCAACGCCGCCAATGCCCGGAAGCATGATATCGAGGAGAATAACATCTGGTACCGCAGTGAGGTTTTGGAGGCAGGTTTCGGCAGTAGCGAAGACGCGCGCTTCATAGCCCCACTTTTTCGTAACCCAATGCTCAAGCAGGCGCGCGATCGTCTCTTCATCGTCAACGATGTAGATCAGTCGTCCGGAGGTCATGCTGAGTTTCGAGAAATCAAGAGTGCGCCGTTGTGGACATTGACCGATTCGGAAATTCAATTTTGAACATCAGACCCTGCTCATGGTCGGTCTGGACGGTCAACTCTCCCCCTTCAAGTTCGACAACATGTTTCGCAAATGCAAGACCCAGTCCGTTTTCGCGTATCTCGACGCCGGGGGATTGCACCCACCCGAAGTTCTGGCAAACGCTGCTCAACGACGTGTTCAGAACGCCCAAATCCCTGTTGATTATGCGAATTTCGACGGCATAGGGATTCTGAATAACCTGAATTGCCACCTGACCATCTCTTGGGGCCAGGTGTATGGCGTTCGTGAGTACGTTCTGCAGTATGTGTACGAGATGAGTCGCATTGGCGTTTGAGAGGACGACGGCCTCGTCTCGCATCAAACTGACCGAAACAGATTTTGATACTGCCTCGGCGGACACCAGGTCCATCGACCACTTCACGATCAATGACAGATCTTCGTCCGATCGGGTCCGAGATTTCTGCTCGTGCTCGGCAAACGTACTATCAAAGTAGTTGTCAAGGAAGTTCGACAACCGTTTCCCCGCGTCTCGGATGATCTCGACGTACTCCCGTTTCAGGTCGGGAGACAAACGCGGGTCGCTGAGCATGACCTCTGCGTAGCCGATGATCGATGTCAGCGGTGTTCGAAGTTCGTGCGAAATCCTTGAGAACACCTCGTTCTCGTTTTCTCTTGTTCCCACAAGATGTTCCATTATCATCACCGTTTGTCTATGGGTATGGAGTTGTTGAAACAAATCCAGTCACTCAACGCGCATGATACTTTAATTGCTCCGCGCGAATGTCTTTCTGATAGATGTCACGCAAGAGGTATGCCATTCAGGCAAATCGCCCAAATTGAACGGGAACGGGCATTATTCGTGAACGTGTCGGAAGATCGGCCGACTCCTCTTGTCTCAATCTGAGAGGCAGTCACCAAGCACCAGGGTCTTGTTTCTGATGCTTGTTTGAATGTTGAGTGATAT
>CAZTKU010000050.1:1727-16026 GCA_964614245.1 uncultured Ignavibacteriaceae bacterium
GGGGAGCGGATGCGAACCAAGTGATTACCTACACCTTTTCAGCGACTGCATCAGCTGGCACGCTCAGTTCAACGAGCAAGACTGTCACGCTGACCTTGACAAACTAAGCTTATCGCGGAGCATCCCGTCGCCTCCGAGAAGCGCAAGAGGGGGTCTCAACGCAAGTTGAGGCCCTCTTTGTGCTTTTATACCCTCAGGCGATTTCCCAGTTTCCTTCGGACAGTCCATTTGGCTGCCTACCAATGCTTGCGTGTCTTCTCATAGTCGGGTTTGAGGGTGGCACTCGTTTCCAGGATGAGACGAGACCGGTGTTCGTCTGCCCGAATTCGAAGCGGCAGCGTCGATTTCAAACACGTGTGCTGATGATCGAGCAATTCTCATTCTGAAGCAGGAGAATCATTTTGGTACAGAAACTCTGACGCGAGGCTGAGAAAACCGTGGAAAATGCGAGACGCAAAACTGGCACAGGGTTTGAGCTAATGTGAAGTAGAAATGAACCCGAAATCGATGAACAAAGAACTTAACGTGGACAAGGAGCTTACAATGAAAAAGATCATCGTAATACTCGCCGTTGCAGTACTGAGTATGGTTGTCGTTCAAAGCGCAATGGCTCAGGCTACTGCAAACCAGACCGTCACACTGGCTGTGAATGCGGTCTATAAGATTGCAACCTCAGGTGACCCCAGTCCGTTGACCATCACAACCGGTACAGCAGGAGTGGATCCTCTGACGTCGGTCAGTGACAATTCAACGAACTATAGCATCACCCAGAATGTTGCCAACACGGTAAAGGTCACTGCTCATATGGACGCTGCGTTGTCTGCTGGTTACACGCTGCTGTTGGGTCTTGCCAGCACGCAGGGAACGAGCCAGGGCAACGTTGATATATCGAATGCGACATCAGGCAGTGCAGTGGATGTGGTCACGGGGATCAACAGGGGAGCGGATGCGAACCAAGTGATTACCTACACCTTTTCAGCGACTGCATCAGCCGGCACGCTCAGTTCAACGAGCAAGACTGTCACGCTGACTTTGACAAACTAATTTCCCAACGAGGGAGTATCCGCGGCTGGTTCCGGGAGTGACTGGCCGCGGATCCTGGATCAACAGAAGGATGAACGACCAATGAAACCGGACATCAAGAATATGACAAGAGGGTTGTGGAAGGCAGCGATCTTGGGCTTCCTGTTCTCAGCCCGGCTCTTCGGTCAACAGGCCAGCACGGAGCAGGTTCTCACCCTCCAGGTTCTTGAAATCAACAAGATCGGCATCAACAACAGCGCGGTCACGCTGATCATTGATCAGGCGTCGCTCGAAAATGGCATGCCGATTCCGGCAGTGAATGAAGATGGGGTACTGGTATGGATAACCAATGGTGAGAATAAGAAGATCACCGTGGCAAGTAATAACCCTTCTCCTCGATTCCTCGTCAAGCTCGTTGCCCTCGATGTTCCTAGCTCAGCCGGTGTCGGTTCTCCGGAGGTTATTCTGACCGATAATACCACCAAAGACTTCGTAATCGGTGTTTCGAAGACCACAGGGAGATGTAAGATCAAGTTCACGGCGGCGGCGAAGATCAGTGACGGGATCGGCAGCGAGACGTATATTATCACCTATACGATTACAGGCAGTTAGAGCCGCTGATACCAGCACGGTTGTGCATCTTGAATCTCAAGTTGATTGAACCTATATTTGAACTGTCCATTCTCTTCACCAGAGTTCTTTTGCGCAAGACACGCACTATGAAATCCGGACGGTCACTAAAGAAGCTCGTCCTATTCCATGCGCTCATTCTCTGTCTTTTCTGCTTTGTAGGTAGAGCAACGGCGCAGATCTACGGTTCGGATTTCCACAGGGTGACCGTCACTGTATCTACGCTCACGGCCGTTCAGGTCAGCTCGGGAAGCGTCAGTCTTTCGATCACCGGTGCGGGTGCAGTGGCTGGCCAGGATCAAATGACGGTCGTCGATCAGACGACAAACCTTCTGTGGGGCACCAACAGGTCGACCAGGAAGATCACGGTCCGGACAAATCTTGCTGCACCCCAGTTCACTCTGAAGGTCTTGGCGTTCAATCCCACGGTAGGTACGGCAATGCCTGAAGTCACGGTCAGCACGACGGCGACAGATTTTCTGCGCGACATTGGAAGATCATCCGGGACATGTGCGTTGAGATATACTGGAATTGCACTGGCATCGCAGGGGATTGGAAACGATTCACACACGATCAGTTTCACTGCCACAGCCCAGTAGGGCGGCAGCATTATCATGAACACTATGAACCCGGTCGAGCGCAAACGGCGTTGTCAACAGCGGATGCAGATTCTCGAGTGCACGGTTCTGACCGTGCTCATGTTCTTGGCATCCCAGGCAACGGCTCAGCCTATCGATGTACGAGGTGGCAATCCAACGCTGAATATCACGGCCGGTGTGGCGGGCGGACAGCCAACCCCAAGGGTCAACACCTCCACGTCAATTCGATACTGGAGACAAGCGGCGATCAGCAAGATCACTGTTCGAACCACTTGCCCTGGTCAAAGCTTCACGCTCACAGTGCAGGCAACAGGCGTCACGCGTGGAGTAGCTGCTCCACAGGTCACATTGGTTGATGGGATGTTGGATGTAGATTTTATCACAAACATTCCGAGCGCAGGCACCTGGACTAGTACAACACCCACCTTGCGTTATACCGCCTCCGCAACCTTTGCCCAAGGAAATAGTGCGGAAGAAGGCAACGATGTTCATACGGTCACCTATACCATCCAAGTCCAATAGGTTTTCCATGCCAAGAAATCTCCCCCTACTCATCGCAGCAGTGCTGCTGTGGGGCTTCTGCGCGCAAGCTCAGGTATCGGTCATAGGAGAACTCAGTAACGATAAAGAGGCTCAGCCAGGCGAACGATACGAAGGCGTGATTGTTATTCGAAACGATACCAATGAGCCGCAGGAAGCCAAGGTATATCAAACCGATTACATGTTCTATCGGGATGGGACAAACAACTACGCCGATCCCGGAACCCTGGTCCGCTCCAATGCCACATGGGTCACCTTCAGCCCGTCTTATCTCACAATACCCCCACAAGGCACGGCAACGATCAACTACGCCGTGGCAGTGCCCCAGAGCGCGGCGGAGAGGAAGCTGGTCGGTTCGTATTGGAGCATGTTGATGGTCGAGGGCATTCCGAAAGGCTCAGCAGAATCGACGCTTCCGAAGGACCCAAAGAAAACGCAAATGGGGATTCGGCAGACCATTCGCTACGGCATACAGATTGCCACGCACATTGCGCAGACCGGGACGAAGAAGGTTGAGTTTCTCGACGCGAAGCTTGTAACGAAAGAAGATGGAAAACGATTCTTGCAGGTTGACCTCGGGAACAGCGGCGAGCTTGGCATGCGTCCGGAAGTGTATGTGGAGTTGTTTGATCAAAAGGGCGCGTCCCTGGGCAAGTATGCCGGGATCCGATATCGAATGTACCCCGGCACATCTGTTCGACAAATGATCGACCTGAGCAAGGTCTCAGTTGGGACATACAAAGCAATGGTGGTTGTTGACGCCGGCGGCGATGACGTCTATGGAGCAGAGTATACATTGAAGTTCTAACCTCGACGACTGTGACTTTTTGCGAGAAGATACATCCGGTTCACCACAACCGGATATTTTTTTTTGTTTTGATGCTTGCTCTGCTGGCGTCGGCAAACGCACGTGCCGTTCAGGCACAGAGAATAGACGTGCAGCCGGCAGCCGGGGCGCGCGTCGAGACGCGGCCTGGAAAAGTCGTCACAGTAAGCATGAGGGTCTCCAACAACTCGACGTCATCGGTGCGTTTTGAGCCGAGCGTCGATTTGCCAAGAGGCTGGAGAGCATTCAAGAAGGAGAGCTCGTTCGAGCTATCAGCAAGAGCAAGCGACATCCGCCTCATCAGCTTTTCTGTCCCTGCCGAAACGCCTCCCGGCGGCTACGAGGTTCGCTACGGCGTCAAGGACGCTGCCGATCCAACGATCACGGCCCAGGCCTCCGTCGCCGTGGTCGTAACGTTCGTCCAGCAGCTTGAGTTGAGACTTTTGGAATTGCCCCGATATGTCGTGGCGGGGGATCGATACGCTGCGTTCTTCCTCGTTACCAACAAGGGCAATGCCGCCAGCGGCATTCGCCTCCGGCCGCGAAGCAGCAGCGACTTCCCTATCCAGGTGGATTCAAGCAGAGTACAGCTGAGGCCAAACGAAACTCGGCAGATGAGAGTGGTTGTCCAGACGGATCCGGAGGCCACGCAGAAAGTCCAGGATGTGCTTGAGATCATCGCGATGAGCGACCGCGATTCCCTTGTGGCTGCCCGCGCGTCAGGATCCGTGGAGGTCGTGCCAAAAGTTACCGGCACGGAGGATCGGTTCTTCGCGTTTCCATTGGAGGTACGCTTGCGCGCCGCGGGAGAACGGACGACGCGGGGAGCGCAAGTTGAAATCATGGGATCCGGGGCTCTTGGCGAAGGCCGGCGCGATCGGCTCGACGTTCTTCTACGAACCCCGGACATACAGCAGCGATCGCTTCTTGGACAGCGCGACGAGTACCGGATCAGCTACCAAAGCGACGGGTACGAGCTCTACGCAGGTGATAAGAATTACAGCCTCACACCATTGACGGAATTCAACCGCTATGCCTTCGGGGCAGGGGGGAAGGCGACGTTCGCACGCGTGACGCTCGGTGGATTCTACAACGAGACTCGATTTCTGGTGCCGACACAGAAGGAAGGAGGAGGGTTTCTCAGCTATCGGCTGGGGGAGCGCTCCGAGCTCGGTCTCAACTACCTGAGAAAGGCCGATCAAGTCGAGAGTGATATTGTCACGCTCAGAAGTCTTCTGCGACCACTCAAGAACTCAGAAGTCGAGCTCGAGTACGGTCGTGGGTACAGAGGCAGCGTCGTCGATAAGGCATATTCGGCGCGCGTTGAAGGGCGGGAACAATGGATTGCCTATGAGGCGCGATACGTGTGGGCCGGACCGAAGTATAGCGGATACTACAGGGACTTGGAATTCAAGACGCTCAATCTCAACGTCATGCCATGGAGCAATCTCAGGCTGGAAGCGTACTACCGGGATGAGGAACGAAACCTGAATCGAGATACGACGCTCTTCTTTTCCCCTCGCGAGCGCTATTATCAAGTCGGCGTGGGATATTCGGATCTTTTCGCCGTGTACTATCGAGTGAACCATCAGGATGATCTCTCGCCGATTCCGAAGTACCGCCGTGACGAGGAGATGGCACAGGTTCGCCTGGCGTACAATTTCCCGTTTCTCGGTTTGATCGCGAACGCCGATGTTGGCACAACTCGGGACACCCTCGTTGGGAAGAAGTATCCTTTTCAACGGTACACGCTTTTCACGAGCTTCAGGCCGACAGCTTCCTCCAGCATCGGGCTCTCGGTCGAATACTCCAAAGACCAGAATATTTTTACGGACGAAATAGAGAAGCGCCTCAGCGGAAGTCTGAGTGCGTGGCTCATGCTCGGTGCCTCAACACAGTTTACGCTGAGCGCATACGGCAATCGGACGCCCGACTCGATCAAACAGACTTACTATTTGGTCGATGTAGCGCTCGAACATACGTTCCCTTTCGGCCATAAGCTCGCGTTACGAGGGCGCCAAAGCGAGTTCACACCATCGGTCACTCCGAAGGATGTCGCCTATCTCCTTGAGTACAGCATCCCCATCAACGTTCCCCTCGCTCGCATCACTGCGATCGGACAACTTCGCGGCAGAGTTGTCGATGCTGAAGCCGGAACAGGTTTGCAGAATGTCCTGATCTACGCCGGCGGCGCCACGGCGGTGACGGATCGCGAAGGAGAATTCTTCTTCCCGGCTCTGAAGCCCGACAACCACTACGTCCAGATCGACATGTCGAGCATCGGTCTGAATCGTGTTCCATTGCAGCCGATGCCGAGGGAGATAACGATCAAAGGGGGTGAGGAAGCGCGGCTCGATCTCGGGGTGATTCGCGGCGCAGCAATTTCCGGAACAGTCTTGATCTATGGAACAAAAGATACGGTGCTCGCTGACACTTCTCACGCACCGTTGGTTGAGCTTGGCGGTCATCCCAATGTGGTTTTGGAGCTTGCAAATCCCGGCGAATCCCATCGTCGTATTTCCGACAATCGGGGCCGTTTCAGCTTCACCGGAATCCGGCCGGGTCGGTGGACGCTGGAAGTAGTCGACGGGAACTTGCCCATCAACGCTTATTTTGAGAAGGATAAATTCGATCTTGAACTCAAGCCTGGAGGGGCGCAACAGGTTGTCCTCAAGGTGCTTCCGAGAAAGCGCCGGATCCAGATAGTGCAGGCGGGAAAGGTCCTCGAAGAGACGAAGCCTGGGGAGCGGAAGAAGCCGGTTCCCCCCCCTGCGAGACCACAGCCAGAGCGCGTCGTCGCGGCTAAACCGCGTCCTCCAGCAGTTCAGCCGGCGCCGGTGAAGGCGGTTGACACGACGTACATTATCGTGCGACTACCGCGAGGGTTGGGATACTCAATCCAGACGTCCTCATTTTCAACGGAGAGAAGAGCATCGCGCGAAGCCACCAGAATTCTGAAAGCATTTGGTTACTACACGTATGTAAAGAAGGTTGTCCTGCCCGAACGAGTAACTCGGTACAGAGTCTACGTTGGCATCTTCGCGTTGCGCGAGGCTGCCGAGAAGGCGGCTCAAGAAATCCGGAAGTGAAAGCAGACTCGCCAAGTCTTCCTGTCCATTCACTCTACAGCAACAGCTCCGGTCGAAGTAACAGTCATCAATAACCTCCACATGAAGTTTCCGCGGGCGGTGTTGCTTCTACAATGCTCGACCTTCGCAAAAAACTGCTTATGAATCGCGGAGGTTCGCTCAGCCCTTGTAGAATTTTCAAGTCTCTATCTCCTCGTACGAAATGGACACCGAAGTCACGTAACACAACTCGCTTCTGTCGCTGCCTCAGAACGAGAAGCCGCGACGTCCACAGAGCCGACGATCTGGCACTCCACTTGATGTTATCGCGGTGCAATGAAAAATCCTTATCAAAATACCCGGCTCCTGTTGACATTCATCATATCTTTTCCTTACTTCGTTCCTAGAATGGGTAAGGCAATTAGCTCACTCCTCGTTGTTTTCGTCCTCCTCCTCGTTGTCCCTCTCCGTGCGATCGCACAGAGCGGCACGTATGTAGTCCAAATTGTGACCGTCGAAGTCAAGCCGATTACGAAGATTGCCGTAAATGGGAACCCGGGCGCACTGACCGTTGTCGGTCAGTCCGGTGACCCCAGTGCTTCTTCCGTGAGCGACGACAACACTCGCTACAGCATGGTCACGAATCTCGACAACGTGAAAATCGTTGCGTCGATCAGCGATGAGATGCCTGATGGAACGCGGCTGACGGTCAAGCTTGAGAGCTCGAGCGGTGTAAGTAACGGGCCGGTCGATATCTCGCACGCTCTGACTCCGGTCAACGTCGTGTCCGGCATTAATCGCGGAAGCGACCTGAATCGAACCATCATCTATACGTTCGCGGCTGCGGAGAGCGTCAACGAGATCAACGAGCAGTCTCGAGTTATAACGCTGACGCTGACAAACTAATGAAACGACTCCTTCATATTGCCGCCGTCGGTGCCTTCTGCGGGATTTGTGTGACGCAAGCGTTCGCACAGCATTCAAGTTCGGCCACGCAAGTTGTGACATTCAGCGTTCACAGATCGACGGTGCCGGCGTCTTTGGTTTCGCTGTCCCCGTCGGTTCCAGACGGTCGTCGCGCCGATGAACAAATACTCTCCTCGGAACATTCTCCGCTTCCTCGTTCGCTTCCAAAGCTCACGGTTACGCTCGACTCGCGCCAGCCAAAGAACCTCGCCGTTGAGCTCGGAACGGCGAACGCAGTTGTTGATGTGAAGAACGAACTCATCGATTACGCAACTCGAGAGCCGGTTGTCCTGACGGTCTCCGACTAGCCTTTCGTCCCCCCCGCAAAGTCGGTTCCTGCGTTCTCCTTCGTTGGAGTTTTCCTCTCTGTTTTCCTAATCTGACTCATCCGTTTCCTCTTCGTCCCTGACGGCGGGTCTGTTTGTGCTCCGCCGCGCCCGCGGTCAGGTTCTATCCCCCCGTCTCTGCCGCAGATTTTTTCCCTCATCCCCCTATTCGCCAATAATCACACCTCAAGTCTCACTTTGTCTACGGTGTAGTACGTAGAGGCCTCCGTGCGCTCCCGTATTTTTCAAAATACGGTGGCAATCCTATGGTCTTTCGAGCGCTTTTTGGGAATTTTAGATCAGCATTTCAGGGGGGATCCTTCACGCTGTCCTACCGACCTTCATCCAATAATACCAACGAGGCAACCATGCAAGGCATCAGAGTGCTCATTGCAGACGATCATCAAGAATTCCGAAGGATCGTGCATCGATTTCTCGAGAGCTTTCCGAACATTTCCGTCGTGGGCGAAGCGATCGATGGTATAGATGTCGTCTCGAAGACGGAGGAGTTGAATCCCGATGTTGTCTTGATGGACATTGCCATGCCGCTCAGGAATGGCCTCGACGCTACGCGCATCATCAAGCAGCGATGGCCGACCAAGATCGTCGTCGTCGCAACAATGCATGATGACGCAGCATACCGGCTTCGGGCCCAGGAAGCGCACGCGGACGGATTCATCCTGAAATCAGACTTAAAACCGAGTCTTGAGGCAACGTTTGGTGAAGGGTCCAACCTCCTGGCAACCGTAGGTGCCCTCAACGGCGAGCGCTCGAGGAATAGCTAAGCCCTGACTAACTGCGTTTTCCAAAATCACTTAAGGAGAGATACATCATGAGGTCAATCAGAGTTCTGGTCGCTGACGATCACGAGGGTTTTCGGCGTTCGCTCCTCGGCTTTCTCCGGGCCCAGCGCGGCGTGGAGATCATCGGTGAAGCAGCGGACGGCATCGAAGCCGTTGATCAGACCGAAAAGCTGCGGCCTGACCTTGTTCTCATCGATTCTGATATGCCGAATCAGGATGGGTTCAGAGCCGCACGACAGATCAAGCTCCGGTCACCGGAGATCAGGGTTGTGGTGTTGTCGATGCACGACGGCGACATCTATCGCAGGATGGCACGGCAGTACAATGCCGATGGATTTATCGACAAGGGATCGATAAAACACGCCCTTCTTGCTCTCCTTGTCAGTGAGCAGGCGCGTGTAGGCGGCGCGGCTGCCGTGGGCATTCACGCTGTGTAAGGCTGGTGAACTGAACTACACGTGATCTTCTCGAATCGACATATTGAATCCCAAAGCGGTTTGACGTCGAACGTCTGCCAGCATCCTCAAAGGCGCAGAGCGCGATGATGTTTCGCTTCCGAAACATATCGCTTGTTCTCGTCCTTCTTGGGCTGACTGTTGCGCAGAGTGCGCAGGCGCAGACGACGTACTATAGCCGCCAGACGGGAAACTGGAGCAGCAATACTACATGGTCCACTGTCGGCTTTGGCGGTGCTGCGGCAGCATCGGCGCCTTCGGCCACGGACGACGTGCAAATACGCAGCGACCACACCGTCACGCTGGACCCGGCCTCTGCCACGTCCGCGAGCCTGACCATCGTCGGTGCGGCCTCTACAGGAGGACTGTTGCTGAATGGGAACAGTCTCAACGTGACTGGAAATGCCATCATCAACAATTCGACAGCGAACGGCACTAACGCAAGCGTCGATGTTGGTTCCGGCACGTTGACGGTCGACGGGACCCTCACGATGAACGGAGCCAGTGCAAACAACACGCGCCTCGCGAGGCTCGTCATTGGGACGGGGAGCGCTACGATCACAGGGGGCATCACGTTCGATGGGACTGCTGCGGCTCGAAAGGTGACCCTCTTCCAGGCGGCCGGTACGCTCACGACGCCTACTCTCCCGACAGGCGGTACTTTGACGTCATTTGCCGGATCCACCGTCATCATCAACGGCTCGTTGACAAACTCCCTGGTCGTCGCCACGTTTGCCAATCTCCAGATTGACAAGACCGGAGGCACACTCTCTCTCGGCGGCAATGCGACGGTCAACGAAGGTCTGACGATTACGCAGGGAACCCTCACCGTCGGGGCTTTCACCCTGTCCGTAACGGGCACGACAACCGTGTCCGGAACGATGAACATCACGAACGCGACGGGGACCAAGACCTTCGGGAACCTAGTCATTAATAACGGCGGGGCTCTGGCCTTCACAGCTGCCGAAGGGATCACGATGAACGGCAACCTGCAGGTTGATGGAACAGGGACCATCACCGGCACGCAGGGAACGTGGACGTTTCAGAAGACCGGAGGAGGTGGAACGCTGAGCGGTACTGCCGCTTCAACAACACTCACGAACGCCACGTTCACGACATCCTACGCCAATAGCGGCACGTTTGTCGTCAGCGGAACCCTGACGGTCACCGGGACAACCCTCACCAATAACGGAACGCTCACTGCAACGACGGCCTTGAGCGGGACCGGCGGCTTAACGCAGGGAAGTGGTGCCAGCCTCACGATTGGTGGGACCTCGGCGATCACCACGCTTGATGCGAGTGCCAGTCCGAACACGGTGAGTTACAGCGGTGGTGGAGCACAGACGGTGAAGTCGACGACGTATCATCATTTGACGTTCCCGAACGCAGGGACGAAGACCGCTGGTGGAGCGATCACGGTCAACGGTGATCTGACGATCAGCGGGACTGTTGTGCTGGCTGATGGAGGATTCCAGATCACGGGGAATGCGACCGGTGTGATGACGATGGGGGCGGGGACGGGGTTAACGCTCGGGACAGCGGGGTCTGCAACGAGTTTCCCGACGAGCTATGTTGGAGCCAATATCACGCTCAATGCCACCAGTACGGTGACCTATAATTCGAACCTTGCACAGACGATATCCAGTGTTCCGACGTATGGGAACCTGACGCTTGTAGCGACAGCGGCGGTGACGAAGACGTTGGATGGGGCTTTAACGATCAACGGGAATCTTACGATTGGAGTCAATAACACGCTCGATGTCAGTGCGAGCAATTTTGCGATCGATCTTGCAGGGAACTGGTCAGCGGCGACGGGGTCGGTGTTCACAGCAGGGGCAGGGACGGTGACGTTTAATGGGAGTGGAGCGCAGCAGATATTGGGGACATTAGCGACGAAGACGTTCAATGATGTGGTGGTCAACAAGGGTGTCGGGACACTCTTGAACACGGCAGGAGGGACGACGGTGAGTGTGAGCGACCTGACGATGACGCAGGGGGATTTCACACCGCCAGCGACCTTGAACATCACGGGCACACTCACATTAACAGCAGGGACATTAACAGCGGGGACGAACATTAACGTTGGAGGAGACTGGACGAACAACGGAGGGACGTTCACACCTGGGGCAGGGACGGTGACGTTCAACAGCACGACGGCAGGACAGGCGATCAACGGGAGTGCGGTGACACAGACGTTCAACAACCTAACGGTGAACAAGACGGGACAGGTGCTGAGTGTTGGAGGGAGCACGACGACACTGACGTTGAATGGTGGGTTCACGTTGACAGCGGGCAGTTTCACAGCGCCACCAACGCTTACTGTTTCAGGAGCTGTGACGTTGACGGCTGGGACATTGACAGCCGGGGCGGACATTAGTGTAGGAGGGAACTGGTCGGCGGCGACGGCATCGACGTTCACGGCGGGCACTGGCACGGTGACGTTCAATGGAAGCGGTGCGCAGCAGATACTGGGGACATTAGCGACGAAGACGTTCAATGCTGTGGTGATCAACAAGGGTGTCGGGACACTCTTGAACACGGCAGGAGGGACGACGGTGAGTGTGAGCGACCTGACGATGACGCAGGGGGATTTCACACCGCCAGCGACCTTGAACATCACGGGCACACTCACATTAACAGCAGGGACATTAACAGCGGGGACGAACATTAACGTTGGAGGAGACTGGACGAACAACGGAGGGACGTTCACACCTGGGGCAGGGACGGTGACGTTCAACAGCACGACGGCAGGACAGTCGATCAACGGGAGTGCGGTGACACAGACGTTCAACAACCTAACAGTGAACAAGACTGGACAGACGCTGAGTGTAGGTGGGAGTACGACGACGTTGACGGTGAACGGCGGGTTCACGTTGACAGCTGGAGATTTCGCAGCGCCGCCAACGACGACGATTACGGGTGTTACAACGCTAACGGCAGGCACATTCACAGCAGGCACAACCATCAACAGCGCAGGTAACTGGACAAATAATGGTGGGACATTCATACCCGGTTCAGGGATCGTCAACTTCACGAGTACGACCGCAGCGCAGTCCATCAACGGAACAGCAGTTACCCAGACGTTTAACAACATCACGGTGGACAAGACGGGCCGGACGCTGAGTGTGGGTGGGAGCACGACAACGCTGACTCTCGATGGAAACCTCGACATCTCCGCTGGTACGTTCAGCGTAACGGGCATAAATCTCACCATCAATGGAACTACCAACGTCTCAGGGACTCTAACCTTCGCAACCTCAGCTACCGGGACGAAGACTTTTGTCGGGCTCGTGACAATCAATGCTGGCGGTATCTGGACAAACCCGATCAACGAAGGCTTCACCTTCCAAGGCGGATTGACCCACAACGGGACGACGTTCACCTCTGGCACGGGCATCTATGCGTTTGATACAAATCCGCAGAGTATCGGTGGATCGACCGCACTCACAATCAGTAACCTTACTGTCACAGGTGTTGCACTCACCAATACAAGTGCGATAGGACTGACTGTTTCAACCGCTCTGGCTGGCACAGGCGATCTCACCAATGCGACGAATGCAATACTGAATATTAGTGGCACATCCACAATTACCACGCTTGATGCGAGTGCCAGTCCGAACACGGTGAGTTACAGCGGTGGTGGAGCACAGACGGTGAAGTCGACGACGTATCATCATTTGACGTTCCCGAACGCAGGGACGAAGACCGCTGGTGGAGCGATCACGGTCAACGGTGATCTGACGATCAGCGGGACTGTTGTGCTGGCTGATGGAGGATTCCAGATCACGGGGAATGCGACCGGTGTGATGACGATGGGGGCGGGGACGGGGTTAACGCTCGGGACAGCGGGGTCTGCAACGAGTTTCCCGACGAGCTATGTTGGAGCCAATATCACGCTCAATGCCACCAGTACGGTGACCTATAATTCGAACCTTGCACAGACGATATCCAGTGTTCCGACGTATGGGAACCTGACGCTTGTAGCGACAGCGGCGGTGACGAAGACGTTGGATGGGGCTTTAACGATCAACGGGAATCTTACGATTGGAGTCAATAACACGCTCGATGTCAGTGCGAGCAATTTTGCGATCGATCTTGCAGGGAACTGGTCAGCGGCGACGGGGTCGGTGTTCACAGCAGGGGCAGGGACGGTGACGTTTAATGGGAGTGGAGCGCAGCAGATATTGGGGACATTAGCGACGAAGACGTTCAATGATGTGGTGGTCAACAAGGGTGTCGGGACACTCTTGAACACGGCAGGAGGGACGACGGTGAGTGTGAGCGACCTGACGATGACGCAGGGGGATTTCACACCGCCAGCGACCTTGAACATCACGGGCACACTCACATTAACAGCAGGGACATTAACAGCGGGGACGAACATTAACGTTGGAGGAGACTGGACGAACAACGGAGGGACGTTCACACCTGGGGCAGGGACGGTGACGTTCAACAGCACGACGGCAGGACAGGCGATCAACGGGAGTGCGGTGACACAGACGTTCAACAACCTAACGGTGAACAAGACGGGACAGGTGCTGAGTGTTGGAGGGAGCACGACGACACTGACGTTGAATGGTGGGTTCACGTTGACAGCGGGCAGTTTCACAGCGCCACCAACGCTTACTGTTTCAGGAGCTGTGACGTTGACGGCTGGGACATTGACAGCCGGGGCGGACATTAGTGTAGGAGGGAACTGGTCGGCGGCGACGGCATCGACGTTCACGGCGGGCACTGGCACGGTGACGTTCAATGGAAGCGGTGCGCAGCAGATACTGGGGACATTAGCGACGAAGACGTTCAATGCTGTGGTGATCAACAAGGGTGTCGGGACACTCTTGAACACGGCAGGAGGGACGACGGTGAGTGTGAGCGACCTGACGATGACGCAGGGGGATTTCACACCGCCAGCGACCTTGAACATCACGGGCACACTCACATTAACAGCAGGGACATTAACAGCGGGGACGAACATTAACGTTGGAGGAGACTGGACGAACAACGGAGGGACGTTCACACCTGGGGCAGGGACGGTGACGTTCAACAGCACGACGGCAGGACAG
>CAZTKU010000051.1:0-15775 GCA_964614245.1 uncultured Ignavibacteriaceae bacterium
TATTCACGGCTGACCTCTGTTGCTCCCGTCACGCTCGGCTTCCCGCCCTTGGATGCATATGTCGCGGGATCCCTTGTCGTCATACCTATCTGGCTGTTTCTTTTCAATTCACGAAGGATGTACTCTGCGAGGCGGAATGTCTATTTCTCCGACGAGTTCTTTGCAATCGTTCGCCTTGTCACCGTCGGCATGCTCATCGTGATGGCCGCGGCGTTCTTCTATCGAGCGTTCTCCTATTCTCGACTCGTGTTCGCCCTTCTCGGCTTCTCCGCTGTGCTCTTCATCTCGATGGGCCGTTTCGCTGTTATCAAGTTTGAACAGTATTGGTACGCGCGGGGCAGGGACCTCAAGGACGTCATCATTGTGGGCACCAACCTCACCGCACGACGCGTCTACTCCAACATTGTCGCGAATCCGTCGCTCGGCTACAGAGTCCTTGGGTACTTCTCTGCGAACGGAATAGGTGAAATGGAACTGACCTATGCGCACTATCTTGGTCCCATTGAGAAAGTGCCCCACTTCGTTCGAGAACGTGTCGTGGATATCGTCCTGATTTCCCTGAGCTACAAGAATCACCCTCAGCTGTATGAGCTCGTGCGTGATTGCGAGGGGCTCAATACAGAGATCATGATGGTGCCCGATATGCTCGAGCTTATGACAACTGGCGTACGTATCAAGGAGCTCGAGGGGATTCCCTTCATTAAAATCAAGGGCATACCGCTGAGCACCTGGAACATCATCCTGAAGCGAAGCTTCGACATCGTGTTCTCGGCTCTCATCCTCGTGATCTGCAGTCCAATCTTTGCCATCATTGCCCTTCTGATCAAACTGGATTCAAGGGATCCCGTGTTCTTCCGACAGGAACGCGTTGGCCTCGACGGCAAGCCGTTCCATCTGATGAAATTCAGGACAATGAGGGTCGATGCCGAAAAGGAGAGCGGGCCTGTTTGGGCGAGCAAAGGTGATCCGCGAAGAACGCGGGTGGGCAGCATTTTGCGCCGCTTCAGCCTCGATGAGCTTCCTCAGCTCATCAACGTCTTGAAGGGTGAGATGAGTATTGTTGGACCTCGGCCAGAGCGGCGACACTTTGTTGAGCAATTCAAGAGAGAAGTACCGAGATATCTCGACCGACATCGAGTGAAGACAGGAATGACAGGGTGGGCACAAGTCAACGGACTGCGGGGCAATGCTCCCATCGAGGAACGGACAAAGTTCGACGTTTACTATGTGGAGAATTGGTCGATTGTGTTCGACCTGAAGATCATCCTCAAGACCATCCGTGCCGTCATCTTCGGAAAGGGTGCGTACTAGGCAAACGAGGTCGCTGGCCGGGATGAGGCCAGCCCGCGATCGCCGAACAGCCGAGTTGAAGCCAAGCCGCCTTCCCCTGTTGCTTCAATAATCACACCATGGTCTCTGCATTTATTCTCGGACTTCACGCCATTGCTGCCTGGTATGCCTATGTGAAATGGAGCAGGCAGGGTGGTTGGAGCGAAGGATTGCTCGCCATTGCTTTCATGGCGATTATCTTCGCCGTTGGATGGACGATAGCGACGATGCTCACCAACCTTCTGTTTACCCCCGATTTCTTCATCAGTTGGTACTACGGTCAGACGGAGTCGCACTTTCTCCAAACGCTGAGAAAGGAGATCAGCAGAGACACGATTTCGCTCCTCATCCTAACTCTTGGGGAAGTCGCCTTCTACTACTTGTACCTGAGATCCGAAAAGGGTGAAGGAAATGCAAAAGAGGATGAAGAGAAAAATGCGAAGTAAAATGCTAGGGGAATTGATCTAAATGCTTCAACGCGAGGGGATTGGAGCTTCTACTTCAACGTGAAGAGGAAGACTATTTCGCACCTCTGATCGATCTGAGGTTGAGAAGGTCTCAGTGGCTCGAACCGCCAGTAGCGGACCTCCTTCATCGCTGCTTCTTCGAGGCGAGGGTTTCCCTTTTGCGCAGGCTGGAGGGTTTCAATAGAACCCTTCGGACCGACAACTGCCAGCAACTTGATCTCTGCTTCTACCTTGACCCCGTCTGGATACTTCGGCAAGTCCCCTGCAACCTTTTTTCTCGTTCCTCCCTGCAGCCACTTCATCGAGTAGCCGACTCCTCCACCGCTGCCGTCCCCAAAAAAGTCAGAGCCCCCCCTCCCACCCTGACCATAGAGACCGGGTGCAGGCTTCGCAGCCGACCCGATGCCTGAAGACGCAGGACCACTTGGAGATTCGCCGCTGCGTCCCATGACCGGAATCCCACCACGCACAGTGTTCACATTATTCCTGTTCCCGCCGCCAACAGCATCATTGCGATCGTATGCAGCATCAGGCTCCAGAGGCGCGAGACTGTTTGCGTTGATCTTGTCGTTCGGCATCGCAGATGGTAGATCACCGAGACCCTGACCGAGGGCCCGCGGTTGTGAGTTGGCCTTCTTCGTGACCCAACCTGATGATGGACGACGAACGGGAGTCGACCCACTTCCAGTAGCCGCATCTGAACGAATCACGATGGGATGAGCTTTCAATCCAAATTCAGGTGGCGCGGGTCCCAGTCTCGACGGTAGTTCCTCGTAAAGGGAGATTTGCACCGTGCGTGGCGATGGCTCGTTAAGTTCACGAGTGACGGTCACCCAGAAGGTAGCGACGAGAAACAGATGAAGAACAACCGAAAAAACGAGACCGCGCCGCAAATTGGGCCTATAGCTCCTCATGAGCTCGATGGCACCGTATGCCGGCCACGTCCTTCGAATGAGCAATTGCTCCATCATTTTCTCTCTCATCTCCTCTTTGCCGTCGTGAGAATCAATTCAACGAAATCGTCCATCCGCGCCGCGCGTCACGCCAGCGGGTCCAGCGAACAAGCGCAATGAGCCACCCCATCAACGATCGACCGAGCATGCTTCGTCGGGAGCTTCCAGGCGCTCCTTCGCGAGTGATGGTCCGAATTCGTTATCTGCTCTTGACTCTGTCGATCCAGTAACTGGACTTGAGCTCCAGCGCGAAGCTCTCGACAGCAAGCTGGGCATCTTTCCGGGATCCATAGCGCCCCACGCGAACGGTAAACCAAGTTCCGTCCTTATATGGTCGCTCCTCCACGAACGCCGGATATCCTGCCTCCTCAAGCCTCTTGACCATCTCGTCCGCTGTCTCCTTGTCACGCCACGCAGAAACCTGGAGAGTGTATTCCCCCTTCATTTCACCAAGCTTCGGGGCCCCCGTTGACACCGGCATCTCTTTTGCCGGCTGCGACGGTTTTACTGCGGTTTTCGTCGTCTTGCCGCCTGGCTTCTTGGTGTCCCCAAGTGGAGGTGTCTCGATCATCGACACTCCCGTGGTATCCTGCGCTGTTCCTGCCTGCTGTTCAGCCGAGGTTGGCTCTTGCTGGATCTGCACGACATCCGGGGCCGCCTTCTTGCCCCACAGCTTGATCACGCCAAGCCTGTTCAAGAGATAGGCTCCTCCTGCTCCGACGATCAGGACCGCGAGCACCACAATGATCACCATGAGCGCCGAGCTTTTCGGTTTCGCTTCCCCTTCTTCCTCCGTTGGCGCTGCCTCTTCGCCCCCCGAACTCTCAAGGTTATCCAGTGAGCCCTCTTCATCTTGCAGGTTGAGATCTGGCATTGCTAGGTCCTCCTTGTATGTTGGAGATCATGCGATAACATGTTGACTTCAGTATGTTCATTCACCATCGATAGCTCGCACCGGCAGAAATCATGAATGGGTCTGCCCGATATCCGCGCCAGACCTCAAACCTTCGGTCGGTGATGTTCTGGACGTCAACGAAGATGTTAACCCTCTGAAGCAAACCGTACTCCGTTCGCAACCCCAGGAGCAGGTAAGCCGGGATGCTCTTTCCTCCGAAAACATCGACCCGCCGCCGATCAACAAATCTCATCCAGGGCGAAACACTCCAGCCCGGCACAATGCTCTGCGCAAGCACCCCCGTAATTTCAAGATCCGGCATGTACGGGATTTTATCCTGCGTCACGGAGCATTCCGTAGAATTCAGGGCAGCACTGACTCCAAAATAATCATTAGAATTGAACTTCGCAAATACGTCCACCGCATAGGTGGTCAGCGTCGTTGAGCCGGAATACACCATCGACCAAATTCCGGGCGGCACGAGTTCTGACAACAGTGCATAGTCCCGAACTGAACGATATCGGGCCGAAAACCTCGTCCGCCAAACCTCATTCCAATCCGTCTCGAGCGCACCAGCGATATCGGCCCGGACGTCCGCGTTTCGAAGGAGAGACGATGATGAAAGATATTGACACGATTTCAAAAAGGAGGAGAGCGTGGCAAACTCGACCTCGCCCCGATACGTGAGGCTCAGGCTGGAGTTGCCGAACAAGACATAACCGAGGCCGATATGCGGGTAGACCTTGGAGAGTCTCTGATCGAGATTGCTTTTTGCGTAGTAGAAATGGGCCGAGAGGTCCGCAAAAAAATCATTCCACCAGATTCTCTGCGAAGCCACACTCACATCAACGAACGGCAGCGAGCCGCTCGAGGATCCGGAGAGAGATGCTGTGGCGATTTGAACCCGTCCTACCATTGCTGCTGAAGCTATCGAAAACCGCGATTCCAAAGCGAGGTCAAACCGATTCTCGGTCGTCTTTGCGGACGAATCGGAGACTGAAAGACTCTTGAATGCGAGCGCCGCAGTGTAGTCGAGCGGACTCCCTGAAGACGAGGTGAGACTTCCGCCGAGAGAAAACTGTGCAACAGTGCGAGTAAGAGAAGGATCGCTCGATCCGAAGAAGCGGTAAGTCTCGCTCCCATAATCGAGATTTCCGCCGACGATTGCCCTATCCAGCCAAGAAGAGGTTGACTGCAATGGCATACCTCCTTCCGCAACGAATAGTCCTCCCGACCTGTTCGTGTACTGCGCAAAGCCTTTTGTCGATCGATACTGCAAATCAGCCCGATACCAATAGTCCTGCTGAAGCTGCCCGAGCCAAAACCCGACTCTCGGCGTGAAGTGCGTACCGAGGCTCGCTTCGATCTTGCCGTTCGAAACAGGCGAATGCACCTGAAGCACGCTCCGTTTTTCTTGAACAGCGACCTCAATCGTGTTCCGATCCCGCGCAACACCCGCGGCATCATGAAGGATTCTGGGAAGCCAGACATCGTTTTCGTCAGGAGGTTCCTTCTCCACCCCGGGCAAATCAATCGAAGCTATTCCCGTAATGACGAACTCTGGCAAATCGATCTTCGGCAAACTGGAGGATCGTTGTGTCTCTGTCCGTTGACCTGGCGGCTTTGATTCCGCAGGGGATAAAGGGATCTCGAGTTGTTGCTCCTGCGGCTGCGGTTTTGCCGGAACCTTCTCTTTCACCTGTGCGAAGGAGGAGAATGCCAACGCGACAACGACAATCGCGATATATCGGACGCGCCTCTTCAGTTTCACATCTCCTCAAGAGCCTTCAACCGACGGGAAGCTTCAATTGCCACATCCCCTTCCTTTTGAAGCTTCAGGGCATTCTGATAAGCTTCCTTCGCCTTCTGAGAATCCTTCAGTTCCTCGTAAGCTTGACCGAGACCGAGGTAAGCCTTCGCGAGCCACTCCTCTTGTCCAGGAAACACGTATCGAACGCGCAGGAACGCCGTGACGGCGTTTTGCCATTCCTCGTTCTCCGCATAGGCCGCACCGCTGAGATACTGAGCTTCCGCGCCAACCTCGTCGACGCGAGACGTTGCCACCTTCTGCGCGAGAGTCTGGGCTGAAGCATAATCCCGCTCACGCAACTCGACTCTTGCCAAACCGACACGCGCTCTATCTGCCTGCACTGTCGAAGGATACCTTGAGATCACATATTCGAACTGGGCCTTTGCTTCTTCATTTGCCCCATTGTCGCAAAAGACCATCCCTTTCAAGTAGGCCACGATCGGGGCAGATTCGGTCTTCGCAAGCTCCCGTTCAGCCTTCGTTAGGACGACAAACGCCTGATCATATTTCTTCTGGCTTCGATAGATCTCGGCAGCTTCCAGGAGAGAGCTTGACAGGATGTTCTCAGAGACTCCCGCTGTTCCAGCCGCTTGCTCGAAGACTCCTGCAGCGTCCAAGGTTTTGCCGGACTCGGCCAGACTCCTGCCCAGCCAATAGAGGGCGACTGCACGTTGAGCCGAACGCGGAAATCTCTCGAGAAACGTGCGATATTCTTGAACAGCATCATCAAATTGCTTCTGACTGAAGAGCAGATCCGCCTTCTTCAGAGAAAGCTGCTCTGCGTTTGCGGAGCCGGGATTCTCCGTGACGTACGAATCGATTACCCCCAGAGCCTCCCGTTTTTTCCCTTGAGCGGTGAGGCAGTACTGAATGCCCGCGACGGCATCTGAGACGTAGCTGCTTTTTGGGAATCGCTGGATAACTTCCCGGTAAGACTTCTCGGCCGCCGCGTACTGTTGCAGGTTATAGTAAGCATCGCCAACGCTATAGTACGCGCGCGGGACGATTTCGCTCTCTGGATAATTGGCTATGACAAGCTGGAATTCCTTAATCGCCGTAAGATATTCCTTCTTCTGGAATTGGATCCAGCCAAGGGCATACTGCGCATCGTCGGCCAATGAGGATTGGGGAAATCCCTTCATCAGTGCAGAAAACTGCTGCGATGCTTGCTCGTGATCGCCCGATCGAACGTACGTCTGTGCAAGCTGATAGTAAGCGTAGTCCGTGCCTTCGTTCTTTGCGAACAATCGGACGACCGTGCGATAGGAACCTGCAGCTTTCCTGTAATCCTTCTGCTGGAAGTAGCAATCACCCAGTCGTAAGCGGGCATCGAAGGTATATTTGCCGTTAGGATATGCAATGACCAGTTGCTCGAACGATGCGATGGCGTTCACGAAGTCGTTAAGCCTGTAATATGACCAACCCACTCCGTACATCCCGTCGTCTCGTTGCTCGTGCTGCGGCGACTGAGCAACAGTCTTATAGTGGTTCAATGCGCCACGATAATCCCCAGACCGGTACTCCGATTCGGCCAGCCAATAGGTGGCCTCCGCGGCGCGTGGATGATTTGGGTAGGTTGAAACAAACATCGAGAATTGTACAGCCGCATCCTTGAAACGACTCTGTTTGTACAGGCACCATGCAATTCTGTAGCTTGAAGCAACCTTGAGCTCGAAGGAGGCCTGGGGCTGAGCGAGCACCTTTTCAAATGCGGAGCGTGCGGGTTCGTAGTTCGATTCAGCATACAGACACTCCCCAAGCAACTGATAGGCTTCCGCAAGAACGTCGCTCGTGGGATATTCCGTCGTCACACGTTCAAAGAATACCTTTGCCTCAGACGTCTTCTTCGCCTCAAAGTGCAGGAGCCCGACCTCATTGAGAGCGTTGTCCGCGTACTCCCCTTTCGCCTCGTCGGTATAGACTCTGGTGAATGTCTTCATTGCCTCTTCTCGCTTTCCCGCGAGCTTTTCGGCAACCCCCTTCCGGTACAGCGCTGCGTGCGCCAACGCATCTCCGCCTCCTGCCAGTTTGCCAAACATCTCCGCTGCCGCGCCAAGGTCCTTCAGCTTCAAGAGGGTCCAACCGAGCGCATAGATTACTTCTCTTCTCAGCTTATGATCTGGATAGTTGGCCAGGAACGCTTCATACTGCTTTCGAGCTTGATCGAATTCGTTAAGGTGATAGTGCGACTCCCCGAGCAGGTAGTCAGCTTCACCCCGTTGTTCGGGTGATTCGATCGTCGGCTTCGCGGCCGTGAGTTCGTCGATCGCCCGAGCGTAGTCTTTCACATAGTAATAGCATTCACCGATCCTGACCTTGGCTGAGGCGACGAGACCGCTTTGTGGGAATTCCTTGAGCAGCAATCGATACCCGTTGGCAGCTCTTGCGTAGTCGCTTTTCCTTTGGTGTGTCCACGCCGCCGAATATACAGCATAGTCCCGCACACGGTTGTTCGGGTAATGCTCATAGGAAAGCGTATAGTATTTTATCGCGTTGTCGTAGTCTTCGTCCTTGACGTAGGCCTCGCCAATCCAGTACGCAGCCTCTCCGGCTAGCCTGCTCTCACTGAATTTTTCCAGCACCGCCTTGTATGTGGAGATGGCCTCTTGAGTCTTCTTGAGCTTGAGATAGGTGTCTCCGAGACGGAAGTACGCATTGTCGGCGAGATTCGAAGAAGGAAAATGCTGAAGGAAAGCTAAGAAACCTCTCTCGGCAGCATCGTACTGTTCGAGTTGAAACTGGCATTCTGTCTTCAAGAATGAAGCATCAGGAACTTTGATGTTTCGGGGATACTGTTGGATGAAACGCTGGAACTGTTCACTCGCGAGCTGAAAGAGACCGTCTTTGTACAGACCGTACGCAAAAGCATAGTCTTGCTCCTCGGCAACATTTACGGCAGAAGGCGGGTTTGCTTGAGCGAGAGTTCTCTGTTCAAGGCAGAGCATAGACCCGAGAAGAACAAATAACAGGGGAATCCCAAGCCTTGCCTTGCGCGCAAACTTGCGCATTATTATTCCAAACAACTAAGCCTCCAGGCTTAAAGTATTGTTTGAGATGATCTACTTAACGCTCTAATTTAGCGTAATACAGGGTAGAAGTCAAGGTCTCGGTCAGTCAGACCTAACTTTTTGCCGATGATGAGAATGCGCTCTTTTTGGCCAACTCTCAGAGCAACCCTGAAATCGAATAGAACTTAAAGAATGGAGCGATCAGCAGACAGCCCGATCACCTATTAGACGTTGACAGATGCAAAAAGGTGGGTCCTAAGGCGTGATTGATACGGAGGTATGGACTCTTCTGTCAGACTTGAATCTCTTTCTGATACTCTTGAAGACTCCTTACATCAAGTTCGTGGTTTTTCTGTCCCTCTATTCCCTTCACCGCAGTCGCTGCAGCCGACAGGGTAGTTATGAAAGACACTTTCTGTTCTATTGCTGCCCAGCCGATGGCGTACTCGTCGTAGCGTGAGACCTCACCAAGAGGAGTATTGATGACAAGTTGGATCTGGCCATTCTTGATGAGATCGACGACATTCGGTCTTCCCTCATTGACTTTGAAAACCTTCTCGCACTCGATACCGTGCGATCGCAGGAATTGGGCGGTGCCCTCGGTTGCAACGAAGGCAAAGCCGAGCCTGATGTAGTCTTTCACGATAGTGAGCGTTATGTCGTTCTTGTCGCTGTCGTTGACACTGATGAAGACCCTTCCTTCGGTCGGCAGAGTATTTCCTGCCCCCATTTGAGCCTTGGCGATCGCTCCCCCGAACGCCATGGAAATCCCCATCACTTCGCCCGTCGAACGCATCTCTGGCCCGAGGAAAATTGGAACGCGCGGGAACTTCGCGAATGGAAATACGGCTTCCTTGACCGAGATGTGTTTGACCTTCTGGTAGTCGAAATCCTTGACTCCAAGATCCTCGAGGGTACGGCCGATCATGATCTTTGCTGCAATCTTGGCAAGAGGAAGTCCGATCGCTTTGCTCACAAACGGAACGGTTCGTGACGCTCGGGGGTTCACCTCCAGCACATACACGACACCATCCCTCATCGCGTATTGCACATTGATCAGTCCGACCACTTTCAAAGCCTTCGCAAGCCTGACGGTATACGCCTTGATCTCCTCGAGGTTTTTTTCTGAGATCATATACGGGGGAATGACGCACGCGCTGTCACCCGAATGAATCCCTGCCTCCTCGATGTGCTCCATCACGCCACCGATAAGGACGTCCTTTCCATCCGCTACGGCATCGACGTCGAATTCAAATGCGTCTTCGAGAAATTTATCGATGAGGACTGGATGCTCGGGCGAGACGTCCACCGCCTTTTTCATATACTCGCGGACGGAGTCGCTCGTGTAGCAGATTTCCATCGCCCGGCCGCCCAATACATAGGAAGGCCGAATGAGAACCGGATACCCGACCTGATCAGCGACCAGCACGGCATTATTCACGGAATATGCCGTGCCGTACATCGGGTGAGGGATCTTCAGCTTCCGGAGGAGAGCGCCAAACCGCTCACGATCTTCTGCCAGGTCAATGCCCTCCGGCGAGGTCCCGAGGATGCGAACACCTTGTTCCTCCAAAGCCTTGGCAATCTTCAACGGCGTCTGCCCGCCAAAGCTCACGATGATGCCCTCGGGCTGTTCGTGCTCATAGATATTGAGGACATCTTCCAGCGTGAGTGGCTCGAAATACAGCTTGTCGGTCGTGTCGTAATCGGTCGAGACCGTCTCCGGGTTGCAGTTGATCATGATGGTCTCGATCCCCTCTTCGGCAAGAGCGTAGACGCCATGCACGCAGCAGTAATCGAACTCGATGCCCTGCCCTATCCTGTTCGGCCCGCCGCCGAGGATGATTACCTTCCTCCTATCGCTGCGTATTGACTCATTCTCCTGGTCGTACGTGGAGTAATGGTACGGCGTATGCGCCTCAAACTCGGCCGCGCAGGTATCCACGGTCTTGTAAACGGGGATGATTCCGAATGCCTTCCTGAGGTGCCGGATGGCCTTCTCTGTCGTGCCCCACAGAAATGCGAGCTGCCGGTCAGAGAAGCCGTACTGCTTGGCTTTCAGGAGAATCTCCCTTGTGACCCTCGTGTGAACGCCCTTAGTTTTCGCGTTTGCCCTCATTCCCTCTGAACTCTTTGTACCGCTGAATTTGATCCGCAGTGAGAATCTGCTTCATGCGGAGATGCGCCTGCAGATGGATGAACCGGAGGTCGGCACGGAGCATCGCGACCTGCTCGAGCTTTGAGCGCAGCGACTTCTCATTCATAGTCCCCGCCTCAAAAAGCCTATTCAACTCTTCCTCCGCCTGAATGATTTCCTGTCCTTTTGCCGCTGCAGAGCTCATCACGACCTTCTCTAAAGCCTCCGTCTTTTTCAATTGATCCTGAGTCAATCCCAATTGATCCTTCAGCTCAAGCGTGTGCTTTGGCCCGGGATAGCCATTTTCCTCAGCATAAGAGGCCATTCCCATTCCAAGTCCTTTCAGCAGCTCCTCCCGATCGGAGGGAACCAGGGCTTGACCAAAGCTTTGCCCTGCCAAAGCCAAGGCCAGGAAGGCTGGCGCGAGAATGAGCCCCAGGTTCTTTTGACATGCTCGATCATCGTGTTTCATAATACCTTCCCCTCATTTCTACCTCGTGCTGTCAGGCATTGAATGAGAGAAGTTCCTCCTCAAATTCAACGATTTGTTTGACATTGTAAAGAAACCATGGGTCGATTTTCGTCACCTGAAACAGATCCTCGACCGTCGCCCCAAGTTGAAACGCATAGCGCAGGTAGAAAACGTTTTCCGGCTTCGGCATTTTCAGACGATCGAGCACCTTCTTCTTCCACTCGTCACGTTTGTTGAGAGAGAGCCCCCGAACATCGAGAACATCTTTACCGTCGGCTCCGAGACCGAAGCGCCCCTGCTCGAGGGAGCGGAGGGCCTTCTGAAACGCCTCCTTGAATGTCCGGCCGATCGCCATCGCCTCGCCGACCGACTTCATCTGCACCCCGAGGGTATCATCAACACCCTTGAATTTTTCGAAATCCCAGCGCGGAATCTTCACCACACAGTAGTCAATTGTTGGTTCGAAGGAGGCAGGCGTCTCTTTCGTTATATCGTTCGGTATCTCATCCAGCGTGTACCCGACGGCAAGCTTTGCCGCGATCTTCGCTATAGGGAATCCCGTCGCCTTGGATGCGAGGGCCGACGATCGCGACACACGTGGATTCATCTCAATGACAAGCATTCTGCCAGTGTCCGGATGCACCGCGAACTGTATGTTCGAGCCACCCGTTTCAACACCAATCTCCCGAATGATCTTTTTTGCGGCGTCACGCATCGTCTGATATTCTTTGTCCGTGAGTGTCTGAGCCGGAGCAACGGTGATCGAATCCCCCGTGTGAACTCCCATCGGATCAAAGTTCTCGATCGAACAAATGATGACGACGTTATCCTTGAGGTCCCTCATCACCTCAAGTTCGTATTCTTTCCAACCGATGACCGACTGTTCGATGAGAACCTGATGGATGGGGCTGCTTCCCAATCCGTGCTCAACTTTCTCACGGAACTCCTCCATGTTGTATGCCGTCCCGCCGCCTGTTCCGCCGAGAGTAAACGACGGCCGAATGATCAGCGGCAAGCCGATCTCTTCGACGACCTTGAGAGCTTCCTCCCGTGAGTGCACGAAGTTCCCCCGTGGCGTCTCCAGGTCAATATTTCTCATCGCCTTCTGGAAGAGCTCGCGATCCTCAGCTTTCTTGATCGCCTCGAGCTTCGCCCCAATCAACTCAACGCCATAGGTCTTCAACGCGCCGCTTTCTGCCAAGGCTACAGCGGCATTCAACGCAGTCTGCCCCCCCATGGTGGGGAGAATGACGTCCGGACGCTCCTTCGCGATGATCTGTTCGATGAACGACGGCGTGATCGGCTCGATGTACGTCGCATCGGCAAGATCGGGATCAGTCATGATTGTGGCGGGATTGCTGTTGATGAGGACAACGCGGAAGCCTTCCTCTTTCAGCACTTTGCAGGCCTGCGTGCCGGAGTAATCAAATTCACATGCTTGACCGATGACGATGGGACCTGAACCAATGATGAGGATGGACTTGATGTCGGTGCGCTTAGGCAACTCTGTTGTTCGCTAGATTATGTGAGGTATAATGCTCCGGTTGTCGGCCTTCAATATACCACGAACCGCGATCTTAATCAATACAAAGGCGAGCGCGGAAGAGAGTCTTGTCGAGCGCGACGCGACTCCGCGGAAGCGGCGATGAGACCACTGAGAGACCCGCTCAGCGCAGGTAGACCATCTTTCGAACTTGAAGGGGCGCTCCGGAGACGGACAGACGGCAGTAGTAGACTCCTGAAGGCAGCGGTGTCCCATCCCGATTGATGGGAGAGAATTGCACAGCGTGTCGTCCCGCTTCATACATCTTGTGTGAAGCGAGGGTTTGCACGAGCTCGCCCAGGGAGTTGAAGACTTCAAGCCGAACGGCCGAAGCCGACGGCAATTCGAACGGAATAACTGTTGAAGAGTTAAATGGATTGGGATAGTTCTGAAGAAGCGTAAACTCCTTTGCGAGAACACTCGAGGCATCCTTGAGAATCCAGTTGTCTGGGTCAAGCTGGAGGGCGCTCGGCTCTATCGGGAGGCTGAACATGAACGTCTGGCTCTGGGTATCATTGAAGACCGTGATCGTTGAGTCAAGCCCGACACCGGTTAACCGAACATCCAGCGGCATAGCAAAAAGGACAGGAGTGCTTGTCCCTGTGGTTTGACTGATCGTCATCCTCACCCTATACCGAGACTCATCTTGGATCGTTTCCCACTGGTATTGGTATCTCGGATACTTCTCACCGTAGATCCATTCGTCAAAAAAGTAAGCCAGGCTTTTGCCATGAATCTTCTCACAGACTGCCTGGAAATCCCTCGTGGAAGCCGTCTTGAACCGGAACTGGGGGTCGCTCGCGTATTGGTGCATTGCCCTGAAGAAGAGCGAGTCCCCCATGACGTGCCTGAGCATGTGAAGAACTGTTGCTCCCTTTGAATAGACGAGGGCGCCATTGAAAAGGCGGCTGACATTTGACGTATCCTGAACAGAGATCGACCCGACTGCCGATCGCGCAGAGCTGATTTGACCATTCATATATGACCGGTACGCCGACTGACCATACTTCCTCTCCTGATACAGCGCAACACAATACGTGGCAAAGCCCTCATTCAGCCAGATGTCGGGCCAGGTCCTCATCGTGATCATATCGCCAAACCACTGGTGGGCGAGCTCGTGGGCAACAAGGTTTTCGCCAAAGTTACCTAAGGACGTCATGGTCTGATGCTCCATCCCTCCACCCCATCCAAACTGAGAATGACCGTATTTCTCAGTGTAAAAAGGATAGAGCCCGAAGAGATCCGAATAGATCCTGAGCATGTCAACAGTTTGGGGAATGGAGCTTATCGCGGAGCTCAGGAAATCCGGAAGACAGTAGTTCAGAACGAGCATTGAGTCGGTAGGTGAGTATCGAAACCAACCGGAGACCTGTGAATAATTCGCCACCGCGATGGAGACAAGGTACGTCGCGATGGGGAAACGATGCTGCCATTTGTGCGTCTTAGTGCCATCGGGATTCTGCACGACGTCAACGAGCCTCCCTTGTGAGCCAACCTTGAAGCTGCCATCGCATGTGACCCACACGTCTACAGAGTCTGCTTTGTCACCGGGATGATCTTTGCTTGGCCACCAGTCTTTTGATCCGTAGGGTTCGCTCAGCGACCATATCCACGGTTTGCCTCCTGTTGAGTCAAACTTGAAGCTACCAAATCCTGAGCTCCCCGGCACGCCGTGGTAGTAGACTGAGGTCGCGATAACCTCACCTCGCGCATATGATCGGTTGAGGCTGATGCTGAAACTCGAAGCAGTCCCAGAAGCCCGTGGCGGTTGTGTGAAGTTCGATCGAACATTTGCCACTAGGACCGAATCAACGGTCATTGAGTTCATCAGGTCCAGCGTGATAGAACTGAGACTACCGACGATAGATGTGGCGACCATCGTGACTGAACCGGTGAGGTTGTTCGGAGAGGTGGAGAGACGGAGGTCGAGCTTGTAGTACGTTACATCAAATCCTTCCTGCCCCGGAGTTGCGCGTTGAGATGCTCGCGCGAGTGTCGTATAGCGTTGAGCTTCTGAGAGCCTCAGCTGTTTGAGCTGGAACTCCTCGGATTCTTGCGCGTACGAAAACTGAAGGGCGAGAGAAGAGAAAGCGAGCCACGCAAAAATTCGTTTCGCCAATCGCATCGTTGCTCTCATCGACAGTATTCTCCTAGTGCCCTCCACCCCACAGCATCTTGAAGGCGTGCAAGAGTCCTGGAAGCAGCGCATCGAGCGATTCCTCGACACCTCTCTTCGAGCCGGGGAGGTTGACGATGATCGTCTTGCCTCTCACACCCGCGATCCCGCGAGACAACATCGCATACGGTGTCCGATCTTCTCCGTAGCTTCGAGCAAACTCAGTGATTCCGGGTACCTGCTTCTCGAGCAAAGCTGCCGTTGCTTCGGGAGTAACATCTCTGGGACTCAGCCCAGTTCCACCAGTCGTCATGACCAAATCGACCTTCAGATCGTCTGCGTAGCGAAGAAGGTTCTGTCGTATCTGCTCCGCGTCGTCTGGAATGACCTTGTAGTCGACGATTTCTGTCCCTATAGCCTTCAGCCTCTCGACAATACGGCGGCCAGACGAATCCTCCTTCTTACCTGCCGCGATCGAATCAGATGCCACGAGAACGGCTGCCCGCAGGGGTCTATCAAGCACGTCGCTGAAGTCCGACTTTCCTCCTTTTTTGCTGAGGAGCCTGACGCTGACGATCTCCATCGATTCGTCGACCGCTTTTGCCATATCGTAGATGGTCAGTGCTGCCACGGTAGCAGCCGTGAGCGCTTCCATCTCGACGCCGGTCTTGTAGACTGCCTTGACCTCTGCTGTAATCTCAATGGTCTCCGATCCCAACTCGAATCGACAATCCACGAAATCAATCGGCAAGGGATGGCAATAGGGGATGATCTGGCTGGCGTTTTTTGCCGCCTGTATTGCGGCGACCTTCGCCACCGGCAAGGGATCTCCCTTTGGAATCTTGTTTCCCCGAATCAGCGCAATGGTCTCCGGGCTGACCTTCAACACCGCCGTCGCGGAAGCAGTCCGGAGCGTCTTCGTTTTCTTTGATATGTCTCTCATGGCCTTGGAACGAATATAGCGAGAAAAAATGTTAGAGTCAGCTAGAGAGTGACAGGTTGGTGCTTCCTTTCAACTTCGTTCCGGTGAAACTCTCGGTTTTTT
>CAZTKU010000052.1:0-15212 GCA_964614245.1 uncultured Ignavibacteriaceae bacterium
TGAAATATACACATTTTGCGCGCGAGGCTTACGTGCTTAACATAAGGTCTGACCGGCGGTCGGGCGGGGTGTCTTGGTGGCGGTTATCGTTTTTGTCTTTCAGCATTCTCCTAGGCTTCCGTGGATAATCGACGATGACTCCGATGAATAGCACCGATGTCAAACATAAGGTGGCAAACCTCATCGTTCGAGTATTCGATTCTTATCTCGCAGAGTTCATGATCATCACGAGGCGAGCGAAAGGCAGGTTTGAACAGAGAGATTGGATAGGGGGACGAAGGGACGCTGTCGAAAGACTCACTCTGTACGAAAAGGTTCTCTCTCAAATATCAGTTCAGATTGAGGGAATACTCGGAAAGCGTGCTAATGATCGATTAATCTGGATAGAGATCAAACAGATCTATTCTCAGCTTATTTCAGAACGATGCAACGAAGATATCGCCGAGACCTTTTTCAACTCAGTTACGAGAAAATTGCTCAACACGGTTGGATTAGATAGAGAGGTCGAATTCTTCTATTTGGAGACCAAACCGCGGAGCAACAAGCAAGGATCGCCCATCGTCCATACGTACAAACGGGTAGAAAACGCCAAAGAGCTCATCAGGAAAATTCTGCAAGATCATGCGTTCAGCGAAGACTATGAAAACATCGAGCGTGATCTCGAGTTTGTAGCGAGCGAAGTAGATCTCTTTCTATGGCCGATCATCAGGAACAACAAGAGCTACGCGATAGAGATCCTCAAGCCATGCTTTTACAGAAACAAAGTAGCCTACATTGTGGGCAGGATTGTTGTTGATTCTCAAGTATATCCGGTCATCATACCCCTCTATAACGACGAATCCGGAATTCACATCGATTCGACCTTACTGCAAGAAGCCGATGCCAACAACATCTTTGGCTTTGCGTATTCATATTTTCAGGTTGAGGTTGAGGTGCCAAATGAACTTGTTGTCTTCTTAAGTTCAATTCTTCCACACAAACCTCTCCCCGATTTGTACAATGCGATCGGATTCTACAAACATGGGAAGACACAATTCTATCGAGATCTGCACAGGTTTGTTCACATCTCGAAGGAGCAGTTTGTCATTGCACCCGGACAAGAGGGCGCGGTGATGATCGTGTTCACATTGCCCAATTATGATTACGTTCTTAAGGTGATCAAGGACAGACCGTGTTTCGTAAGATCCAGTAATATCACAGAGAAGACTATTGACAAATCTGAAGTGAAATACAGATACAAATTTGTCTCTAACCGCGATCGGGTGGGGAGGCTTGTGGATACGCAGGAATTCGAAAACATCAGATTCAAGGTCAAGAGGTACTCCAGGGAATTGTTAAGAGAATTTGAGATGGCCGCGAAAAATACGATCACGGTCAAGGATGGATATGTCATCGTCGATCATCTTTATCTGCAAAGAAAGGTAACACCCCTGCCGATGTATTTTCTGGAAGAAAAGGATCCAAGCTCCATCCGCCAGGTCGTCATCGATTTTGGATACTTCATAAAGGACCTTGCAGCAACAGGGTTGTTTCCGGCCGATCTCTTTCATACATGGAATTATGGAGTGACCGAAGGGAACAGGGTCGTCTTGTATGACTATGACGATGTCATCCCGCTTGAGAACGCGAATTTTAAGACGAAACCCGAGCCGAGAGACGAATACGAAGAGATGAAACTGGAGGAGGATTGGATTTTTGCGGAGCCTAATGACTTCTTCATGGATGAAATGGACACCTTCATCGGTATCCCTGAACCGTTGAGAGGAATATTCAACGCAGAACATCGAGATCTCTTCACTGTGGAGTTCTGGCAAAACATAAAACTGAGAGTCGGCAGGGGACAGATAATCGATATCATTCCTTACGACCGAAACAAGAGATTCAGGAGGCTCACGCGCGAGGCTTGAGCTTCACGGAACTAAGGCGTGATCATCAGAACGTCGATCAAGTCCTCGTTTGACATGCTGGCCTTAGGGCTCCCTCTTCGAGACCGAACGCGCAGGAGAGCAACTCGTGCAGCAGCGAGCGATGGAATCCATCTGAATGTAATTGCAGCGAAGTATAAATGTCAGTACCTTCACATAGAGGATCTACCATTTTGGACGCTTAGCTCAGTTGGTTCAGAGCGCCGCCCTTACAAGGCGGAGGCCGAAGGTTCGAATCCTTCAGCGTCCACCAGCCCTTACCCCGACAAACAACATTGGGGTCCGCAAAACAGCAGCCGCTCACCAATTGAAGTTCGTGCATCCACCTCCCTGTGATAACAAGACTACTCGTCTTTGCCTTCATGTCACACTTGAGGGGCCGGCAGATCCAACACTTCAAGCAATCTTGCACTTTCAGGCTTAAGCTGTTATACTCATTTGTATGAAATCGATCATGCTTGTCGAGGATAACAAGGATAATCGGCTCCTCGTACGGGCGCTGCTGAGCGAATTGTATACACTACACGAGTTTGAAACCGGATTTGCAGCGATGGAAGCCCTCAAGACATCCGTCCCTGATTTGATTCTGCTTGATATTTCCCTGCCCGGGATGGACGGCATCGAAGTGCTCACGCGTCTTCGCCAAGATGAGCGGTTGAGAAACAAACCCATCATCGCACTGACTGCCCACGCTGTTAGCGGTGACCGTGAACGATTCCTCGAAGCAGGGTTTAATGACTACGTCGCAAAGCCGATCGTGAATGAGGAAGCATTCCTGCAGTCGATCAAACGATGGCTGAGTAAGAACCCGTGACGGATAACGATCCCCGTATCAGAACCTCCGCGCGTTCCTCCTCAGGCACGACAGCTGTCCTTCTCGCCGCAGTCACGCTGCCGACCGAACCTCTCCTGAGTCAATCCATGGACCCCCTCTGCCTCGGCCCAAATGCGAGTGATCGTCGCGATGTTGACGAAGAGCGCATTTCAAGGAGTCGGCACGCATGAGTGAGGAGCGGATAAAAGACCAGATTATCGTAAACCTGCAGCCATTTTCGCACGGCTCGTGGGCTCACATGAATATCAACCGTCTTGCGCTCTTCGGCCGCAATCTCAAAGAGGCCACGTCCTCAACCCGATTCGAGCGGTTTCGCGATGCGCTCATGGAGTACATCGAGAAGGTTCATCCTGCCGTCGGCAAAATTGCGCAGCAACTTCACATCATTCAGTTCGATCCGACAATCGTTCAGGCGATCGGAATCCACGCTGATGAACTGGCAAAGATTGCCCACAGATTGAGCCAGAATCCGCGGCTATCAGAAGACGAGCTGCAGCGACAACAGTCGGAGATCCCGGCGCACGCCGATCGGCTTCTTGATGCATTTCGAGTAATGCGAGAACGGCTGTTTAGTGAATTTCAGTGCAAGCCAAACAAGGTGCTGCAGAACATCCTGGAACGACGGAAGAGCACTGATGCCGGGAAAAAGATCTCGTTCTCCGTCCGTCTCACTGAGTTGGACCAGGCTGCGGTAATTCCTGAGACGGAATTCGCGGAAGTGATTGAGGCCTTGATTGATCGCGAGAGCAGTCAATCCGATGATGATGCGGGGCGAGAGTTGTCCTTTGTCGCAGGGACGAGCGGGGACCGATGGCTACTGGAGGTGCACGATAGCAGCCTTTTTGTCCCTCCCCACCAGTGGGGGGACCTTTTCGTAGGTCGGGGGATTTCTGGCTGTGCTAATCTTGCGAAAGTGCCGGAAATCTTGGGAAAGTTCGATGGAGACATGTGCGTTCAGAGCAGCATCGAGGCATCTGGAACGACGTTTTTGCTACGTTTGAGAATACTCCAGCCGTAAAGTCTTCCAGATTAGGCAAGTTATTGCTTTATTATATGTTACGTATTTCCGCATAAGCTGTTTACCGGAAGCTCGCCTGCAGGCGAAACACTATGGATCAAGTTCGAACGGTTCTTTTATTGGACGACAACAAGACATTCCTTGAGGACTTCGAGTCGCTGATGGGGGAATCGTTCAACGTTCTGACAGCGCAAACGGAGGCGGAGGCGTTTGACATATTGGGCAACAAGAGGGTAGATGTCGTCTTGCTCGACGTGATGCTTGGCGGGGGGCAAAGCGGCATGGAAGTTCTGAAGCGCGTGAAGGATACAATTCCAGACTGCCCCGTCATCATCTTGACGGCCAACGCGTCGGTCGAGAGTGCGGTGGAGGCGATGAAGCTGGGAGCGTACCACTACCTTCCCAAATCTCCAAAGATCGAAGAACTTAAGACGATCGTGGAGAAAGCGTTTGCCGAACGAGAGCTCAAGAGAGACTATGAGCTTCTCCGTGAAGAGGTCGAGCGTGTCTCGGGAAGAATCGTTGGCGTGAGCCCGATGATGCACCGTGTCTTCGAAGCGATCCAGCGCGTCGCGATGACCGATGTGACAGTCTTGATCACAGGCGAATCCGGCACCGGAAAAGAACTTGTCGCGCGAGAGATCCACTCAGCGAGCAAACGAAGCCAGCGCGTTTTTGTAACCGTCAACTGCGCGTCGTTGGTGAAAGAGCTCATCGAGAGTGAACTGTTCGGACACCAGAAGGGGTCCTTTACCGGAGCCACACAAACAAAACTCGGCAAGTTTGAGCTCGCCGACGGTGGAACGATCTTTCTCGATGAAATTGCCGAGCTGGATGTTCACCTGCAAGTGAAGCTGTTGCGCGCCCTACAAGAGAAGGAAATTGACCGGATCGGCGGCACCAACCCGATTCCGGTCAATGTTCGGGTGATTGCCGCGACCAATCGCGATCTCAACTCGATGACCGAGCGGGGTGAGTTTCGATCTGATCTCTTCTATCGGCTGAATGTGTATCCCATTCACATGCCGCCCCTCCGTGACCACAGGGAAGATATCCCAATGCTCGTCGAGCATTTTCTGCAGCGGTTCGGCAAAGCGCTCAGCAAGCCGACCGTTCAGGTGAACCCGCTTGCTCTTGACTTGTTGATGCAGTACGACTGGCCCGGCAATGTGCGAGAGCTGGAGAATGTGTTGCAGCGCGGGATCCTCATCTCGCCAAGCGCGTCCATAGAACCAGATCATCTTCCGAGAGAGATCGTTGAAGCCAACGCTCCGATCGTGATGGGACAACCTCTTCCCGCAATCGAAAAGGAAGCAAAGGAGTCCGCCGCGCGGATCGCAATTTACAGGACACTCGAGCAGACAAATTGGAGCGTCAGGGAGAGCGCGAGGCTCCTAGGGGTTCCTGAAAAGACGTTGTATGACAAGTGCTCCCGCCTTGGAATCAAGCTGAAGGGTCCTCAGGTAGGCGGGGTGTCGGGGGAGAATGAAGTCAATTCTGAGAATTCCCGAAAAAAAGAATGATTCCGTCTCGGTTTCGTACGTTCCATCTCCACTGCCGATGCTCCTTTTCGGAAAGCCCTCTCTTTCCTCGAAGTACTTGATGATTCTAATTCTGGATTTTTCGGAATGATTCTACGGTGATTTCTGAGCCAGTCAGATTGTCTGTATCCCAGTTACCGGGAAAGTTGATTTTTTGTGCTGTTTTGTTGGTTTTCTGAATGCGGGCGTGTGATGGCACCGTTTTTGAAGCCATGTTAATCGCGTCTTGGTGTGGTTCCGGCCGGAACCGATCGATTTCTCTCGAAAATTCATACCTTACTAAATGAGCATCTTCTTAGATCTTATACAATCTCTTTTTGTTAGGGGGTCCATGGTCATCGTGATGTTGACGCTCACGGTGAACTTGAACGATGCTCTCTACCAAAGAACAAAGTACGCCAACACCAAGGCGCACGTAGGGATCGTAGCGGACATGATGTATGATGATCTCACGCAAGCAGGTTACAATCACACAGGACCGCACATCTTCTGCTTTGCATACGCACAGGACTTTCGGTTCCACGGGGACATTGACGACGATAGCACCTCTGAGACGGTTCGGTACTATGCTGCGTTTAATTCGGGAACCGGATACTGGAGCCTCTATCGAAGTGTCAACTCGGGAACCGCGCTTGAGGTCGGGAAGACATTTGCCAGCATTTCCTTCCAGTACTACGATTTGAAGAACAAGATCACGGCAGATCCTACTAAGATTGCTGGAGTCCGAGTCAATCTTCTGGAAAATGTCGTGGGAGCAACGGCAGGGTTTACGACAGCGACAAAAGATTTTAAGATCTATCCATCAAATCTATAGACAGGTGACTTATGGGAGGTTCAAAAGTTGTGTTGGTGGGCGCCACTTCGTTGATCGTGGGGATTTATTCCCTGTCGCTGAAGAAGGTAGAGAGCGACTATGTGAAGGCCTCATCAAGCCGGATGAAGATGGTTCAGCTCGACAGGCTGGCTGAAGCTACATTGCGTCTTGCGGTGAACGACCTTGCCAACGGACTATCGTCCAAGTCCGTAAGCGGGCAGAAAACCCTTGGCGGTTCGGCTGATTATGCGGTCTCAAAGAATGGCACTACATTTACGATTACCGCTACGGTCAAGGTTGGCGGGGCCAAGAAGACGATTGTCGCCACTGCGGAAAAGGCAACTGGCACGGTCAAGAAGAGCTTCAGGTCAATTCATCGAGGCAAATACGTGGTGACGAAGTATTACGTCAAGAATGGTTGAGGGGAAGGAGTCGGCTGTCGTGGTTACACTTCGAGCTAACGAGTATCGAGTCTGCCCAAACTGTAGTAACCTTTCACTTGCAAAGGAGCAGCAGCACTATTGCGTTTGGTGCGGAACCAAGCTGGTCGGGGAGTGCCAGCAATGTGGAAAACCGATCCTGTATCCTCATGGACGGTTTTGCCATCATTGCGGCAACCGGTATGGATTCGCAAGGGTGCACAATGGATTAGAGCAACGCCTGTTGAATACATCCGAGTCCGCTATTAAGGTGTGGGTTAGGCAAGAGGGGCGTAAGCTTGAGTCTAGGTTTCCCTTCAACGACCCGCTTATCCGACGAAAAGCGTAGTTCTTATACGATGACTGCTTGCTCACCCCTTCTACACCTCAAGAGCGCTCATTCAGGTAGTTCAGCTTCCAGCCGTTGACTCAAGCGCAAGCGCTGAGTTTTCATACAGGACCTCGTCTTCTTCTGGGAACGCATCGTGGAAAATGGCACAGAAAGATTGAATCGCTATCGTCTATGCCCAAAATGTGGCAATTTCTCGCATTTTCTTGAGGAGCAGTATTACTGCATTTTGTGCGGGACAAAGCTGATTGGCCAGTGCAACCAATGCGGTACGGCGATTCTGCACCCGCAAGGACGATACTGCCATCACTGCGGTGCAGCATATCGGAGTGCGAACGTTGAAACAGGTCAGCCATAAGTCAGAGTTCGTTTTCTGTTAGGCGTGAATGCCCCAACTGAACGCGACCGAATATCGAATCCAGGCAATTGATCAGTCCGGGAAACCGGTTCAGCGGTTTATTACGTCGACCTCAATTTATGCCGCTCGTGCACGGGCGAAGTCATTCGCCGAGGCCTATGGGTGGAATAAGGTCTCGGTCCGGAAGAAGAAGACTTACACATATCGGGTTCTGAGGGGCACGACGCCGATTGATGGAATGCAGAGCGCGTACTCGCGCGAAGAGGTCACTTCGGCGCTCGAAAAGCTTGGCTTCAAAGTACAGAGCGTTCGGCGGTACTATGATATTCGCTTCTCGGCGGCCCCGGAAGAAATCGTCACGTTCATCGGCACGAGCGCAAAGCTGTTGGAGCAAAAGCTCCCCTACAACGAGATCCTGCATATCATGGCAGGCAATGTGCGGGACAAGAACCTCAAGAGCGCCCTGAAGGGAATCATCAAGGACCTGAAGGAGGGTGTCGATTCTCGGGACGCCTTCTTGCGTCAGGGGAAAGTGCTGGGATATGATACGGCGTTGATGTTAGGAATTGCCTCGAAGAGCGGGGACATGAAGTCCATCTTTGAAAGCGTGGCTCGCTTTGTCGAGCGGCAAGCAGACTTCAAAAAGGGTCTGCTGAGCTCGATGATTCTGCCGGCGGTAACAATGTTGGCCCTTATTGGAGCGCTGGCGTTCTATATCCTGTACCTTCTGCCGAAGATGGTGGATCTCTTGACGCCGGTTTCGGGGACCATGCCGCCGTTGACGACCTGGACGCTCGAGATGAGCGATATTCTCAGAGACAATTTCTGGTTCATTGTGCTGGGGATGGGGGCCGCGATGGCTGCTTTCTATGCGTGGCTGTTGTCGGCAAATGGCAGAGTGGTGTTTGATCGTTTGATGATTCGTGTTCCCTATCTGGGGCGAATTCTGCGCAACACGAGCGTGGAGCTGTTCTGTCGTGTTCTGGGTATCATGTATTCCACCGGCGAGAACATTGACGCGATTCAACATGCGGCGGAGTCGAGCCGAAATCGGTTTTTGGAGAAGCAGGTCAAGAATGTTGCCATTCCGACAATGCTCAAGTACGGAACAGAGTTCTGGAAGTCGCTGGAGATGACAAACTTCTTTCCCGAAATGGTTGTGTCGCGTTTTCGGACAGCGGCAGAGACGGGAAGCGTGAAGGCGACGGCCGTGCAGTTGGCGGATTACTATGAAACGGACAACCGCTACGCCATGAAGAACCTTGTCAACATCATCGAAGTCGGTGTCTCGCTGGTCATTATGGTCTCGATGGTATTTCTGACTCTCCTGTCGTCGGAGACGGCAACCGTCAAGATCGAGCCGAAACGCGACCAGCCGCAGCACATCACCGCTCAGCCCGATTCGATCGTCTACATCACAAAAGAATAATCATGGCGGTATCGACGCAAGCACAGAAAACGAAGAGAGAGTTTGGCGACCTGCTGGTTGAGAAAGAGATCATCTCGGCGGATCAGCTGTTGGCTGCGCTGGAGATCATCAGCAGGGAAAGCCACGACAAGCGTCGGAAGCTCCCCCAGGTTCTCGTCGAGGATCTCCACATCGACCGGGATCGAGTGTACGATGAGATTGCTGATTACTACGCGTTCAGAAAGTTTCAGATTGCTCCCGAAAACGTTGACGATGAGGGATTGGCGTTCATTCGCAAGGAGCTGAACGCTTTGCCTTCAGCCATGAGGACGCTGGCGCTGGAGTTTCGCGTCCTGCCGTACATGGCAGACCCCGAACGACCAGAGCGGCTCAGGGTGATCACCCCAGATCCCACGCGGCGAGAAGTCTACTCGATTGCCCGGTCGTTCTCATTTCCGAAATTCGAGATCAGCTACGTCAAGCTGAAGCAGTGGGATGATCTCTGGCAACGTGTCAACATCGGACGCTCCAGCTATGCGTCGCTCGAGTCGGATGCGCGCGATTCTGCGCTCGCGGAGCTTGAGGAAGATGCCGAGATGTACGAGCAGGCTCTCGAGGAGGAGATCAACCGCAGCGGGCTGGTGGATCTGGTGGAAAATATCTTCATTGACGCCGTTCGCGTCGGTGCCAGCGACATCCACGTGATCCCACGGGGCGAGAAGCGCACGGAGTTTCATTTCCGCATTGACGGTAAACTTGCTCTCTGGTATGCCAACACGGAGACGCGAGCCGAAGCCGTCTCGGCCGTGGTGAAAGACCGGGCGATGAATCTGGATCGCTTTGAGCGCAGCTCGGCCCAAGATGGCTTTGCCCAGTTTACGATCGACAAAAAGACGGTCAGGTTCCGCGTTTCGGTCATACCGACGATCGGCAAAGAGCTCAGGAGCAAGTATGAGTCGATCGTGATACGCGTGCTGCAGGAGCCCACCTTCAGCACAAAGCTCGAGGAGATCGGCTTCGATCAGTACTCCGAAGGGGCTTTCCGGAAGGCGATCACCAAGCCGTACGGGATGATTATTGTGACGGGGCCAACGGGAAGCGGGAAGAGCACGACGCTCTTTTCAGCATTGCGAACGATCATGGATCCATCCTTGAACGTGCTCACCGTGGAAGACCCGGTTGAATACTTCATTGAAGGCGCGCGACAGGTGAAGCTCAATCCCAAATTGGACTTTGAAGGAGCTCTCCGGGCCATCCTGCGGCACGATCCGGATATCGTGATGGTCGGTGAGGTTCGTGATAAGATGACGGCGGACATTGCCGTCAAGCTTGCCAACACGGGCCACCTGACGCTTACGACGCTCCACACCAACGATGCTGCGAGTGCCGTCTCGCGTATGTACAAGATGGGTATTGAGCCGTTCCTCATAGCCTATTCCATCAACATCATTCTTGCGCAGCGCCTGGTTCGCAAACTCTGCGAGCGCTGCAAAGCGAAGATCGAGGAGCCCGACGTCGCTGCTCTCACGAAGCTCGGGCTGACGCACAAGGAGATTCAGAGTTCAACGTTCTATCGACCGGTTGGCTGCATCAGCTGCATCAAGGGGTTCAAAGGACGAACGGCAATCTATGAAGCCCTGCTGTTCACTAAAACAATACGGCAATTGATCCTCCAGGCCGGAGATGTGGTGGACGACGAAGCGATCCGCCAGGAGGCTTTGAAGAAGGGTATGCAGACGCTCAGGATGTCAGGTCTGGGACTTGTCAAGAAAGGCATCACAACGCCTGAGGAAATCGCCAGTGTTACTATGGAGGATGAAGAATAATTGAATCCAATCAACGACGGGAGAGCTCTATGAACGCATCACATCAAGACAGGGACATTCGGTCGCTGTTGGTGGTAGACGACGACGACTCGTTCCGCATTGCCATGAAACAGATCCTGTCTTCTTCGGGGAAGTATCGTGTTCGATCGTGTGACTCGGGGGAGAGCGCCATCGAGGCCTTGCAGCAAGAGAGGTTCGACGTGATCATCCTTGATTACAAAATGCCCGGCATGTCCGGTCTGAATGTACTTCAGTGGATGCACGAACAGAAAATCGAGACTCCGGTGGTGATGATGACCGCGGCGGGTTCCGAGAGTATTGCCGTCGAGGCGATGAAGCTCGGGGCGTATGACTACGTGCGGAAGGAGCACATCGAGATCGAGCATATCACGATCCTGATCGACGGGGTGTTCGAGCGCTACCTCTTTAGAAAAGAGAAGGAGAGACGGGAAGCTATCGAACGAGAGCGCGAAAAGAGCCTTGTTGCGATTGAAACATTCCACAGCACGCTCGCATCCATCGCTCAGATTGTGAACAATTCACTTTCGATGGTCTCCTTGAACATGCAGGAACACGAGCATGAGCTGAAGCCATTCGTAACTGAAGACGGGCAGTTGCGGCTGGCACAAGCCTTTGCCGAGATGAAACAGGAATACAGCGTGATCGCGTCGGCGGTGAAATCGATGCTGAACATGGCGAATGTCCTGCACGGGAATTTCACGGACGCCAATTACACCGCTCGCTTGCAGGAAGCGTTGAACGGAAACCTCAAGAGCCTGCAGCAGCAGGGTGTCACGCAGCAGTTTCCGAAGAAGTCGTGAACGGCAAAGTGTTCAACACCATGATCCTCTGTTCATATTACCAGAAGGGGGGTAATTCGTCATGAACCTGGGACAAACAATGATCACGACGGGGATGTTCGTGCTGCTCGTCATGTCTGCCATCAGCGCGAACAGAATGCTGAACCAGAATGCGGAGATCACGCTCCAAACGGAAGCAATGGAGCTATCAGCGTCAATCGCTGAAGACCTGATGGCGGAAGCATCAGCGAAGCTATTTGACGTGTACGACGACGGTTCTGGCACCCAGTACCCCTGGGATTTTGGCTCGTGCGGACGCTCCTGGTCGGAAGACAGTCAAATTCCAGTGCCAGCAGACACACTGAACCCGACAACGGGTCTCTTTAAGTCAGCCGACACATTCAATGATTTCGATGACTATGACGGCTATCAGCGGAAGTTGACCGCAGGGGGTATCAGCGGATTCCTCGTGAAGTCGTATGTATACTACGTCGACGAATACGCTCCGGACATTCCATCGTATTGGCAGTCCTACTTCAAGAGGATGGAAGTCAGGATCAGTCACCCGTTGTATATCGTGAACAAGGATGGCAATTCCACAAATTCAGACGGCAGTCCAGTGGAGATCATTTACACTACGCTCTTGACGTATTAGGAATTTCGCGGTTTTCGGATAAGTTCTCCGACGGGTCAGAACAATTCAACAGCATTACGCGTGGTCTCAAGGTAAACCCCGGGGTTGACCAACCCCCGGGCGATTGCCGGGTTTAAGAGTTCGACAAGGGCAACTTCAGCGCATACAGGCACGGGATGCACAGGGGGTGCGTGAGGGGTTGTCCTGAGGCCGCAAAACCGCAGCACACGCAGGTTCCCTCCTCAACCTCCTTTCTTCGACAAAATTACACGAGCCTTTTTCGACCCAGCGTCGCTCAGCTTTCTTTTGATTCAATTTTTATGCACTTTTGGCCGAACGGGCAGATGTGGAAGAGCCCAAGCCGTGTGCATGAGAGTGGCGGAGTGTGCGGAGAATACCAGCCAGAGGACGAGCAAAGGTTCAGGAACGCCTTTCTGTGAACGAGGCCAGAGTCTAGATACTCGTGGCAGTAAAAAGCGCAAATACGTCCCAGGATCTCACAAAGGTCAATGCTGCCAAGGACGCGGCAAGGCAATGTCTCGTTGCTGCTGACAAGTATCTCAAGGAGTCTCAGTTTGAGCTTGCGCGGCAGCAGCTCGAGAAAGCAAAGCAACTTGACCCATCGAACGCTTACATTCAAGCATTCCAAGACCGGATAGCGTATTTCGAAGAAAAGAGGAAGAAGGAACCTGCAATCCACCCACTGACAGCCCCACCTGCGGAGGTTAGCCAATCTCAGGCGACAACGCCGGGACACGTTGCTCCACCGGTTCAACCGAAAACGACAATCCCAACTCTCACCGCAAAACCTACGCTTCCACATCCTGAACCTAGGATAAGCGGAGAACCTAAAGGGTCGCCCGCGGAACAAAGCGAGGAGCAAGAGAGAATTGCCCTTGAGAACCTCAAGAGGCGTGCACTTGCTGAGCGGGAAGCTGCAGAACGACAGCGGCGGAGGGAACTTGAAGCAAGGACTGCTGCTGAGGAGCAGCGCCAGAAGGAGTTGGAGGCACGCGTTGCTGCAGAGGAACAACGGCGGAGGGAATTGGAGGCGCGGTTTGCGGCAGAGGATGAGGTTCGTCGAGAGATTGAGGCACGAACTCTTGAGGATCGACGAAGGCGGGAATTGGAGGCGCGTGCGTTGGCTGAGGAACGGTTACGACAGGACTTAGAAGCCCGTGTGGCCGAAGAAGAGAGGAAGCGCAGGGCACTCGAAGATCGAGTTGCAAGGAAAGAGTTGGAAGCGCGAGCATTGGCGGAGGAGCAACGCAGGAAAGAGCTCGAGGCGAGGATAGCGGCGGAGGAGCAGCGTCGAAAAGAGCTGGAAGCACGTCTCGCCGCCGATGAGCAGCAACGAAGAGAGGAAGAAACACGCAAGGAGGAGGAGCGCAAGAGGAAGGAATTGGAGGAGCGTGCTGCTGAAGAAGAGCGGAAGCGACGGGAGCTGGAAGCACGTGCTGCTACTGAAGAGCGCAGGAGGAAAGATTTGGAAGCACGGGCTGCGGTGGAGGAACAACGTGGAAGGGATCTTGAAGCAAGGATAGCGGCCGAGGAGAAGCGTCGAAGAGAGCTGGAAGCGCGCCTCATGGCTGAGGAAGAACGACGAAGGGAACAGGAAGCGCGCGCTGAGCAAGAGCGAAGGCGGAGAGATCTCGAGGAGCGTGCCACGGAAGATGAGCGCACGCAAAGAGTCATGGCGTCTCGGGATGCTGAAGAGCAGCAGATGAAGGAGTTGGCGGCTCGTGTTGCCAAAGAGCGACAGAAGCCGCAAGAAGCGCCCATAGCGGTCGCTCAGCCCGTGGCTCGGCAACCGGCTGAGGAGCAGGAAAAAATCATCGAGATGCGGCGCCAAATTGAAGAGCTCACACAGGCGCTGGAGCAAGAGAAACGGGCGCGTGAAGAGATTACGAAGCGGAATCTCCAGAATGCAGTCAAGCAGCTCCGGGTAGCTCTCGAAGCGGCCTGGGTGAATGGTGCCCCGGTGGAGAAAGCCGCTAATTCACTCCACGAGCTTGCTCTTTCCCTCTCCATATTTGCAGAGGTGGAACAGTCCATCATACGGGAGGTCAAGCTCGAGATGTACAGTCGAGCGGTGAAGGAAGTCATTGCAAAGCGGAAACTTCTGCGAAGCTCCTCCTCGACACTCGAGTGGTTGCGCAAGGTCTATCAGGTCAGCGTGGCGGAATACCTCGAAAACGAGTCGAAGTTCCTGCTTGATCTTGTCGCTGACCAATACAAGGGTACGATCCTCCTTGTCTCTAAAGCCATCGGGACGAAGGAAGACCCTACTCCGCGGCTAAAATCGGCTGGCTACGCTGTTGTACAAGCCACGACACCGGAGAGTGCATTGGAAAAAATCGAAAAAGTCAATCCGAACCTCATACTGTGTGACACGGAATTTCCCGACAGTCTGAGCGGAGTGAGGTTTCTTCATGTCATGCGTGCGAATTCCAAGTTCAGTTTTGTTCCGTTCATTCTCGTCGGCGAAGCGGCGGAAGTGGCTCAACTGCAATCGTCGGAGTTGAAACCGAACGAGGGCGCCATCCGACGGCCGTTAGACTACGAGGAGTTGACAGCCCTGATGAACGAGAAACTGGCGTATTTCCGAGAGTATATTTCGGCACTGGCATAGCAGGCACGACCGGTGCACACGTTATTATCATAATCATAAGGGTACCCGGATCATAAGGAGAGCTTTATGAGCAAAGTCGTCTTACTTGTCGAAGATGATGAAGACAATAGGGACCTAGTGAGTTTCGTGCTCGCGCGCAGCAGGATGGACGTCGAGCTCGAGACCGCAGAGAATGGCCAGGAGGCGATTGACATGGCCTTCAAGCGGCCACCCGACTTGATCTTGATGGACATGCAAATGCCGGTGATGGACGGGTGGCAGGCAGTGCCCATCTTGAAAGCTGATGAACGGACCAAAGGGATACCCATCATTGCGTTCACAGCTCAGGCCAAGACGGAGGATAAGGCTCGAACCAAGGAGATTGGCTGCGCTGAACACTATTCCAAACCGATGGATCCGGAGGAGCTGCTGACGCTGATCCGAAAATACCTAAACATATGATCTTCCCTGACGAAATTGCATCGCTCGTTAGTGGCTGAACCTATTCACTCTTTGTCGTTCATCAGGGTATTATGCTAAAATCAAAACTGTACTGGAGAGTACTTGCAAACTTCGGGCTGTTGCTGATAATTCTAACGGCAATGACCGTCCTGACGCTGAACATTCTTTCGCAAATCGAACAGAACTTCAGCCTCGCGTTATCGGATGTGAAA
>CAZTKU010000053.1:0-2271 GCA_964614245.1 uncultured Ignavibacteriaceae bacterium
CTCCCGCTTTCCGGATTCCGCTTTACGAGCGGGATTCTGAGCAGCGGAACCGCTGTTCTTGAGCGGGATTGGCGGAAGGCGCACCAGTCCCGCTTTACGGGATCCCGAACAGCGGGACCCGCTGCGCAGTCTGGCGGGTCCGCCTCTGGCGGAGATTGAAAGGCAAATTGACAATTGAAGATTGGCGATTGATGATTCAAACAAGGAATTTCCCACGGCACAATCCGTAGCTACCAAGAGCAGCGGTCGTCTGCTCTCACTTGATGTATTCCGCGGCGCCACGATTGGCGGCATGATGATGGTCAACAACCCGGGCGCCTGGAACTACATCTACCCGCCGTTTCGCCACGCGGCGTGGAACGGGTGGACATTTACTGATCTCATCTTTCCCTTTTTCCTCTGGATCGTCGGAGTGGCGATGACGTTCTCCTTCTCCAAACGCGTGGAGCAGGGTGCTGATCGATCGAAACTGCTCATGCACGCATTCCAACGGGCGTTCGTCATCTTCGCTATTGGATTGTTTCTCAACGGTTTCCCCTTCGGGCTTCTCTTCGGCCATCAGTTCGGCTGGGCAGCAATCAGGATACCGGGAGTTCTGCAACGAATTGGCATTTGCTATTTCATTGCGAGTCTCATCGTTCTGTACACCGGAATTGTGTGGCAAATACGGTGGACGGTCATTTTTCTCGTCGTCTATTGGATCTTGGTCAAAGCCGTGCCGGTTCCCGGGTTCGGTGCAGGTGTCCTGGAGCCGATGGGGAGTCTGGCGTGGTATATCGATTCGACGGTTCTGAGTGGGCACACGTGGTCAGGGGCGCCGGCACCGGGATTTGACCCGGAAGGAATTCTCAGCACGCTCCCGGCCATTGCGACAACGCTGTTCGGGGTTCTGACGGGGCACTTCATCCGATCAGAGAGAACCCCCGAGGAAAAGACGGCGTGGATGTTTGTCTATGGAAGCGCTCTGATGTTTGCGGGCCTGGTGATGGATAACTGGCTCCCGATCAACAAGAATCTCTGGACCTCCTCCTACACGGTGTTCATGGCAGGCATCGCGTTGAACATCTTTGCCATGTGCTACTGGCTGATCGATGTAAAGGGATCCAAAGGGTGGACCAAGCCGTTTCAGATTTACGGCCTGAACGCGATCAGCATGTTTGCCCTCGCCGGGCTCGTTGGCAGACTTACGACCATCTGGAAAGTGTCAGGACCAGATGGATCGCTGATCTCGCTCAAGACCTGGTACTATCAACTTCTATTTGTGCCAATCGGGGATCCGATGATTGCTTCCTTCCTTCATTCTGTTGCCTTCATGCTGGGATTATACGTGATCGCCTACGTCATGTACCGGTTCAATGTGATTATCAAGGTCTAAGCTCGCACACTTCTGGTCAATCTTTCGTTCCGGATGAATCCCAAGTCCAATTCGATCGCGTACAGCCAACAGAGATTTGCCATCAGACTTTCCCTCGCTGTTGGCTTTTTCATGCTGGCCGGAAAAACCTTTGCCTACACCATCACTGGTTCAGTCGCGATCCTCTCAGACGCGGCTGAGTCAGTCGTGCACGTCATTGCGGTTGGCTTCGCAGCATTCAGTCTCTGGCTGAGCTTGAAACCCGCAGATCACAGTCACCTGTACGGGCATGAGAAGATCGGCTTCTTTTCCGCAGGTATGGAAGGGATGATGATCGTCATTGCTGCGTTCTATATCATCTATACGTCGATCGCGAAGTGGATTGGCGGACTTCAGCTTCAAAACCTTGAGACGGGAACACTCGTCACGGCTGCCGCCGCGGTGGTGAATGCTTTCTTGGGATGGTATCTTGTGCGACAAGGGAGGCGCAGTCGCTCGCTCGTGCTGGTGGCGAACGGGAAACATGTCTTAACAGACTCCTGGACCAGCTTCGCTGTGATCCTGGGACTTTTGATGGTGATGTGGACAGGCTGGCTCCCGTTTGATCCCATCGTTGCAGTCGCGGCAGCGGTCAATATTCTGTGGTCGGGAGGCAAACTGATTCGACAGTCTGTCGGCGGACTGATGGACGAAGCGGATCCGGTTTTCGAACGGCAGCTCAGGCAGGCGCTTGATCTCGAGACGCAAAAGCGTGGGTTGTGGTACCATGAAGTGCGGTACCGGCACAGCGGAACCTCCATGTGGGTGGAGTTCCATCTCTTGTTTCCGAGAGGATCCGTCATCGAGGAAGCCCACTGGAAAGCGACGGAGATTGAGGCGGCGCTCAAGGAAGCACTTCCGGTCTCCCTCAATATCAT
>CAZTKU010000053.1:2371-15189 GCA_964614245.1 uncultured Ignavibacteriaceae bacterium
GCGGCTCGAATCCTCTCTTGCGCTCCCATGCTTGGCCGGCGCTCCTCATTGCACTCGTTCAAAATGACCTAGAAATCCCGGAAGGGAAAAGCCCGACGCATGGCACGAAACATCGGACTTTTACTGATAACCTGCAGTCTTAGGCGTTGGGTTTCTGGAGTTCCAGAACCAGCGTGATATTGGCCGTTTCGCCGGCAATAAGGCCTCCGGCTTCGATCGTCCTGTTCCACTTCAATCCAAAATCGAATCGATTGACGGAGATGGTTGCTTTCCATGCCGCAAGAACACCACGAGTCGTCTTGAGCATACCGTTCAACGTTGCATCAAAGGCCACTTTCTTTGTGATATCTCGAATAGTCAAATCCCCCGTGATGGTGTACTTGTTCTCACCAACTTTTTCGAACGACGTGCTCTTGAACTTGATCTCCGGAAACTTCTCGGCGTTGAAGAAATCATCCGATTTTAGATGATTGTCCCTTCGCTCGTTATCGGTGTTAATGCTGGCGACCTTGATGGTGGCGTCAATGATGGCGTCGCTGAAGTCATCTTTCGAGGCGCTGACAGTGATGTCAAAGTCCCTGAAGTTGCCGGTTACTTCCGAGATGACCATATGCCTCACCGCAAACCCGACGCTCGTGTGAGCTTTGTCGACTTTCCACCCTGAGTTTTGAGCAAGCCCGCTGAACGCAGTGAACAACGTAAGCACGAGCAGAGCTGTGAATCGTTTCATGTGATCTCCTTGTGTTGATGTGTTCCTATGGCTGTTAAGATTGGTTAGGATATGTTGATTGCGATGTTGTCTTCATCTCGTATGAGGAATTGCCGACCCTCCGCGGAGCTCCAGTACTGCGACTGCACGACGCGGTCTTTTAGCTCGCTCTTCGTTTGGTGGTCAGGGATTTCAATGCCGAAGCGGATCAGCCCAAATGCATCCTGAGCCAACGGCGATCCGTCCTTGCTGTTCCAGATGTTGAGTCCGATATGATGGTGATAGCCGCCGGCGGAGAGAAACAGGGCGCCTGGAAATGTCTGTTGCGTGACATCGAACCCGAGCAGTTCGTGATAGAAATGCTCAGCTTTTTGAAGATTGGAAACCTGGAGATGGATGTGGCCGATTGTTGTGTTTGGATGAATCCCGGTCCACGCTTCACCATTCTCTCGTAGCTCGGAAAAGAGGCTTTTCAGGTCAAGCTCCCGGGTCCCCATCTGCAATTCACCGCGCCGTCGTGGCCACTGCGCTCGGGGCCGGTCAGCATAGATCTCAATCCCGTTCCCATCAGGATCAGCCAGATACAAGGCCTCGCTGACACCATGATCCGCGAAACCTTCGAACAGCCACTGGTTATCGTAGAACCTCTTGAACATCTTCGCAAGCTCTTTCCGGTCTGGCAAGATAAACGCTACATGAAAGAGACCTGCCGAATGAAGCGGCCGCGGCCTTGCTGAGCTCTCCTCCGTGAGCATCACAATGGGGCTCTGTTCATCAGAAGCGGACAAGTGTACCGTCGTATCGAGTCTTTTCACTTCCTTAAGACCAAGCAGATCACGGTAAAATGCCAACGACTGCTTCAGGTCAGAGACCCGCAGGTGCACATAGCCAATTCTCGTTGAGTCAGGCAAGCGAAAGGAGTTCATGTTTGTTGCTTCAATGTCAATGGACGAATTCACTTAATTCAGTGAGACTTTCGTGAGCGACATCGTCGCCATGTTGTGGAAGGCTAGGGGATACACTTTCACCTGGAAATACTTGAAGAGCGGAAAGGCCGAGATGATGCGTATTGCCTCCTGCTCCGTGCGCGCAACGAGGCTCACCCAGACTTTTGACCGATCGAGCGAAAGGCTGTAACCGGTAACGGTGCCTTGCTCCATCAAGTCATTGATGTGTGCACGCTGACGAGGTATGAGCGAGACGAAATCCTCGTCGAACTGCACCGGAAGAGTAATGTCAGCCATAAACTGGTTCATCAGCTAAGTCCTCCCTGGAGTACGGCACAAAGTTGGTGCACGCATGCCAGAAGCATTCTTCAAACGAGCGGCTTGGAGTTGTCGGGCCGCCTGTCAATTAGATCACTTTCCGGCTGTCGCTGGAACAGAAATCGAAGGCAAAGCTTCTTCGATTTGCTTCCGGTGCGGCTCAAGCCAAGGGGGGAGCATCAAATGTGTCCCGAGGCTCTCCTTGCTCTCATCGTGGGTGAATCCTGGTGGATCCGTCGCGATCTCGAACAGCACTCCACCCGGCTCCCGATAGTAGATTGAGTGGAAGTACTGCCGGTCGACGATCTCCGTGACGCTCAGCCCTGCCTCTGCGATCTTCTGTTGCCAGAGGCGCTGAACAGCATCGTCCGCGACTCGCCACGCGATGTGGTGAACCGAGCCGGCCGACATTCGGGCAGGCGGCGAACTTGCGCTGACCACGACGTCGAGAGTGGCCTGAAACGCTCCCGAGCCGATGACGTAGCGAGCTTGGCCCTCCTCCTCAGCCGACAGTCGAAAACCCATCGTGTCTGTGAGCAAAGCACCAGTGTTCTTTGATTGGGCGAGCGTTACGGTCACACCACGAAATCGTCGAATGGCAGACTCCGCTGGTACCGGGCCTTCTTTCCAGACAGTGCTGGCCATTCCAGGATCACCAAACACGAGCTCGAGTTGCAAGCCGTCTGGATCCTCAAACCTGATGAGCTCCTCATTGAAGCGCTCCAACGGCCCTTGAACGTTGATCCCGTGCTGCGAAAGCCTACGAATCCAGTAATCCCGCGCTGCAAGAGGTGCCGCGAAGGCCACCGAAGAGACCTCTCCAGTACCGCGTTTTCCGCGAGCTGCATCGGGAAAAGGAAAAAAGGTCAGAAGCGTCCCCGGATTCCCCACCTCGTCACCGTAATAGAGATGATAGAGATCCGGGGCATCGAAATTGACTGTCCTCTTTACAAGCCTCAAGCCCAGCACGTCGGTGTAGAAATCCAGATTGCGCTGTGGATCGCTTGCCAAGGCCGTGATATGATGGATTCCCGAAATCTGGTTGTTCATCATGTCCCGCTCCGAGTCCTTGGAGCTCCAGGTCGTATGGGTGAATTAGAAACCCAGGCTTGCAGGCCACGGCTGAGGAATAGCGAGCAACAGTAATGCACCCCCGACCAATGCGAGATTCTTCGTGAAGTTGACCATTTCCGCCATTTTCATTTGTGGATCTTTGACCTTCCAGAAGATGTGCATCGTGAACGTCACGGGAACGAGGAACAACACGAGAGCGGCCGCGCCAAGAGTCGGGTAAATTCCGAACAATACGCTCACACCTCCGATGAGGAGCAACAGCCCCGTAATCGTGACGGCGAGCTTTGGAGCGGGAACACCTTTCGATTGGGCATACCCCGTCATCGCGCTTGTATGTGTGAAATGGTTGAGGGCGTTGAAGACAAAATATCCGCCGAAGAGAAGTCGTGCCACGACAAAAAGAATTGCTTCCATTGTAAGTCTTCCTTTCAAATGATGAGTTGAAATGATGAATCTAGTCATGGTGTGAACCTGATGCGTCGCTGATATGCCGTGAGGGTTTGCCCCACGCAGCGGTGAAGACGAAACTCTCCAGGGATTTCCTGGTTCTTGGTGCTACCTCCCGCTCACGGAGGTCGTGAGGAAGCGCGTCCGGTGTATCTGCATAGCCAATGGCAAGGATAATAACCGGCGCAAAACTGTCCCGGACGGCGAACAGCTCCCGTGCTTTCTCGCCGTTGAATCCCCCCATCTGACGGACGGAAAGGCCAACTGAGGTTGCCTGAACAGTCAATTGGGCGACCGACTGGCCGGCATCATACCACGCGTGCTTGTTTGGCGTGCCGGTTGTTTCGTAGTGGAGGCGGGCAACAACGAGCACGAGCATTGGAGCTCGGTGTGCCCATTGGCGATTTCTCTCTGAAAGGCACTCAAACAGGCGGCTGTAAGTTTCGTGATCGTCCTTCGTTGCAGCGATGAAGTTCCATGGCTGCTCGTTTGCAGAAGAGGGCGACCATCGCGCTGCTTCGAAAAGGCTGAGGAGCTTCTCGGGTTCGACAGGTTGTTCGGAGAACGCTCGCGGACTCCGGCGTCGCTGAAGAAGACTGTCGATGGGAACACGTGTCTGGGCAAGATTCTCAATCAAAGGTATAGCCATGATGGATCGGATTTGCAGTCTTCATGAACAATGTGTTATCCCGAAACCGAGTGGACATCCTTGAGTGCGACTCCAAGCTTCTTCAGCAGAGCGGAGAGCTGGATCTGTTCCTCTTCGGTCAGGACGGATGCGAGCTCGGTGATCCGCTTGGCGTGTTGCTGGAAGACATCCCGAAACAGTCGCTCGCCCTTGGAGGTTAGCTGAACTTGTATCACACGACGATCCTCTGTGCTCCGATCTCGTTCGACAAGGCCCTCTTTTTCCAGGTTATCGACGATGACAGTTACACATCCCCCGGTGACAAGGATCTTTTTTCCGATTTCGCCTGTGGTCATAGGACCGAGATGCCCGAGCGCCTCGAACACTGCGAACTGCGGCTGCGTCAGTCCGTATCGCTCAACGTCTTTGGCGGACAACCTGCCAAAGGTGGATGATGCGCGAGCGAGCTTAACCCAGAGGCTGAGCGCGAGATCGGCTTTCTTGCCGTACTGCTCGGTTGTCTTCATAACCTCATCTCACCATTTGTTGTCGATCCAAGACCTCTTAAAGGAGAACTATTTCAAATTTGAACCATTTAGACTTGATATAAGTTCCCACACTCAAACAGAATCTGAGAACGTTGCAGAAAAATCCTTGAAAAATCGGCAAAATCGCCAAAAACCCGAGATAGGAAGGACCCATCGGATTTCGATGAATCTTGGCCTCTGCCGTTGTACAGGGTGGGGTTGGCTGTGCTGGGCTCAGCTCGTTTGGGAATCGTTCCCCTGCTTGCCGGACCCTCCCGCACAGTCGGTCAAACGCGTGTTCCCGAATCACCCTTCGCCCACAACCTTTTCGATCACCTTTCCGTCTTAATATGATGCTCCCAAGTCTCATCACCTGGAGGGTCCTCCTATGCCTCGCATCTCGAGAATCACCTTTTGTCTCATCGCGGTTTTTCTGCCGTCGAGTCTCTATCTGCTTGCCCAATCGATCAAGCAGCCCGTGTCAGAACCCGAACGGCAACAGCTGGGTCGGCTTGAAGTTGCACTTGAGAAACTCCGGGAACAACTGAAGATCCCGGCGTACTCGGCGGCAATCGTCAAGAATCAGGCCGTCATGTGGGCACGAGGATTCGGGTATGCGGATCTTGAAAGAAAATCTCCAGCTACAGAGAACACCGCCTACCACCTTGCGTCCCTCACGAAGACATTCGGTGGGACGATACTTCTGCAGCTCGTCAAAGAAGGGAAGGTGAATCTCGACGACCCGGTGACGAAGTACGGCATCGCCCGTGAGAGCCAGGGTGTCATCCGCGTCAAGCACCTCCTCTCGCATACATCAGCAGGCAATCCCGGTGAGCAATATCAGTATGATGGAGATCGATTCGCCGATTTGAGCAAGGTGATTGCTAAAGCTTCCGGGCGGTCCTTCGGCGAGCTGCTGATTGAGCGAATCCTCGAGCCGTTTGGCTTGGACAACACTGCTCCGAATGTCCCCCCGCGGATGATGAGGATGAGCACACCAAATCATCCGAATGTGCAAGCTGTTCTTCAGCGCAGCCGGGAGCTGATTGGTGCCTTGAACTCCGGAAATGCGGATGCGTTGAAGGGTTTTGCTTCGTCCCAGAACTCAGCCTTCAACTACCAAGGCGAGGCGCTCGGAGTCTTCCCCGACGCCAGAGAGTTTGCGAACTACTTCCGAAATGGCGTCAAGCTTCAGTTCGAGCTCGTGGACCTCGAGGCCGTGCCTGTCGATAATGTTGTGCTCACGACGTCCTTCATGCGTGGTACGATGGTGTTTCCAGGCCAAAGACAACCCCAACCCGCTGGTCCCTGGAGGATGACGATGGTCTGGATTCTCGAGGACGGTGTTTGGAGAATTCTGCATGCACATCTATCGGACCTTCAGACTGAGCCGGTGAGCAGCAGGCAGGTGCAACGCTTGGCTGCGGTATCGAAAATCCTCGCTCAACCATACAGGCTTGACAGCACCTTCACGCCGACGCGGGGGTCCTACCCGACCTATTTCAGCGTGTCGGCCGGGTTGATCTCGACGGTGATGGACATGGCCAAGTTTAGTGTTGCTCTGGATCGATTCAAACTGCTCGATGAAACGATGCAGCAAATGGCCTGGACGCCAAGCATCTCTACGAAAGGCGATACCCTTCCCTACGGTCTCTCGTGGTTCACAACCTTCCATCGGGGACAGAAATTCATCTGGCATTACGGCTACTGGACGTGCAACTCATCGCTCATCCTCAAGGTTCCCTCACAGAACTTGACGTTCATCATCATGGCCAACACGGACAACCTCAGCCGGCCAACCAGTTTGGGATCGGGTGACCTCCTGAGTTCGCCGGTCGGGTTGGCCTTTCTCAAAGAGTTCGTTTTTCCCGATCTCTACGGGCAGCGAATACCCGAGATTGATTGGAGAAGATCCGACGATGAAGTAAAACGATTCCTAAGGGATGCTTCGTCGAAGAGCTTTGGTCAGGTCATCGTCGCAGATCTGCAATGTCAAGCGCGCATCTCCTCGAGCGTAGGGGATTTACCGGGCGCCAGTCGACTCTTCGCGATCTACGGAAGTGTGTACTCCGAACCGCTCCCGGCCGGGCTTACGGGATCGACGCTGCTGGCAAAGATCGAGAGGGTTGGGGATTTCGAGGACAGGACAGCAGAGTTCCGTCTGGATCGCGAACAACGTGTGCGCATCTTTGCTCTTGGAGAGGGTTTCGGAGGTCAGCTCTATGACCACGGATGGCTTGAGAATGCCGAGACGGGAGATACCGTCTGGCAAATGAAAGCGGCGGAAACGACACACGCTGGAGGAGTTGACAAGAATCGGATGGTCGACGTAACGATCACTGTCCCGACGGGACGATATAAGCTCCGGTACAAATCGGACGATTCGCATTCCTTTGATCGCTGGAATGCAGCAATGCCGAGATACAACTTCTGGGGGATTGCAGCATATGCCGTAGGAAAGTGACTGCAGCGACTCTGAGGGGCTGCTCACTCTGGGTGACGAAACGACCGAAGGTTCTTCGGCCCGTTCTGACAGACTCTCTCAAAGGTCTGTTTGTCGAGATGCATGACGGTATGATGGTTGTGCTCATCCGTCAAATAGGCCAGGAGGATCTTGTAGCTCTCGTAGTCAAACCGATGTTTTCCCCTGATGTGTCGCTCGAACGCGCCGGCGCTCGACTTAAAGCTGGACACAAGACACCAATTGTCGATCAGAAAAAACTCGCGACATCTGTTATCTGCCGAGCGCTCCTCCACTACGATGCCTCCATCGTATGGCCAGGCCTTGATCGTGCGCGCAAGAAATGCTTTTTCCACACGCGCGTTGTAGAGTGCTGGATCTTCCTCGCCCATACACGCGCCGCGGCACTGCCCAAGATGATAGGAAAAGCAATATCGCTTGGAGGTTTCCAGCCTCAGCAGCTTGGGACACAGGCGATACGTCTTTGCGATCGCAGTGAGGAACTCCTTCGCCTGCGTTTTGTGCTTGAAGATACCCAGGATCGGTTTCGTCTCCTGAATGTCGAGATAGTCGACAGCTTGAAGTGCGACCATCGCGTAACCGGCGCTATTCATGGTGCGTCGCGCGATGATGATCCTGCGCCGTTTACGCGAGGCGACATTGAACATCGGACGTAGTTCCTTGATGAGCTGTGACTCCAGGAGCAGAGCGCCGAGTTCTCCGGCTGTGCTGCGCGCCTCGACGTGCCGCACACGCCGGCGCAACCACGCCTCGTTGCGAGATGTGAAATGGGAGCGTACTCGTGTGCGAATCGCCTTGCTCTTTCCCACATAGAGCAGCTCACCGCTGGCACCGTAGAAGAGGTAAACGCCAGGGGAGTCGGGCAGGTTGTTGATGAGGTTTTTGTCCGGTGTTGTCTTCATCCGATGGGCGAAGAGCTACGCGACGGTTAGGATCATGTCGGGATGTTAGACTGACTCATTGGAGGTGAAGGCGCAAGCTGAGACTGAAGCCGCTCAAGGAGGCTGCGAACGTGCTTGAGTCTCTCCCTGGGCTCAGTGTCATGCTCAAGCTGCGCTGTCAATCTCAACTGTTGTCCCTCCTGCCTGAGGCCGGCGCCATATCGCTTGAGGTCGCTGCCGTGGCTCATGATTTGCTGAAAGCGAGAAGTGCTTCCATCGCTCTCCTCATAGAACTCCTTCGTATCCGCCGGCGGGAAGAACAGTGAAAGCCGGTCGTTTTGGAATTCAATCTTCGCAAAGCCGATCTGCGCGGCGAGGACCTTCAGCTCAAGAAGCGAGAAGAGATGCTCAACCTCCTCTGGGTACTCTCCGAACCGGTCCCGGAGTTCCTCACGCATCGATTGGATCTCCTCGAGGGATGTCGCCCTGTAGAGTCGCCGATAGAAATCGAGTCGCTCCGCGTCAGACTCGATAAAGAAGTCTGGAACAAACGCCTCGATATCCGCCTCCACAACGGTCTCAACCTTCTCCCGTCTTCCGTCTTCCGTCTCACGTTCGTAGAGTTGCTTAAACTCCTGCTCCTTCAGTTCCGCAACGGCCTCCTCGACAATCCGTTGATACATCTCAAACCCCATCTCGAGGATAAAACCCGATTGCTCCGCTCCCAGGAGATTGCCGGCGCCGCGAATTTCGAGGTCACGCATGGCTAGATTGAAGCCTGACCCGAGCTCCGTGAATTCTTGGATAGCCTGCAGCCGGCGGAGGGTGGGCCGTGGGAGGCTCAGGATGGGTGGTGTCAAGAGGTAAGCGTAGGCTTGTTCGTTCGACCGTCCAACCCGACCGCGTAGCTGATAGAGCTCCGCGAGCCCGAATCGATCAGCGCGGTTGATGATGATGGTGTTGACACTCGGAATGTCAATGCCGGACTCAATGATCTTCGTGCAGATGAGGACGTCGAACTTCTTTTCCAGGAACTCCATCATCGTCTTCTCAAGCTCGTGCCCCTTCATCTGACCGTGAGCGACGTGAAAACGCGCTTCAGGGACTTTGTGTTTCAGCAGACCTTGAACGTCTTCGATATCGTGAATCCGGTCGTGGATGAAATAGACCTGGCCGCCGCGATGCAGTTCTTTGAGGATTGCCTCCCTGATGAGCTGCAAATCGTATTGAGCGATTTCGGTTATGATAGGAAGTCTATTGCGGGGTGGAGTGTTGATGATCGAGAGATCACGAGCCCCCATCAAGGAAAACTGAAGCGTCCGGGGGATGGGTGTCGCGGTGAGCGTCACGGTGTCAACGGTTGCGCGGAGCTGTCGCAGCTTCTCCTTTGCGGAGACGCCGAATCGGTGCTCCTCATCGATCACAAGAAGGCCGAGGTCTTTGAAGTGGACATCCTTGGACAGAAGACGGTGGGTGCCGATGATGATGTCAACCGTTCCCTGCTGCATTCCAGCGAGGATCTCCGCTTGCTCGTTCTTCGTCTTGAAGCGTGAGAGCGATTCAACGCGAACCGAGTAACGGCCAAGTCTATCCACAAACGTGTTGAAATGCTGTTGAGCCAGGATAGTGGTCGGAACGAGGACTGCAGCCTGTTTCCCGTTCATCACGGTCTTGAACGCCGAGCGGACAGCAACCTCGGTCTTGCCAAACCCCACATCACCGCAGATCAAGCGGTCCATCGGCGACGGGTGTTCCATGTCGCGTTTGACATCACTCGTTGCCTTTGCCTGGTCGGGCGTATCCTCGTACATGAACGAGGCCTCGAGCTCCCTTTGCCAATGCGTGTCCGGGGCAAAAGCGAAACCCTCCTCGTGCTTACGGCGAGCGTAGAGGTTGATGAGCTCGCGAGCAATATCCTTGATGCGTCGTCGTGCCCGTGACTTGAGACGTTCCCAGTCAGGGCCGCCAAGCTTTGTCAGCTTTGGGATGTGTCCTTCCTGCGACGCGTATTTCTGGACGCGGTTGACGAAGTTCAGATTCACGTAGAGGACATCGTTCCCTTCGTAGAGCACCCTCATCACTTCCTGCTCGACCCCGCGAACCTTGAGCTTCTGAAGCCCGGCGAATTTCCCGATACCATAATCGACGTGGACAACATAGTCGCCGCGCTGCAGCTGTTGTACCTCCTTTAGCGAGAAGCCCTTGAACTTCTTTCGCTTCCCGAGCCCTCGTCGCTTCAGACGGCCGAAGATCTCATGCTCGGTGAAGAGTGCAAGCTTTGCCGGGGGAAAGAGGAAGCCATGATGGAGAGCTTCGTGCATCAGATGATAATCGATGTCGGTCGCACGAAGCGGAGTGCCGGACGGGTATCCCGATCCCGGCCGAGGATCTCCCGGCGATGTAAGCTCTTCCTCAATCAGCTCCTTGATTCTCTCAGCCTCCTCTTGCGTGTCGCAGGCAAGAAAGACCTCGTGTCCGAGAGCGCCCACCTCGTGGACGAGCCGGAGAAGAACCTTGATGCTTCCATTCGTCGGAGGTTGGGGCGAGCTGAGAAAATTCACTGAATTGTTCGATGGCAGATTGCCGAGTGTGGAGTGGATGATGCGAGTGAATTGTCGTGAGCGCACATCCAGACCGCCCCAGTCGAAGATGTTCTGAACGCCTTCGTGAAAGAGCTCCTCAATTTCCTTCTGAACTAGCGTCGGCTCGTCGATCACGAGGATCGCATCGGGCCTCAGATAGTCGAAGAGCGAGGCTGAGGGCCGACCAGCTTCCTCTGAGGTCGGAAAGAGGCTGGCCACAATGCTTGCCGACTGGAGTTCCCGAATCGACCGCTGGGACAGGACATCAAACTCGCGTATCGAGTCCACAGAATCCCCCCAAAACTCGATGCGCACGGGGTTATCTCCTACGAAGGGAAACACATCAAGGATGCCGCCCCGAATGGAGAAGTCACCATACTCCTCCACAAAGTCCTTTCGTTCAAAACCGAGGCTTGCGAGTGTCTCGATCAACGCTTCGAACGGATACTCCTTGCCAGCTTCGAGCTCCATGCTCCGTTGTTTGAAATCCTGGGGCGCCGGGATCCGGCTCGAAAGCGCCTCAGCCGATGCCACAACGATAACCGCTTCTAAGTTTGACAGGGATTTCAAAGTCTCAACTTGAGCGATCGGAGCGGTCATGTCGAGCAACGTTGCCTTGTGACTTGGCCGATGACCGTAAAGACGAACGCTCTGCTCGCCGGCCAGGAGCACGCAGTCATCGCGGAGCTGCTCCGCCCGCTCGTTGGCTGGAACGATGAGAACTGTCTGACGTCTTTGCTCTCCGAAGATCATTGCAGCGACAAAAGCCGCAAGCGATCCGTTGACTCCCCGGATCCACGCGTCCTCACCTGCACTGAGCGCTGCAATCCGTTGATGCAAAATGCGGAACGGATCGGACTCTTCAATTCTCTTCTTAATGGTCTCAATCATCTTCAGCCCGGTTCCTTAACCTCGCGAAATCGGCGATCGTCAACTGCAAATTGCCAATTCCCATGCATTCTCCACGCACAAAAACACCTTACCCCAACCATCACGGCGTTGCCGGACAGTCAGGGTCGACACAATGTAGCCAACAGTCCCTGGAATTGCAATCGGGAGCGAATTCGGGCAAACGTACTGTCGTTTAAAAGGAAGATTGCGGTATTGAACGCACTTGTTGAGGGGAATTCGGTTTGCAGTATCGTCAGAATGGGTATAATAGCCAGAAGGTGTTGCTAAAAATGCTGTAAGTTGTTCTTTGAAATTGCTTTCTTGGAGGAAAACTCAGCGCAGGGGGAGTTTCGTGACCAAAAAAGCACTGCACGCATTGTGGATCGTCCCGAGTGAAGCGATTTGGCAGAAGTCGACACGGACGACAACGCTGGTATTGCCTTCAGTGTCAGCGAACGTATAGCTGGCGTCTGCATTCAGCAAGAGCGTCTCGACGATTTTATTGGTTCAAGCTGTGGGTCGTCGAAGGGTACAGCGTCCGAGAACTCGCACGACTCAGTCGATTCAGTACGACGACTATCAGACGGGTGATCCTCTACTGGCTGGAACGACCACCCACGATGGACTTCCCGTGTTCATTCGTCAAGCATATCATCGTTGACGGTACATTTCTTCAGCGCAACCGAGGCATTTATGCTGCGATGAACACTGAAGGCCATCAACTGATCGCCGCTGGATATAACGTGCGTGAAGGAGCAAAGGATCTGCTTACCTTCTACACACACTTGGCGCTCCGGGGGTTGGTGCCGAATAGTGCCACTATTGATGGAAATCCTCAGCAAACGAAGTATCTGAGAACCATCTGGCCGTCCGTCGAACTCCAGCGTTGTATCGTTCACGTTCAACGCCAGGGATTGAGTTGGTGTCGACGGACACCCAAGCGAGCTGACGCCAGAAAGTTACGCACACTGTTCTTGGCTCTGACGAATGTTCGCACGGAGACCGCCCGTCGGCAGTTCATCCGTCGTGTACAAGCGTGGGAACAACGCTTCGGACCACGCATTGACTCATCACCCAATCGCGGCTGGGTCTTTAGCGATCTGATGCGAGCACGCAGTATGCTGCTGAAAGCGTTGCCCGATCTCTTTCACTACTTGGACAACAAGAAGATCGCTCGTTCCACGAATGCCCTCGAAGGTTATTTTAGTCGTCTCAAAGAACGCTATCGTCGCCATCGCGGACTCTCAATGAAGCACCGCGATGCTTACTTTCGCTGGTATTTTTATCTCGTCTGCAGATAAAACCAGCAACACTTTTTGAGCATTATACCCA
>CAZTKU010000054.1:0-15117 GCA_964614245.1 uncultured Ignavibacteriaceae bacterium
AGGCGCGCGCGTTCGGCCTTTCTTTGATGAACAAGACGATCCCAAACAGGGAAAATGCGCCAACGTGCCACCCGAGCAGCTTGCCCAAATCGCTCAGCAGATGGTCAAAGAGATTCCGCACCAGAGTGGACACGAAGAGTCCGGGATCTGCGGAAATCACTTGGGTCAGTGAGGTGAATTTCTGCGCCTCGACGCTCCAGTACTGATCCCAGGGCATCTTCCCCTTCGCGAACATCTCATAGGCAATATTCAGGTAATTGCGGTTGTACAGGAAGCTTCCCTTTTCGACAAGGCAGTAGATTCCCCACGGAGCAATTGTGATGAGGAACGCGCCGAGGAAAAGGGCGGCCGTCTTGAATCGCTCTCTCATCGCGAGCTGGAAGGGATTGGCAAGTATGATTGCTAGTGGTGCTGCCCCAGCCACGAAAATGCCATTGTAACGAGTAAGGTAGGCGATTCCAGCTATGATTGCCGAGATGATGATGTTAAGTCCCCGCATCTGTTCGGTGCGGACGAGAAAGAACGTCGAAGCAGTCACAAGAGCCATGAAAAGCATATCTGTGCCGGCTGTGTACGAATATTGCACGAACGTGGTGTTGACCGCGACGATCAGCGTTCCGACTAACGCAATGTCGGACCGGAAGAGCTTCTTCAAAAGCTCGAAGATAAGGAACAGGGAGGCCGCAGCAGCAAGCGTCGAGAGAACGACGCCGGCATGGAACAAATCTTTCGTCACCAGTGAGATCAGTGCGAGGACCATCGGATAGATCGGTCCGTGAAAATCTTCGATCGGTATTGTGCCTTCGAGGATGTGCCGAGCCTGAGGAACGTAGCTCCAGTAGAAATCGGTCTCGACGCCATAATCGCCGACGATGTGATACTTTAGACTGATCCACAGCATGACGAGGAAATAAAGTGAGGCGATCCCAAGTCCTGCATACGGATGGCCGACCACATCAGTGAAAAAGGGAAAGAGCGAGGTCTGAGGGATGTTATGTTGTTTGGGTGACCTTGCCATGCTGCGCTATTTGATTCCTAAGCCGAGAAGTCGATCGCCAAACATTCCAAGCGACTTCGTAACCATGTAGTTTGGGTACTGAAGAATCTTCTTGATGGCTTTCTCTAGGAAACTCCCGCGAAGTGTGATGCTCGCCGGAGGCTTGATCCTCTGTACAATCACAGCCCGCTTGAATCCTGCTTGCTCAATGATGGCACGCAAGGTCTTCGGGACAAACTCGTTCACGTGATAGGGCGGCATCGGCATGTTCTTTTGTATGCCGAGCGTCCGAAACCCTGCAATCGCCATCCGGCCCGTGATACTGTTGAACATCGACGGCACCTCGACGGCCACAACGCCCGAGGACCGAAGTATCGTGTGAGCCTTCTTGAGCATCTCCAATGGCTCTATGAGATGTTCGAGGACATCTCCCATGAAAATCACGTCATAATGGTCAGGTTGTTCGGGGAGCTCCTCGAACGAGCTTCGCCTCACGTCCAGGCCGAATTTTTCTCTGCAGGTGTGTGCACCGAGCTCGGCGTATTCGATACCGCTGACGGCGTACCCTTCCTTGCGCGCATAGTCTAAGAAGTAACCCATTCCGCAGCCGACTTCAAAGAACTCACCCGATGGCTTGAATCTCTTGATCCAGCCAAGGATCTCCGGGAACTTTACCGAGCCCTTGATTGCTGCGGTCTCGTAGTCAGTGGTTGAATGTGCACCGAAATCTGCGCCGTCGTGGAGGAAGTACTCGTCGCTGTACAAGAGCTTGAGCTCGCCTACAGCTGGTCGCGGATCGATGAAGACAAAAGTGCAGGTGGGACATTGTCTCGCCTGAAACCGCTTCCGGTTGAACTCATAGTAGATCGGGAAATTGCGGGATCGTTCGTGTTTGCACAGCGGGCAGGTGCTCACGGCTGCACTCCGGGTGAGAACACAAGCATGTTATGATTGCAGAAGCTGCTCACACGCGTCGACAACTCGATGGACAGGAAGATAGTCCATACATCGGTACTGCGGATTCGTGCAGGTGGCTTGATAGAAGCATGTGCACGGCTTATCGGGTTCAAGGACGACGCCTTGTCCGTACAGCTCAAACTCATGCTTGTTGAAGATGTTGTTGAAGAGAACAATCTTCTTGCCCAGTCCGATGGTGATGTGCATGGCCATCGTGACGGCCGTGACAATCAGGTCACACTGGTCGACCAAGTGAATGAACTGATGGAGAGGGTAGTGTCCGAAGTATTTTGCTTTCGACGAGCGCGCGAGCCGCTGATTCTTCTTGTGCTCCTGTTCGCCGCCGAGCAGGACGACCTCAAATCCCTTCTTCCTCAGCGCTCGTGCGAGCGCAGTCCAGTTCCGGTCATTCCAGAGACGTGAAGTCCATCGTCCGCCGCAACCTATATTCAACCCAATGACCTTCCTGTGCTTGTTGATCTTCCAGGTCGCTTCCTCCGGCGCTCGGCGTTCCAGAATATATCGCTCGCCGTTGAAGGCAAAGCCGCAGATTTCGAAGATCTCCTCAAGATAATTCTTCCTGTTGGCTTTACTGACGTCGTCAAAAATGCCTGTGAGATACTTTGGCTCGGCCGTTGTATCAATTGGAGTTATCTCCCCATTCCTGAGAATGAATCCTTTCTTCGTCGTAGCGGGGATCTGCTCGCAGAGTGCGCACGCTTCACGATCCTTGTCGAGGTTGAACAAGAGGTTGAACTGCATGGAGCGGAGCGCGACAATGTTTTTCAGCGAGAAATCAAGAGGCTCATCGACAACGGAGGGAAGTATCTCAGGCGAGAGCGTGAGCCAGAAGATCTTGGCGTGCGGGTGAACCGCTTTGAGCTTGTGGAGAAGCGGCGTGGTGCGGATAACATCACCGATGGCGCCGAGCTTGATAATGAGGATTTTTTTGTCGATGGGATCGTAATGTGTGCAGGCGGCTCCTGCTTCGTCAGTGCAGTGAACGCCAAATTCTTTGTGCGGCTTACAAGGGACATCGCCTCGAAAGAATCGGCAGTCAGTCTTGAGCGGAATCACGTCTTGTTGATTCCCGTGCTATTTAAGGATTTCGCGAATCGAGTAACTTGTCTCATCTTGCTGTTGGCGGTTGATCATTTCCCCCAACAGGCCGAGCGAGACAAACTGAATGCCGATGATAATGAAGAGAAAGCCAAGGAGGAAAAGCGGCCGGTTGCTGAGAGAGGTCCTTCCGAGAAACCACTCAACAGAGAGGTATCCGTCGATGAACACGCCGATGACAAACGATATCATGCCCCATACTCCGAACAGGTGAAGCGGCCGCCGTATGTATCGTGTCGTGAACAGGACGGTCAGAAGATCAAGGAAACCCCGAAAGAACCTGCTGATGCCGAATTTCGTGCGCCCATATTTTCGCGGGCGGTGGTGAACGACTTTCTCGCCGACACGATAACCGGCCCAATGAGCGAGCACAGGAATGTAGCGGTGCAGCTCGCCGTACACGCTGATTTCCTTCACAATTTCTTTTCGGTACGCCTTCAGCCCGCAGTTCATATCGTGAAGGGAAATTCCGGTCATCGTCGCGGTGACGAAGTTGGCCAATCGCGATGGGACGGTCTTGGAGATCGGATCGTGCCGTTTCTTTTTCCACCCGGAGATGAGATCGTACGAGTCGCCCATCTCTTCGATAAGCCCGGGGATTTCCGCTGGGTCGTCCTGAAGGTCTGCATCCATCGTTACCACATATTCCCCACGAGCCTCCTTGAAACCGACTGAGAGCGCAGCCGATTTCCCGAAGTTCCTGCGGAAACGGATAGCCTTTACCCGCGGGTCCTTTTTGTGGAGTTTTTCCAGAACAGCGAAGGAGCCGTCGGTGCTCCCGTCGTCCACGAAGATAGCCTCGAAGGATTTGCCCGCTTTTGCCATGATGGCAACGATTTCGTCGTACAGTTCGACCAGGGACTCGTCTTCATTGTACAGGGGGATGACGAGGGAAACGAACGGAGTTTCTGCCGCTCGCCGGGGGCGAGCTCGTGCCGCGGTATTCTTATCTCTTGGCTTTGCCATGAATGGGTGAGATCAACCGACGTGAAAGTAATCGAAATTCGTCCGAAATGCAACGGGAGTGCAGGGGCGGTTCCGACGGATTTTCGTTCCCGTTTCATTGATATTCCACGCTTCGATGATTATATTGGCGTCGTCGAATGCTCGCCCCAAAGAAATCCCTCGGCCAGAATTTTCTCCGCGATGCGAATGTCGCTCGCAAGATCGTGGAGAGCCTCCATCTTCGGCCGAGCGATGTTGTTGTCGAGATTGGCCCCGGCCAGGGCGCACTCACGAAGTACCTCAGCGCTCAGGCAACCACCGTCGCTGCGATCGAGGTTGATGAACGGGCGATTGCAGTTCTGAGGGAGACGCTCAAGGGTGACGTCAGGCTGATTCACTCGGACGTTCTTGATGTATCGCTCAGGAGCCTCTCGGAGGAGTTCAAGAGTCGTCTCCGAGTCGTTGGTAACATCCCCTACAACATCACCAGCGACATTCTTTTCTGGCTCTTTGATAACCACGACGCTGTCGAAGACGCGACGCTGATGGTGCAGCTCGAAGTTGCGCATCGCTTCGTCGCGCAGCCGCGTACGAAGGACTATGGAATTCTTGCCGTCTCTGTCCAGTTGTATTCACGGCCGGAATTGTTGTTCAAGGTTTCGCGGAATTCGTTCTATCCAAAACCAAACGTCGACTCTGCCGTCGTGCGATTGCCGTTCAAACGGGAGCTTCCGGACTATAACGAAAAGCTGTTCAAAGCGGTTGTTCGTGGAACATTCGGCAAACGCCGGAAAACCCTCCGCAACGGCCTGCGCTACATCGGCTTTGCGGACCAGCAACTGGACCGAATCGCGTTTGACCTGAGCAGGAGACCGGAGAGCCTTTCCCTAGAAGAGTTCTTGACGCTGGCAAAGAAATTGGAACCACTTCACAAATCCTTGGCGGAAAAAGGCTGAGCACGAGGCTTTAAATCCTAAGCAGATTCGAACGACGAAGACCGAGTACCAAGGTCTCGAGCCTTCACATAACATTTCCAATCCATCACCCATGGTTGACGAAGAGAAGGACATTGAACAGGCACCAACTCAGCCTCGCCACCTCATTGAGGTTGATGATGAGCTGATGGAGGATCTCGAGGATCTTGTCCGATCTCGATCGGATTTCTTGATCCTGAATATCCTGCAGGATCTCTATCCCGCCGATATCGCTCACATCATCAATCGCGTTGACACATCAGAAGCGGAGTACATCTTCAAGCTGATCCCGATGGAGACAGCCAGTGAGGTCATCCTCGAGCTTGATGAGACGCATCGCGAGCATCTGCTTCAAACCATGTCCCAGCCGAAGCTCACGGAGCTTGTGGGCGAAATGGCATCGGACGATGCGGCGGACATCGTTGCCGAGCTGCCGGAGGAGAAGGCGGAGGAAGTCCTCGAGACGATGAACGTTGAGGATTCCTCCGAAGTGCAAGAACTGCTGCGCTATGATGAGAACTCCGCAGGCGGCATCATGGCGAAGGAGGTGGCCGTTGTCAATGCAAGGGACACGGTGAAGCAGGCCATCCGGGTTGTGCGAAAGATGGCCAAGGAGCACAAGAACATCCACACGGTCTACGTGGTCGATGAGAACGGGGTGCTTCTCGGCGCCGTCCCGCTGCAGGATCTTCTCGTCAACACACCGAACCGGCGGATGTACAAACTGATGAACGCCGAAGTCATCAGCGTGACGACGGATGTCGATCAGGAACAGGTTGCACAAATCTTCAAGAAGTACGATATCGTCTCCTTGCCGGTAACGGACAAGGCAGGAAAGCTGCTCGGTCGCATCACCGTCGATGACGTTGTTGACGTCATGGAAGAAGAGCACGAGGAGGACGTTGCCCGGATGGTTGGTTCCGACGCTGATGAGCTGGAACGTCATTCGCCAGCCAAAATTGCCCTTCTCCGTCTCCCTTGGGTGCTTACGACGTTGAGTATCGAGTTTCTGGCAGGGGTGGTCATTCACTTTTTCGACGCGACATTGTCGAAGATCATCCTCTTGGCTTCGTTTATGCCTATTATATCTGCAATCTCTGGAAATACCGGCTTGCAATCGGCTGCGATTATTGTGCGCGGACTCGCAACGGGTCATGTTGATCTGAATCGGTGGTGGAACCCGATTGTGCGTCAATTCCAGACGACGCTTATCATCGGCTCCGCCTGCGGGGTTGTCATCGGTGCTATCGGTGCCCTTTGGCATGGAGGGGTATTGTTCGGCGTGGTAGTAGGGTTCTCGATGTTCATTTCCATCAACATTTCGGGCTTTGTGGGGACAAGCGTTCCCATGATCTCCAAGCGACTCGGGTTCGACCCGGCAATAACAGCCGGTCCGTTTGAAACCGCGTTCCAGGACGTTGTCGGAATCACCATTTTTCTGACGATTGCCACATCGCTCCTGCACTGGCTCTGATCCTTTCCGCCTGTCACCGTCTGGCCCCCTTCGATGAAATTCCGAAAACTCGCCTCTCTTCTCTCGCCCGGTGACTTTATTTCAATTTCATTTTTGCTACTGCTTGCCGCTCTCGGGCTTGTGTTCTCTTCCCGTGTCCCGCATTGGGCCGCGCTTGTGGCGATCAATCTTGTAGTTATCGTGATCATCAGCGTCCTCGCTTGGCTCGCGGAACGCAAGAGGACGAAGCTGCTCATCGGGCTTCATCGATGGTATTGCTACGCTATCATTCTCTTCATCTTTAAAGAACTGTATGTCATGGTGCATCCCATTCACCCGGTCGATTACGATCAGCTCTTTATCTCTATCGACCGTTGGGTGTTCGGGGTCAACCCCACCGAGTGGCTGGCGCGGTACGCGCATCCGGTGATCACTGAAATTCTGCAGATCGCATACTTTTCCTACTATATTCTCTTCATTATACTCGGCGTTGAGATCTATCGCCGCTATGCTATAGAGGAATTCGACAAAGCGGCGTTCCTCATTGTCTACGGTTTCTACCTTTCCTACATCGGCTATTTTTCGCTGCCCGGCGTGGGACCTCGGTTCACGCTGCATGATTTCTCATCGATCAATACGGATCTTCCCGGTATTTTTCTCACGAACATCCTTAGGGAAATCGTCAACGTGGGTGAATCGATTCCGAAGAACCATCCCAATCCGATCGAGATGGTTCAGCGCGATGTCTTCCCAAGTGGACACACGCAGCTGACAATCGTCGTGATGGCCCTCGCATTCCGATACAGACTGAAAGCACGATGGCTGCTGACGGTTCTCGGAACGCTTCTCATCATCGGAACGGTCTATCTGCGATACCACTACGTTATTGATTTGGTCGCGGGTGGCCTGTTGGCGTGGTTTACGATTTGGAGTGGCGACAAACTCGAAGTGTGGTGGCAATCGGTGGCGCATCGTTTGGGCAAGAGATCTGTGACTTGAAAGTCAAGCCAAAATCCCATATGTTCTCATTATGCGCGATGAGTGAACAGGGTTTCCCGAACAAGAAATGACTCAAGAGCAGATCGTCAAAGAACTTGAATCCTTAGCCGCAAACTCCGGCATCACCGTTCGATATGAGAAGGGTGACTTTGAGGGGGGCTACTGCGTGCTTCGGGCGGAGCGCCTCATCGTTGTCAACAAGAAACTCCCTCTTTCCAAAAAAGCTTCAGTGCTCGCTCAAGGGTTGGCGGAAATCGGCATCGAAGAAAACTACCTTAAGCCCGCAATCCGTGAATTCATCGAAGACGAGCTCGCTCGACTCGCGCGGACATAGCATGTCATCCACCAAGCATGCCTGCCGCTGACTTGATCAGTTCATGTTATATCGCAGCCTGCGAACCATTGGCAGCCGTGAACCTTCACCCTTCGCCCGAATGAAGGGTAAATGATCCTTCGAACACCATCCTGACGAAACGCGCGTGGAATATGTTCTACTCTTGAAAGGGATCATCATCGGCTTTGCGCTGGCGCTGCCGATAGGTCCGGTCGGCATTCTGTGCATCCGCAAAACGATTACTCGGGGTCACCTCCCTGGCATGATCATCGGTTTTGGGGCTGCGACTGCTGATGCGATGTATGGATGTGTTGCCGCTCTGGGGTTGACGTTTATCTCGGACCTTCTCGTTACCCAGCACATGTGGTTGCGGTTGATCGGCGGTGCGTTTCTTTTGTACCTCGGAATTAAGACATTCCTCGCGCATCCGGTTGAGGAGGTGCCGCAGGCAAACGGACGAGGGCTCCTCGGCACCTATGTTTCCACGTTGCTGCTCACGCTGACAAATCCGCTTACCATCTTCGCGTTCCTTGGAGTGTTCGCAGCCCTTGGCCTGAGAAACGGGAACCTCGGCTATGGTTCCGCGGCGACGCTTGTCTCAGGTGTGTTCCTGGGGTCGTCTCTGTGGTTCTTCACTTTGAGCTACGGTGTTACCCTGTTCCGGAAGAAGATCAATTCCACCGGACTCGGATGGATCAATAGGATCTCCGGGCTTCTTATCATCTTGTTCGGCATCATCGCGATCGTGAGCTTCCGATAACGCGCGCGATCGTCAGAAGGTAATCACCTGTCTTGCTGTTCCGCAGAAGCTCGAGAGTAGGTGCGCTCTGACCTGATGACAGCGGGATCCCTCTCATCGGTCATGAGGTGGATATGGAAAAACTCAAAAATCTTGCTCCGTTCCTCGGTCTTCTTGTTCTCGCCGCATTCGTTATCATCGAGATCTTTCCTTCGTATCATCCCACCGCCGGTCTTCGCTTGCCGTTGGATGGCGATGAAGTCCGCGGGGAAACGGCACGAATTCTGGCCGATCTTGGAGTGGATGTGACGGGGCTGAGATCTGAGGCCCATTTGAAGTACGACCGCGGCCTGCTGCGCCAGACACAACAACTCTTCGGCATCGAGCGCTCGAATGAGCTGTTAAGAGACAAGGTGGCGGGCTACTTCTGGGAAGTCAGCTGGAAGAAGCCGGAGAAAGTCGATCTCACAGTAAGCTCAGGCAACGAGGGGGACGCATCGAAACAGGCTGAGAAGGTCGCCAGCATGCTCAAAGGCGAGGTGTACCTTGGCCTTGATACCCGCGGAAAGCTCCTGCAGATTGAGCGGAAGCTTCCCGATAGCCTGGCACTCCCCAGCATGTCACACGAAGAGGCTGAGCGCCTGGCGAGATCGTTTATGGTGAAGTACACCAGCATCGGAGGCTTTCTCAGTGACACCGCTGTCGTTCAATCGGAAAAGAGGATTGAGCAGCCGCGACGCGTGGATTATGAATTCGCGTGGAGCACCACATCGCCGGAATTGGGGAATCCTGTCCAAGCCAAAATCTCCGTCGCGGGCAACGTGATCTCGAAATTCGAGGCGAAAGCAACGATACCGGAACAGTTCCTCAAATCCGAGACCGAATCGGTGCTGAAGATTGCGATTGTTATCATCTACGCTTTTGCCATTATCGGAATGGTGGTTGCGGCTTTCAGACGCTTCCGTTCCTTTGAGCTTGGTTTTCGCCTCGCAATGATCGCAGGAATCACCACTGCTGTTGTCTTCGACCTCGAGATCTATCTGAGCATGCAGGGGCAGGTGGGTTGGGAAATGCTCTTGCCTCTGATCCTCGTCCCCCCATTTTTAGGTGGTGCTCTCATTCTTGTCTGGGCGGTAAGTGAGTCGATCACCCGCGAGGTGTGGAAGGAGAAATTCATTTCGCTCGATCTGCTGTCGAAGGGACACATCGTCCATTCGCGTGTCGGTGAGAGTGTTGTCAGAGGAATCACCATCGGGGTCGCGAGTTTCGCCCTCTGGCTCACGCTTGCCCTCCTGGCGGACAAGTCGCTTGGCTTGTGGATTACCCAGAGCGAAGAGCCGGTGATTCAGATTTTCAGTGTGCCGGTGCCATTTCTCTATGCACTCGGGCATGGTTTGACGACCAATGCCTTCAAGTTTACCGTTCTCATTCTCTTTGTTGTCTCCGCCCTGCGCAAGCGCGTTGAATCACCGGTTCTCCTGATTGCCCTCGGGGCGATGATTATGGGTCTGGCCGACCAGGGGCATCTGTCGCCATTTGTTGCTGGAATCATCATCGAATCCGTGGTTGCCGTCGTGACTGTCTGGACGTTCTATCGGTATGATGCCCTGGCGGCGTTCCTGTCCTTGTACACGTTTTCCGTTGTGCAGGAAACTGCGTCGTTGTTTGTTGTTGGGAACCCGAGCTATGCGGTGTCAGGGGGAGTCGTCGTCGGCGTCTTCGCGTTTCTTCTCCTGGCCGCGCTTGCCACGTTGTCGCGCAAGCAAGAGGTCACCGATTTCGATGCGATTATGCCGGCATTTGCCCGTCACATCACGGAACGCCAACACCTGCAGCAGGAGCTCGAAATCGCGCGCAGCGTGCAGATGAGCTTTTTGCCGAAACACAATCCGAAGATGTTCGAGCTGGATATTGCTTCCCGATGTGCTCCTGCTCTGGAAGTCGGTGGGGATTACTATGATTTCATCGATCTTGGGGAAGGGAGGCTCGGAGTGGCCGTCGGCGATGTGTCGGGCAAAGGGACGCAAGCGGCATTCTTCATGACGCTGACGAAAGGCTTCCTTCGGGCGCTGGCAGAAGTGTCTGACTCGCCTGCAGCAGTCCTTACGCAGGTGAATAAGCTGTTCTACGAGAATGTGGACCGGGGGGTGTTTGTCAGCATGGTGTACGGTATGTTCGACACGAGAGGGAGCACCCTGACATTGTCCCGAGCCGGACATAATCCGGTGATTATGCGCAAGACTCAAGCGCAGCAGGTGCAGGTCGTCAACCCGATGGGGCTTGCGTTGGGACTCGACCAAGGAGAGACTTTTTCGAAGGCCATACAGGAAGTGAAGATCTCATTCCAGAAGGGGGATCTCTTCGTCTTCTACACCGACGGCTTTCCCGAGGCGATGAACAAGACAATGGAAGAGTTTGGTGAGGAACGGCTGTGTCAAACCGTACAGAAGTACGCTCACGGCACCGCAGCGGAGATCATGGATGGAGTCTTTGCAGAGATGAAACAATTTGTCGGCAAGGCGAAGCAGCACGATGATATGACCATCGTCGTTGTTAAAGTGGTGTAGATCCTCCAAAGAGGCAAACCTATCGGCCTCACCGTAACGGTTGTTTGATCGTAGAGTTCTTCTTAATATTCCCGTGCCCCTCGGGGGCCTGATTCGTTGGCCGAGGTACATGTAGGCACATTCTGAATTCTTTCTCCCGAGCAACCGATGATTAAGGCCGTCGTCTTCGACCTCGACAATACGCTGGTGGACTTCATGGCCATGAAGAACCAGGCAATTGAGGCCGCGACCCATGCCATGCGCGATGCGGGGCTGCAATTATCGGCGGAGGAAATCCGCCGGCGGATTGATGCGATCTATGCCGAACGGGGCATCGAGTTTCAAAACGTCTTCGATCAACTTCTGTTCGACGAGTTCAGCAAGGTGAATCACAAGATCCTTGCATCCGGGATCATTGCTTACCGGCGCGCGCGTGAAGCGGCGTTGGTTCTCTACCCGCACGTTTATCTGACGCTCATTGAGCTGATGAAGATGAACTTGAAGCTCGCCGTCGTGTCCGATGCACCCGGTCGTGAAGCATGGCTTCGCCTGTGTTACCTCAATCTCCACCATGTGTTTGATGTGGTTGTGACCTTCGATGACACGCATATGCGAAAGCCGAATCCGGAGCCTTTCGTGGAGGCGCTGAAACGACTGGGAGTGAAGCCGCAGGAGTCGCTGATGATAGGGGACTGGGCCGAACGCGATGTTGTTGGCGCAGCGCAGGTGGGAATGAGGACCGTCTTCGCGCGCTACGGAGATACTTTTGGCACCGTGCACTCACATGCAGATTATGACATCGACGACATCACGCAGCTCATTGATATCGTCCGGCAAGAAAGCAAAGGATGAGGATGAATATGGGAGCAATTCAAGGCGTCGGCGTCGATGTTGTTGATGTCAAGAGAATGAAAATGGCCCTCGAAGCGTGGGGTCCGGCGCTCATCAAGAAGATGTTCACGGACACGGAGATTGCCTACTGTAAATCGAAGAAGAAACCGCACGAGCATTTCTCCGCTCGGTTCGCCGCAAAGGAAGCGGTGAGCAAAGCGATGGAAACCGGTTGGAGTGGAAAGTTTCGCTGGAGGGATGTTGAGGTGGTCAACGAGCCCATGGGCGCACCGAAGGTCATTCTTCACGATTACGTGGCCTCACAGCTTGCACAGTGCCGCGTCCATCTCTCCCTGTCGCACACCGAAAATACTGTGGTTGCCTTTGCCATCATTGAGAAGAACGAGTGAACAGCGAAGCGGCATCGACCGAGGCTCGCACGGTGATTGCAACTCTAGGCATTTTTTTCTACTTTGTGTGGAGACCGACCACGCACATCCTTCACTGCTCCGCTTAGACCTATGAAACACATCGGCATCAAGAAGCTCTACTACTCCATCAGCGAGGTCAGTACGATCACGGGCCTCGAGCAGTACGTGCTGCGCTACTGGGAGTCGGAATTTCCACAGCTGAAGCCGGCGAAGAACCGCGCGGGGAACAGGATTTACACCAACAAGGATATTAAGCTTATTCTCTACATCAAGAAGCTGCTGCGGGATGAACGGTATACCATCGAAGGGGCCAAACGGGTTCTTGAGGAGTACATTCCTGAGTCCGAAGGTGCCGAGCAGCTGGAGCTTCTGAGCGTTCCTCCGAAAAAGAAAATCCAGGATGAAGAGATACGCGCTGATATTATTGAGGTCAAGGAGTTCCTGGAGGAGCTGGCTGAAAAGATGAAGTAAGTTCAAAGTTTTGAGTTCTCAGTTCAAAGTTTTCAATTTAGAGTTCTTGGTTTTGAGTTTGGGATTTCTCGTGAGTCCTCTCTTTTGACTCCCGATTCCTGAGTTCTGGTATCTGCCGCCCGCCTTTTCTCGGTTTCCCCATATTGTTTTTCTGGAAGTTCTCTAGAAATCTTTATACCTTTTTCGCCATCCGAAGCATCGCGACACCCGCAGCGGGTTAAAACCGCACCCACGCAGTGCTTTGCTTCGCCTCAAGCCGTTCACCCACGTCTATCGCTACAGGGGCAGTATGAATGCTTCCTCTATCGCTCGCGGGCTCATAGGCCTTCTCGTCGTCACCGGCCTTGCCTATCTCTTCTCACCCAATAAGCGGTCGATCAATTGGCGACTCGTTGTTGTCGGCATCGGGCTGCAGTTCGTGTTCGCTCTGTTCGTGCTGAAGGTGAGCATCGGCAGAGAGATTTTTGACGCGATCAGTCGAGCGTTCGTCCGCCTGTTTGCCTTTGCCATCGATGGTGCTCGGTTTGTGTTCGGATCGCTTGCGGCATCGCCCGGCACGGAAGGAAGCTTGGGTTTCTTCTTTGCCTTTCAGGTTTTGCCGACAATCATCTTCTTTGCCTCCTTCATGGCAGTGATGTATTACCTCGGCATCATGCAGCGCATTGTGCAGGGGATGGCGTGGGTGATGGCGAAGTTCATGCGAGCCAGTGGCGCGGAATCCTTGTGCGTTGCTGCGAACACGTTCATCGGTCAAACGGAAGCACCATTGGTCATCCGTCCGTACCTCGCCACCCTCACACAGTCGGAGCTGTACACTATCATGACCAGCGGCATGGCGCACATCGCGGGTGGGGTCATGATCGCGTACTATACGATGCTCGGTGCGGCGTATGCCAAGGCGCAGGGCGCGGCCCTTGACTGGTCGCAGGTCTATTTTGCTGGTCATCTGCTTGCAGCGTGCATCATGGCAGGCCCTGCAACGATTGTCGTGGCAAAGATGCTTCTTCCCGAAACGAATGAGCCTCTCACCATGGGAACTGTGAAGCTCAAGGTTGAAAAAGCCTACTCCAACGTCATCGAAGCGGCAGCAGGCGGAGCTTCCGACGGCGTTCGGCTTGCCTTGAACGTCGCAGGAATGTTGCTGGCGTTTATCGCGATGATCGCGCTGGCCAACTTCCTCCTCGGGCTGCTCGGTGAGGTAGGAGGGATCAATGCTGTCTGCCAAGCGCAATTCGGTAAGCCTCTATCCCTCGAGCTTCTCTTCGGCTTGGTTTTCCAGTTCATAGCTTTTGCGATCGGTGTGCCGTGGAGCGACGCCTTGAATGTCGGTAGCCTGATGGGGATCAAACTTGTGCTCAACGAATTCGTCGCCTATACTCGGATGGCCGATGTCCTCTCCGCTCATCAGCTTTCCGAGAAGGCAATTGTGATTTCAACCTATGCCATTTGCGGGTTCGCCAACTTTTCATCCATCGCAATCCAGATCGGCGGCATCAGCCCTCTGGCTGAGAACCGGAGAGGTGATATTGCCAAACTGGGTCTCCGTGCTTTGCTGGGGGGCACGATTGCCACGTGGATGACGGCCTCGATTGCGGGGATGTTTGTGAACTGATTGCGCGCCAGCACCCGGCCTCAGCATTCTTCTTCAGACGAAGGAACGACCCATGAACAACTCTTCGAACAAGTACAAATGGTTCGCGCTCGGGGACTTCAACGGATTCTTCGGATTGATGTTCGACAACCTGACGGTGCTGTCATTTCTCGCGGGGATCCTTGTCTTCGTCTTCAAGTTCCCCGCTGATATCGTCTATACAAGAATGTTTCCAGGCACGGCCTTTGGCGTTCTGTTCGGCGACCTGGTCTACACGTGGATGGCGTTTCGCCTCGCCAAGAAGACAGGGAACACAACTGTCACCGCGATGCCATTGGGGCTTGACACGCCTTCGACGATCGGTATGGCGCTGGTTGTGCTTGGACCCGCATTCGTCGGTTTGAAGGCGGAAGGCATGTCTGAGAACGACGCCGCTATGATGACGTGGTACATCGGTATGGCAACGATGGTCGTCATTGGCGTCATCAAAGTGATCTTCTCCTTCATAGGCAAATGGGTGCAGAAAGTTGTTCCTCAGGCGGGTTTGCTCGGCTCGCTGGCGGGTATCGGGCTTGCGCTGATCGGTCTGACACCGCTGGTGGATATTTTCGGCATGCCGGTGATTGGCATGATCTCGCTCGGGTTGATCCTCTACTCTCTTGTAGCGAGAATCCGTCTACCCAAGAACTTTCCAAGCGTGTTTGCCGCGATCTTTCTGGGAACCGTCATC
>CAZTKU010000055.1:0-15010 GCA_964614245.1 uncultured Ignavibacteriaceae bacterium
AACCTCTTCCACGAGCCCATCAGGAAACTGTGGTGCGAGGACGGCGCGTTTTGATGTCCCAGCAGCCTGAGCAAGCTCTTCTTGGATGCGGCACAACACTTTGATTCCTTCGTGACCGAACTTCAATGCCTCGAGCATGTCCGATTCCGATATTTCTCTTGACGTCCCCTCGACCATGACGATGGAATCGTCTGTCCCAGCGATAGTAATGTCCATATCGCTTTTTTCCAACTCATCGTACGTCGGGTTGATGATGAACCTTTCGCTGAGCCGCCCAACGCGAACTTCAGCAATGGGACCGTCAAAAGGAATGTCGGATACCATAAGGGCGGCCGAAGCTGCGCAAGCGCCGAGGACGTCTCCATCGTGCTGCATGTCGGATGAATAGACTGTGACGAGAATCTGAGTCTCGTTGAAGTACTCCTTTGGGAACATCGGCCGGATTGGACGGTCAATCAGACGCGAGGAGAGGATTTCTTTCTCCGACGGGCGACCCTCGCGCTTGAAGAACCCGCCTGGAATTTTCCCTGCGGCAGACGTTCTCTCGCGGTATTCGACTTGGAGAGGGAAGAAATCCTGGTCCTCTTTCGGCGCCTCCGCGCTGACCACGGTGGCAAGCACCATCGTGTCGGCATACCGAACCATCACGGATCCATGGGCCTGTTTCGCAAAGCGGCCCGTTTCAAAGGAGATGACCTTTCCGCCGAGTTCTACCTCTTTCGTGACTGTCATGGTTGTGTTTGTCTTTCTTTTTCGCTGTCCAACCGATCGTCGCGTAGCTCGCGTTCACCGGTACTACTTTCGGATATCGAGCTCTTGAATGATCTTTCGATATCGAGTGATGTCCTTTTTCATAAGATAGTCGAGAAGCCTTCTCCGTTTGCCGACTAGCTTCAACAATCCGAGGCGACCGTGATGATCCTTCACGTGCTGGTCGAGGTGCGGCGTGAGGCTCGTGATATGGGCCGTCAGAATCGCGATCTGAACTTCGGGCGTTCCCGTGTCATTCGCGTTCTTTCCGTACTTGCTGATGATTTCTACCTTTTGGTCTTTTGTGATAGGCATTGCTACTCCTTACCAGTAAGCGGTGAATACGATGAAGAAATCAGGGCGTTAAGTTCTTGAGTACTGTGACTCGGACAAAAAAGCGTGTTGGAGCTTCAGGCTTTCGGACTTGTCTCGATGCATTTGTTCAACAAGCTGTTCCGCGGAGTCGAACTTGATTTCGTCGCGGAGTCTTTTCAGAAACTGGATTTGAAGAGACTTTCCGTAGAGATCACCCTGGAAATCGAGAATGTTGACCTCGATGATGCGTCGGCCATTGTTGCCGAAGGTCGGGCGAACGCCGATGCTCACCATGCCGAAGAGATTGCCTTGGCCGAGATTGACCCTCGCAAAATAGATTCCGTTCTGCGGAACGACTTTCCTCGTTGATGACAGCTGCAGATTGGCTGTTGGGTAGCCAAGCTGCTTTCCGCGGCCGTCACCACGAACAACTGCTCCGCTCACGGCATACGGCCTTCCAAGCAACCGATGAGCGCGATCCACCCTGCCGTCCAAGAGATGCTGTCGGATCTTGCCGCTGCTGACGACTTCCTCGTCAACATAAACCGGCTTCATCGCCACGACCGAGAATTCGAATTCCTTTCCAAGCTTCAGGAGTTCCTCGATGCTTCCTTCCCGATCACGCCCGAAGTGATGGTCATATCCCTCGATGACCTCGCTCACCCCGGTTCCCTGTACGACGTACCGAAGAAGAAAATCGCGAGACGATTGGCGGGAAAACTCGTACGTAAATTCAATTGCCACGAACAGGTCAACGCCAAGCTCCTCGCACAGTTGTTGTCGCTCATCCAAAGTCGTGAGCAGATGGACTGGAGTTCCGCTGAGCACTTCTTTTGGATGAGGCTCGAAGGTCAAGACGATGCTACGTCCGCCACGAGCCTGGGCGCGCTCCACGACTTCGCGGATGACCTGACGATGCGCAAGATGCACGCCGTCAAACGATCCGACAGTTACGACCGAGTTCTTCTGGTATTCAACGTCACTAAGCCGGTAGACACGATTCATGATTCTCTTCTTGGGACCTGGCGAACTCCTGTTTAATGGACTCTAGCTGCTGCATCGTGAATGCGTCTCCGATCCGAAAGGGCCCGATCCGTGTGCGCCGCAGTGATCGCAGCGAGGCACCACATCCGAGTGCGGTCCCGACATCATCGACTAGGCTCCGGATGTATGTCCCTTTCGAGCACGCAACGCGAAACTCGACGAGCGGCGGAGTGAACGAACAAATCTCAAACTCTGAGATCTCAATCTCTTTCGATGCTCTCTCGACTGTTTTTCCCTTTCGCGCGTACTTGTAGAGCGGCTTTCCGTGGTGTTTCGCCGCTGAGTACATCGGCGGCTGTTGAAGCTGCCGGCCGACAAACACCTTGGCCACGGAACGAAGCGTTTCAAGTGTGACCGAAGAATAATCGAACCGCTCCATAACCTCAGTCTCAGAGTCAAAGCTCGGTGTTCTCACTCCGAGCTCAAATGTCCCAGCGTATTCCTTGTCAAGCCCGACGAATTGATTGAGGTTCTTCGTCTTCTTTCCCGTGCAAAGAATCATCAGACCCGTTGCTTTCGGATCGAGGGTTCCTGCATGTCCCGCCTTCTTGATGCCCAACGCCACGCTCACCCTCCTCACCACATCGAACGAAGTCCAATCCAGGGGTTTGTCGACGAGGAGAACCTCTCCTACCCCGTTGAAATCACGGGCGTTGCCGGGCAGACCCATGGCACCCTTTTGTTCACTGTTGATCATCGTTCTTGGGTGAATTCTTGTGAATCTGGTTGATGAGATTCTCGATTCTCATAGCGTTGTCCAGCGACTCATCCAGGTAGAAATCCAGTGACGGAGTAAACTTGAGACGAAGTTGTTGTCCGAGCTGCGATCGGACAGAGCTCTTCTCTACTTCCAGGTGCGCAAGCGTCTTCTTCTTTCTCTCGGCATCCCCGAAGATGCTCACGTAGACCTTCGCGATCTTTAAATCCGGGCTCATACGAACCTCCGTCACCGTCACCAGGCCGAATTGTTCGATAGTGAAGTTCTTCTGGACGATTTCACTGATCAACTCCTTGATCAGTGAAGCGACTCTTTCCGTTCTCACCGACATGAGGTTCTCCTGCTACGCGAGTTTCCGTTTTGTCTCAACGATCGTGTAGGCTTCGATGATGTCTCCCACCTTGACATCGTTGAATCCTTCGAGGGCGAGGCCGCATTCGAATCCTTGTTCGACCTCACGGACATCGTCCTTGAATCGTTTCAGCGAGGAGAGACCACCATCGAACACCACCAGCCCGTCTCGCACGACGCGGACTTTATTGTTTCGTATGATCTTGCCGTCTTGGACGTGGCAACCGGCAATTGTGCCGACTTTTGAGATTTTGAAGATGTCGCGGACCTCCACGGTTGCAAGGACTTGTTCCGAGATTGACGGAGCGAGCATTCCTTCTAGAGCGCTCTTCACCTCATTGATGGCATCATAGATGATGTTGTAGAGACGGATGTCGACTTCCTCAACTTCAGCGAGGCGGCGGGCGTTTAAGTTCGGCCGGACATGGAACCCGATGATGACGGCCCGGGAAGCTGTGGCGAGGAGAACATCCGACTCGGAAATCGCTCCAACGCCTTTGTGAATGACCACAATCTGCACCTCGCTCGTTGACAATTTCATCAGGGAGTCCGAGAGGGCCTCGACTGAACCGTCCACATCTCCCTTCACGATGATCGGCAAATCCTTGACCTGGCCTTCTTTGATTTGCTTTGAGATATCATCCAGGGTGATCATACGGCGCTGCCGGAAGTCTTGTTCACGCTTGAGCTGCTGCCGCTTCAGACTGATATCTCGAGTCTCCCGTTCGCTCGCGAGAGCGACGAGCTCGTCGCCCGCCTGCGGGATGCCATCGAAACCAATTACCTGAACCGGCTCAGATGGTCGTGCAACTTCGACCCTCCGACCCCGCTCGTCGAACATCGCACGCACGCGGCCGCTCCAGATTCCGCAGATGAACGAATCGCCAATCCGTAACGAACCTTTCTGCACAAGGACGGTGGCGACGATACCCTTCCCCCGGTCGAGCTCTGCTTCAATCACCACGCCGCGGCCAAGTCGATCGGGATTCGCCGTCAATTCCAATACTTCCGCCTCCAGCAGGATTCTCTCCATCAGTTGATCGACATTCGTACCCTTCTTGGCAGAAATCTCGATCGATTGGTATTTCCCACCCCATGCTTCAACTAGTATGCCCTTTTCGGAGAGCTGCTGGCGAATCCGCTCGGGATTCGCTTCGGCTTTGTCGATCTTATTGATGGCGATGACGATCGGGACTGCAGCGGCCTGGGCGTGACTGATCGCTTCGACCGTTTGAGGCATCACGTTATCGTCAGCAGCCACGACCAGGATAACAATGTCGGTTACCTGGGCGCCTCGCGCGCGCATCGCGGTAAACGCTTCGTGGCCCGGAGTATCGAGGAAGGTAATTTGTTTCCCATCCTCCAACGTCACTTCGTACGCTCCAATGTGCTGGGTAATGCCGCCGGCTTCTCCCGCCACGACATTGGAGTTCCGAATATAATCGAGAAGCGACGTCTTCCCGTGGTCGACGTGCCCCATAATCGTGACAACCGGAGGCCTGTACCTGAGCGTCGACGGATCATCCTCGGTATCGGTGAGAATATCCGCGGTGAATTCGGATTCAAAATCGACCTGAAAGCCGAACTCATCGGCCACGAGGGTGATCGTATCCTTGTCGAGCCGCTGATTGATGGACACCATAATGCCGAGGCTCATGCACTTCTGAATGACCTCGGCGACGGAAACCCGCATCAAATCTGCCAGTTCACCGACCGAGACAAACTCCGTGACGCGGACGCGAGTTCTGTCGCGCTCCCGTTCTTCCAACATGCGCTGCTCTTCCTCTTCACGTTCGCGTTTTTTCCGTTTGCGAAGCGCCGCGCGTGCACTGAAACTGTCGTCCACCATTTCCGCGAGCGTTTCGCGTATCGCCTTCTCCACCTCCTGCTCATCCACTTCTGCATGGCGGATCTTCTTTCGCTTGCGGCCCTTGAGCTCAACCTCGTCCTCAACGGCAGGCGCTCGCCCCGTCCCCTTCTTCGTCTCCTCACGGACTTTCTTCTTCTTTTTCTTCTTCTTCTTCTTGTCTTCCTCTGTTTCTTCGGCTGGCGCCGCTGCGGCTGCTGGCGCTCGCTTTATTTCGATCCTACCTTTAATCGTAAGACCTACGCGCGGACGCGCCATGGCTTCCTCAAGCGGCGAGAGCTTCTTGGGTTTCCTTGCCGGAGCATGCTTGGCGACAATGGGTTCAGGCGAAGGAGCAGCCTCGGTGGGCTCGACAACTCCCGGTTCTTCCACCGGAGCTGCTTCAGACGGCGCGTGTTCAATTTCCGACACAGGGGGTGTCTCAACCTCTGCCGGCGGCACACCAACAGCAGTCACCTCGGCTGATGAAGCAGCCACTACAGGTGGGGCTGTTGCAGCAACTTCCTCAACCGGCACTTTCTTTTCTGGCTTCTCGACCGCCTCCTTCTTTCGAGACGTCCGGAATTCCTGCAGCTTTCGCTGATGGCGCTCCGCAACATCCTTCTCCTTCTTGAAGTGGGCCATGATCGCCGTCAGCATTTCGTCCGTGACAGACGACATATGGCTCTTCACCTCGAATCCTTTCTTGTGGAGAAATTCGATGAGCGTCTCGCTCGAAAGGTTGAGTTCAGTCGCCAGCTTGTAAACCTTGATTTTTTTGGCTGCTGTCTCTGGCATTCAAGCCTCTGCGTGATAATAGGTGGCGTCGTTGATGGCGCGATTCCTATGGCTGTGGTTGCTCTTCATCTTTGGAGACTTCGCTCGGTGCAGTCTGATCGCCTTGTTCGCCTTCGGCCGGCGTCTTTTCCGCTGGCCCTTCGGTTGAATTCTCCGCCTCGCTCGCGCCCTCCTCCTTTGCCGCAGGTTGTGCTCCCGGCGCCTCTTCAGCCTCCTCGATCTCGGCTTCTTCAAGTCCTTTCTTCAGCAACTGAAGGATCTCGTCGATCTTCTCTCGTTCAATACCCAGCGTCCCGACGAGCTCCTCCGCCGATGTATCGATCACATCCTTGACCGTCTCATACCCTTCATCGAAGAACTTATGGAAGAGAACATCACCAAGTTCCTCGCGGAACTCTGACAGATCCATGTCATACTCCTCTTCCTCACCGCCTTCTTTGATAAGCTGAATGTCATACCCCGTGAGCTTCGAAGCTAATCGAACGTTCTGACCGTTCTTGCCGATGGCCAGGGATACTTGGTCGGCCGCGACGGTCACCATCGCTTTCTTGTTCTCCTTGTCGAGCTGCATCTCTTTGAGCTTTGACGGCGAGAGGGAGCGCGTAATGAAAATCAAGGGATCATCGCTCCAGTTGATCACATCGATGTTTTCGTTATTGAGTTCACGGACAATCGCATGAATGCGCACGCCCTTCATTCCCACGCATGCACCGACCGCGTCAATGCGGTCGTCGTGGGAGAGGACTGCGATCTTCGCCCGGTCACCCGGCTCGCGCGCAATCGCCTTAATCTCGATGATGCCGTCGTAAATCTCCGGAATCTCGATCTCAAAGAGCCGCATGAGGAATTGAGAGTCGGTGCGTGAGATAATGACGACCGGGTTACCAGCCCCCTTACGCACCTCTTTCACCACAGCGCGAATCGTATCGCCCTTTTTGTAGCGCTCTTTGTAGATCTGCTCACTCCGAGGAAGTATGAGCTCATTGCGATTGTGGATGACGAGAATCTCACCCTTTCCCTTGCGGATTTGATAAATCTCGCCGACGACGATTTCACCCAAGGCATTCGTATATTCGCTATAGATGGCCTCTCGCTCAATTTCTTTGATGCGTTGGTTGAGGTTCTGTTTCGCGCTAATGACGAGACGTCGGCCAAAGGTGTCAAGGGGAACGATTTCGACATACTCTTCGCCAATTTCGATATCTTCACCCGAACGGCGGCGGGCCTCCTTCAAATCGATCTGTGTGACGGGGTCTATCGCGGTCTCGACAACCTCGCGTTCGAGATAGATTTCGATGTCACCCTTGTCCATGTTCACCACGACATCGAACTTGACAGTCGGCCCGTACTTCTTGCGAACCATCATGCCAAAGATGTCCTCGACGATCCCGACCAGAATGTCCTTGTCGATCCCCTTCTCGCGAACCATCTGGGCAAATGATTCGACAATTTCGTGATTCATTTCATCCTCCAAACAATAAACTCTCTGCAGAACAAGCTACCAGGGCAGCACTTCTTTTGATTCGACAATCAGTGAAAAGTCCACCGACACGGCATCGCCGTTATCGGGCGCCACCAGTAAAGTCTTCTCCGAGACGGCCACGAGCTTCCCGACAAAAGAGGCCCGTTCTCCATTTTTTAGATACGTGACCTTGAACCGTCTTCCAATATTCTTGTTGTACTGTCTCAGGTATCGCAGCGGCCTGTCAATTCCGGGCGAAGAGACCTCAAGTCTATAGGAGCTCCGAAAAATCCCTTCGGCGTCGATCAATCGACCAAGATCTCGGCTCACCTCAGCACACTCCGCGATCGTTATCCCGCGGTCAGTGTCGAGGAAGATCTGGACGAGCCGCGTTCCTCGGTCGTGACGGAGAACAACGTCAACCAGAAACGCGTTGTGCCGCTCGAGGAGCGGAACCAGCATTTCCTGCAATTTCTGCCTGATTTCGACCATAGAATCCTCATAACAAAAAAAATAGCCCCAAAAGGCGGGCTATCTTTACAGCGAGGCATACGAATATAACTATTCAGCGTGCAACATGCAAGGAGAATAGCATCAGAAATTCGTCAGCATTTCTTGTTCCTTGTAGAAGTCCGCAATGATTTCGGCAGCTTTCACCGGGTCGTCGGTGACATGGAAAAGATCCATATCTGAGGGGGAAAGATTGCCTTCCCTCAAGACAACCTCTCGAAGCCACGTGATCAATCCTCTCCAGTACTCTGAGCCTATGAGAACGATTGGAAATGCCTTTGTTTTCTCCGTCTGAATCAGCGTGACGGCCTCAAAGAACTCATCCAAGGTTCCAAAACCTCCCGGCAAAACGACAAAACCGTGGGCGTATTTCACGAACATCACTTTGCGGACAAAGAAGTGTCTGAAGGTCGCAAGACGACGTTTGTCGATGTAGCGATTGGCGTTTTGCTCGAACGGAAGCTCGATGTTCACGCCGACTGATGCGCCCCCTTCTTGCTGCGTACCTTTGTTCGCCGCTTCCATGATGCCGGGCCCGGCTCCCGTGAGGATGTTGAAACCGCGCTTGACGAGCTCACACGCGACCTGTACGCCGAGATCATAATACTTGGTACCTGGCTTCGTCCGCGCCGATCCAAAAATCGAGACCAGGCGGTGCTGTTGCGACAGCAGCGTGAAGCCATCGACGAATTCGGCCATCACGCGAAAGATGCGCCAGATGTCATCCTGAGCGTTGATGAGTGATCGAAGTTGCGTGTCCTGCCTCAGATCATGTGCAGAAGGTTCTTTGGGGTTGTCCATATGAGCATGATCGATTCGTGTTGAATTGTTTCTGAAAAGCAGCTTTCAGATTGCAGGGGCTTTCCTGAGCATGTCATTTACATTCGCAGACCCGTGAGTTGCCGGAGCATTGTGTATGAAGTGTTGAATGGATCAAGCCAGCAATAGAAGCCGTGGTCCGGCACACTCGTGAGAGCCCCGACAGAAAAGTGCGGCTACACCTCGGCAGAAGGCCACAGGATCTCGCAGTCGGACCCTTCAAACTGCTGAACAAGCTTTCGAAAGTCATCGCCTACGGTCTTGGGGCGATTGGTGTGCTCATCCAGCCAGACGAGATAGGCCACGTTCCGCGCCACAAGCTGACCGGTGGTGCCTTTCTCGATGACGCCTTCCATCGCAAAGCTCGAGTCTTTGATGAACGACAATCGCGTATACACATCCAGAACTTCGTCGAAAAAGGCTGCTGATTCATAGTCAATCTCATTTCGAACGAGCACGACCTTCGCATCCCGCTGAATGGACTGCATATCTACTCTCGCCCCGATGTGTTTCAGATACTCAATCCGCGCCACTTCGAAGTACAGGAGGTAGTTGCCGTTGTGCACGATCCCCTGCCAATCGACCTCGTAGTTGCGGACCCGAATTTGGTACTTGTGCTTGAACTTCTTCCTGTCAATCATACACTCAATCCTTAAACGTGTTGGCAAGAATGCGGGCTGCGGCCTTCACCTGCTCCATCGTCACGTCCATATGGGTAACGGCCCTGAGCGAAGTGTAGCTTGAGTCGGTCAGCAGCAGTTGTTTCGAGCGAAGAAGGGCCAGCGCATCGGCAGTGGGCAAGCCTGTTTTGCCAATGTCGAAGATCACCATGTTTGTTTGGACGGATGCGAGATCCACCGCGAGGCGAGGAATCCTGGCAACCTCAGCAGCAAGAACCCGCGCTTTCTCGTGATCTTCGTGAAGTCGCTCGATGTGATTCTCGAGCGCAAATAACGCTCCGGCCGCAATAATCCCAACCTGTCGCATACCGCCGCCAAAAATCTTGCGAAACCGGCGCGCGCGCAGAATGAGTTCCTCGGATCCGACGAGCGCCGAACCGACCGGAGCCCCGAGTCCTTTCGAGAAACAGACCGACACGGAATCGAAGTGCTGAGCATATTCCCGCGGATGGATCCCCGTTGCTACCCACGCGTTCCAGAGTCGCGCACCATCAAGATGCATCTTGATTCCTACCGCCCTGGCGAAATCACGAATTCTCTTGATCTCCTCTACGGGGTAAATGGTTCCGCCTGCACGGTTGTGAGTGTTTTCAAGACATATCAGCGCGGTGCGCGGCATGTAGTACGTTGAAGGTCGCACAGCTGGCGCCAGCTGCTCAGCTCGCAGAACGCCCCGACTTCCTTGAATGACGTGGAGTTGAACGCCCGACAGCATCGATGGCGCGGCAGTCTCATAATGGAAGATGTGGGAGTCCTGCTCAACAATGACCTCCTCGCCTGGTTGCGTTTGCGACTTGATCGCAACCTGGTTTGCCATGACCCCGGAAGGCACGTAAAGTGCAGCCGGTTTGCCGAGAAGCTCGGCGACGCGCTGCTGCAAGAGGTTGACGGTGGGGTCCTCCCCAAACACATCGTCGCCAACGGGGGCCTCGGCCATCGCTTTGCGCATAGCGGGCGTAGGTCTGGTGATCGTGTCACTTCGCAGATCGATGAAATCTGTGCTCATGATGTTTCTTCTTTCCGTGATCGTGGAATGAGAGCCAGAACAATGAAGACCGAGCCGCAGAAGAGACAAGCCTGGGCAAAGAGGTCTCCGTGCGACGCGTAGAATGTCAATTCATCGCTCGCCTGTATTTCGCCATCAAACGCCGCCGCGGAGTAGAGAGCTGTCTCGTAGTGAAATCTTCCGGCGGGATCAACAAGACCCGAGATGCCGCCGTTGGCGGCCCGGATGATCCATCTGCGGTTCTCGATCGCTCGAAACGACGCGTAGCTGGCATGCTGATACGCGCCAGACGTGTTTCCCCACCAGCTGTCGTTTGTAATAATCACGAGGAATTGCGCCCCTCGCTCAACGAACAGCCTCACAAAGTTCGGATAAACCGATTCGTAACAGATCATTCCCGCGAAGGTGACCGATCCTCCGCTCCTCAGAGGCAAGAAAAAGGCGACCGTGTCCTGCCCCTTTCCCCAACTCCCGATGCCGACGTTCCACCTGAGCGGTTCGATGAGGAACCGAAACGTCTCTGCGTACGGGATGCGTTCTGCAAACGGGACGAGTACCATTTTCTTGTAGATCGGACCGGCGGGTTGTCGAGGAACCAAGAGCATTGCCGAATTGAAATCCTCGTAATAGATCTGGTAAGATCTGACGCGGTTCGCAGTAACGGGTGCCGACGCGGAATCATAAAACCGCGTCCACGGCAGCCCTGTGAAGACCGGGATGCCGATCGAATCGAGGCTAGCTCGTAATGCCGACCAGTATGAGGAGTACTGCGGGAGGAGAATCTGCAGGGGTATGGCGGTTTCAGGCCATACGATCAGATCAAGACCCCGAGAACTGAGGGATTTGGACTCTCTCACATATTGCGCAAGCTGCAATTCGTACGAATCAAGCTTCGAGGCATAACCCTGCCCCCACTTCTCCCACGGATCAATGTTGGGTTGCACCACGCCGACTTTGAGCGTTGGGCCCTCGGGTTCCTTTCTGTATCGTGCACTGAGAAATTCACCAACAAGCCATGGTCCGACATATGCGAGAACCAGCAGACAGAACATGACTACTGTCTGCCGTGCACGCAGTCTCCACCTCCCCGTCGCAAAGTTGGTGACGAGAACAAAAGCGAGGGCATTGAAAGCGATGATCATGAACGAGAGACCGTACACTGATGTGAACTCGGCAATCTGAATCCGGTGCAGGTCGTACGCCTGGCTGTTTCCCAGTGTAATCCAAGGGAAGGAGAACTCGCTCAATGAATGGGAATACTCGTATGCGATCCACAAGAACGGAAAAGCGAGAAGGCCGGCGAAAGAGCCCAGGCGCCGACGTACGAGCAAAAAAAGGACAATCGGTAACCAGTAGAAAAGCGGATGGATCAACAACAACGCGCCTCCAGCAGCCATCATCCAGGGGTCATTACTGTGAGTGAATCCACCGGTCCAATACACGGTGATACAATGGAAGACGAGCATCATCAGATAGGAATAGCGAAGGATCTTCCATGTGCTGTCAAGGATTTCGATGAGAAGGAAGAACGGAACAAGCCCGACGTACGCAAGAGAATAAAACGGCGATGGAGGGAAGGCAAACCCGAGCATCGCGCCGGACAGAATCGCGAGGGCAAGCCGGTGGCGCAGGCTTGTGCCGGGAAATGCTCTCAAATCTGGAACGGAGGTCATGGATAATGTCGCCGAAGTTTCCTCTCCATCAACCATGTTTCTCCTGCCCTGTAGAGAAGGATGACGAGAGATCCACAGATCATACCAATAATCGCGCCGGCCAGAACATCGGACGGGAAGTGGACGCCAACATAAATGCGCGAAAAGGCCACAATTGATGCAAAGGAGAAGAAGGCCCAGGTCCACCGGGGAAGAAAGTACGAAAGAACTATAGCCCCGGCGAAGTTGTTGACTGCGTGCGACGAGGGAAACGAGTAGCCACTTCCGCAGCTCACGAGCAAGTGAACATTTGCGAGCACCTGGCAGGGTCGGGGTCGGTCAACGAGATGCTTCAAGAGGGCGCTGTTGAACTGATCGCTGAATGCTATGGCGGGAATCAACAAAAGCGCAGCAATCCGACCACCTTTCCCTCCTTTGAAAAGTAGCAAAAGCCACAGGAGGCCGACGGCAAGAAGAACCGCGGGATTCTTGTTCAGATCGGTGACAAACGGCATGACGACATCGAAGACGGTGTTTTGAAGAGTCTGATTACACACGTGGAACAGGCTTCGGTCAAGGCTGTGCAGAAAGTCGATCAAGCAGTCCTCCTCTTGCAGTGGGCGTCAACGGGGAGCGCTTGGAGTATTCGTCGTGCCAGATCTCTTATACAGATAGCGAGCGACGAGGATGAGAACAACGACGATAACGATCGTCGTAACAGTCTTGCTGTAAGTCTCCAAGTAGAAGCTGATCGCCTGCCAATTTTGTCCAAGTTTTTGGCCGGCGACAAGCAAGATGGCATTCCAAACCAGCGCGCTCAGAAACGACAAAATCGTGGTCTTGGGAAGCGAAAGCTCGGACATGCCTGCAAAGAACGAGACGACAGCCCTCGTGCCGGCGAGGAATCGGTTGGCGACAATTACGAAATACCCATAGCGCCGAAACCATACTTCAACTTTGTGTACGCTTTCTTTCGGAAGAAACTTTATCCTTCCCGCCTCGAGAATCTTGTCACCAAACCAGTCACCGATCTTGTACATCGACAAGAACCCGATGGTGCTGGCAACAGTAGCCAGTAGCAATGCGGAGGTGAAGTCAATAGTCCCCAACCCGACAAGGGAGCCTGCGAACACAACGACGACATCGCTTGGAAAAGGGGGAAAAATGTTCTCAATGTAGGCGATTGCCGCTACAGCGACATAAACCCAAATTGGATTCAGCTGCGCCAGATTGTTGATGAATTCTTCCACGAGAGATGTCTAAGGTACTCCAGCGGCAAGAATAGTGGCAACTGCCAAAGCTGCGCATCCTTCACCCCGACCAACGAATCCCAGGCGTTCATTGGTGGTGGCTTTGATCGAAACCTGGGATCTCTTCAAGCTAAGAGAGAGCGCAATGTTCCGCTTCATCTTCGCTATATGTGACAGGACTTTCGGCTCTTGAAGGATGAGTGTCGAATCGATATGAAAAACCGCGAAACCTCTGACTTTGAGCATCTTCCCGACACGGTCGAGCAGCACGAGGCTTGAGATATTCTGGTATTTGCGACTCGTGTTGGGGAAATGTTTCCCGATGTCTCCCAAGCCTGCCGCACCCAGCAACGCATCGCAAATGGCATGCAGTAACACGTCGGCATCTGAGTGGCCAAGCAGGCCGCGGCGAGAGCGGATACGAACTCCACCCAACACAAGCCGCCTCCCCTCACTAAATCGGTGGACGTCGTACCCTATTCCGACGTGAGGAATTCCTTGAACGTTCCTAGCGAACTTCAAATCCTATGTACCTTTCCTGGAATTCCTTCCATTCAATCCTGAGGTCTTTCACATCGGCCGATCGTGGCCCCACTTTCACCTCTTTGATCAGCTCTTCAAGGAGTGATCGGTCTCCGTATGCCTCGATTTCCACATCGCCATCGTACAGGTTGCGAACGAATCCTGACAGACTGAGCTTCGTAGCTTGTCGCGAGACGAAGTAACGGAATCCCACTCCTTGAACCATGCCCTGGACAATGATATGAACCCCTACCTGCATCGCACAACGAAAGTACGAGTTCTAGAAGTGAAAATCAAAGAGATTGTTCGGTTTGCTGCGATTCATTGTCAAGAGCATCGATCATGGACATCGCGGGATGCATGGTTTTGCCTGTGAGTCGCTCGATATTCGCTAAGACATCCCTCACGGTGCGAGCTCGGACGCCAATCCTGAGCGCTCCTCGGAGATGAGAGAACAGCCGGCGTTGGTAGCCTCCCGTCGCGAGAAGAACAACAGTCACCAATTCCCGCTCTTGAAGAGTCAATCCCGAGCGTGAGAAAATGCGGCCGTATGCATCTTCGACAATTCTGTAAGGCAACTCAGGGTGGAGATCTTTAAGTCGTTTCAGTATGCGCGGAACCTGGCTTCCGTAAATGCGGTGGAAAATACGCAAACCGCGTTGAGCAAATGTCTTCCGATCAGGGCGACTGGGCCGGGAGTTTTTGCCAGCGGGACTGATTTTGTCGAGGTCCTCGAAGGCATCGAGCATCGCCGGATACCCGAGGAAAAGTGACAAGTGAAGAAAGAGTTCGGAAAACAATGCTCGGGGCAGCCGGTATCGGCTGATCGCATTGCGCAAACTCTTCCCAGCCTCCTCCCTTCTTCCAAGAGCATACAGTGCAGCTATCTTGGTGCTCGCACGAATTCGCGGGGTCAGGGTGTGTCTCTGGCTGCGCATAGCGAAAGGTTCCTTCAAAACAACAAAAGGGACGAGGCCCATCTTCGTCCCTTTCGATTCTCCTGCCACCGCATGAAGCACATCTTCAGATATGCTCTCGGAAGTTCGGAGTGCCCGGAGCGAGACTTGAACTCGCATGCCCTTTCGGGCGCCGCCCCCTCAAGACGGTGTGTCTGCCAGTTCCACCATCCGGGCAACGGTATATCAAAAAGCAAAGTTCAAAAATCAAAACGCAAGCCCGCCTGAGCTTCATCTCATCTCTGCACTTTGATCTTTCATTTTTGATCTGGCGGAGTGAGCGTGGATGGAATCGAACCATCGACCCTCTGCTTAAAAGGCAGATGCTCTA
>CAZTKU010000056.1:0-14805 GCA_964614245.1 uncultured Ignavibacteriaceae bacterium
ACAGCGCTCGGTGCGAAGTAGGACCGCCGCAACTGGACTTCCGGAGTCTCTCGTGCGCGAGTTCCACCTCAGACTTCGGAAGTCTCCCCGGATCACCGCTGCTTCTTCTTCCACAGCCTGTTCAGCCTCTCGCGGATTTCTTTTTCCTTCCCGATGTCCGTCGGCTTGTAGTAGATTTTGTCCTTGAGGTTATCCGGCAGGTATTGCTGCTCGACGAAGTGCTCATCGTATTGATGACTGTATTTGTAGTCCTTCCCGTAGTTCAAGTCCTTCATAAGATCCGTCGGCGCATTACGTATGTGAAGCGGAACGGGGAGATTGGGCAAGCTCCGGACATCCTCGATCGCTTCTTCGATTGCGAGATACGCCGCATTGCTCTTGGGTGCTGAAGCGAGGTACGCTGCTGTCTGAGCAAGGATGATTCTCGCCTCCGGCATGCCGACGTAATCAACCGCTGTGAAGCAGGAGGTGGCAAGAGCCAACGCCATCGGATCGGCGTTGCCGACATCCTCTGACGCGAGGATCACCATCCTCCTCGCGATGAACTTCGGATCTTCCCCGCCATCGAGCATACGGGCCATCCAGTACATTGCGGCATCAGGGTCGCTTCCCCGCAGGCTCTTGATGAACGCGGAGATCGTATCGTAATGTTGATCGCCGGTCTTGTCGTATAACGTGTACTTGCGCTGGAACGCCTCTTCGATTTTCTGTTTGCGAACCACGACCGATCCGTCGCGTTCAGGCTTCGTCAGATACAGGGCTGTCTCCAGTCCGTTGAGCAGCTTGCGCGCATCACCGCCGGACAGAAGCAGAAGGTAGTTTCTCTCCTCGATGGCAATCTTCCGTTTGCTAAGAAGCTTGTCAGAGGTCAGCGCGCGGGTGAGGATGGTGTCGAGCTCCTCGCTGGTGAGCGGGTTCATGACATACACACGGCAGCGAGAGAGGAGCGGCGAGATGACCTCAAACGAAGGGTTCTCCGTCGTTGCCCCAATCAGCACAACGATCCCCTCTTCCACACTGTGCAAGAGCGCATCCTGCTGGGCCTTGTTGAACCGATGGATTTCATCGATGAAGAGGATGGTGCGTTTCTTCAGGTGCTTCAAATTTCTTTCCCCTCTTGCGATGACCTCCCGGACCTCCTTCACGCCGGAAGAGACGGCATTGAGCTGGAAGAAATCCGCTTTCACATGGTTGGCTATCAATCGCGCAAGCGTTGTCTTCCCGACACCGGGTGGCCCCCAGAGGATCATCGAAACAAGCTCCCCTCGTTCAATTATTACCCGCAGCGGCTTCCCTTCGCCGAGGAGATGAATTTGCCCGACGAATTCATTCAGGACCGTCGGCCGGACTCGTTCAGCAAGCGGGACGTAGGATACCTGTTGTTTGCCTTGAGGCTCTTCATTTGAAAAGAGATCGGACATGCGAATCCTTCCATTCCGGAAAGCGAAGTGCGCCTGCCTGACTTCGCCAGGCGGGCAGGGAATTGTGAATGACAGTTCTAAACGAAAAAACCAACACTAGTGTACACATACTCGTGTTGGCTTGCCGTCGTGGAACCGCAGCCTGAAGGCTATGGTTATCTGCATTCTGCCTACTTCATACACCCTATCATTTCTTCTCTTTTCTCTAATCCTTCTTCACCTTATACACTGTCTCCCCCGGCCGGGCCATCCCGTATTTCTCACGGGCAACTTTTTCGATCGTCTTCTTGTCGCCCTCGAGTGCTTTCAGGTATGACTGCAAGCGCTTCGTCTCCTCTTCCGCAGCCTTCACCTTCTCAATCATCACCTGTCGCTCATGTTCGAGGCGAATGCGCGCGATGATCCCTCTATTATTCAAGAGCATGTACGACAGAATGAAGGTCCCGCCGATGACGATGATTGCCCGCCGCCTTGTTTTAAAGACGCTTTTCGTAATTCCCTGCAGCCAACGCGGTCTCTGAATGTTTCTGAAGAACTCGCCTTCCATATGATCAAAGGTAGTTCGAATTTGCCTGTTTCGCAACCAAGGTCAGCCCTTGTACCAATCTGCCTTGGGGTGGTAGGTCGTCTTCAGCTTCGCCTTTGCCCGGTGACGTTCGAGTGCCAACTCGATGAGCCTGTCCAGCAGCCCGGAGTACGAGAGTCCCGAGGCTTGCCAAAGCTTGGGATACATGCTGATCGAGGTGAATCCCGGAATGGTATTGAGCTCGTTGAAATAGATCCTATTTGTCCCTCTGGAAACCAGGAAATCGACCCGGGCCATGCCGCTGCAGTTCAGGACCTTGAAGCCCTCAACAGCGTACTGCTGGACTCGCTTGACAATCGCTCTCGGCAGCTTTGCCGGAATGATCGCCCTTGATTTGCCGTCAACGTACTTCGCATCGTAGTCATAGAACTCATTCGACGGGATGATCTCGCCGGGCAGCGACGCGATCGGGTCATCGTTCCCGAGCACGCTGCACTCAATTTCACGCGCGTCCTTCACTGCCCGCTCCACGAGAACCTTGAGATCGTATTCCCCTGCAAGATGAATGGCCTCGATCAACTCCTGCCGGTCGTGTGCCTTGCTGATTCCCACGCTCGAACCGAGATTTGGCGGCTTGATAAAACATGGGTAGCGGAGTGTTCGTTCAATCGACGCGATGAACCTCTTTGGACTTTCGACGAAATCTGAGTACAAGAAACAGATATCGGGCGTCACCGGAATCTTTACTTGACGGAGGAGCTGCTTCTGCACGACCTTGTCCATTCCCAGAGCGGAGCCGAGTACACCTGCGCCGACGTAGGGGACGTCTGCCAACTCAAACAGCCCCTGGATTGTGCCATCTTCGCCATATGTCCCGTGAAGCACGGGAAACACGACATCGACGGGATGGAGAGATACTCCGGCCGTGGCATTCTGAAGTGGAACAAGACCTCTCTTGCGTGGATCGGGGACGAGAATGTGCTCCGGAAGATTGTCGATGTTGCCTTTCTCTTTGAGCAGAGCGACAGCCTCGCGCGAACTCAGCCATCGACCCTCCGGGGTGATACCAATGGGGAGAACCTCATATTTCTCTTTGTTGAGAGCATTGATGACCGAAGTAGCGGAAACAAGCGACACTTCGTGCTCAGCGGAGCGCCCACCGAAGATGACGCCGACACGGATCTTTTGAGGCATAGGAGAGCTGTTCGCAGTGAGGTGTTGTTGTTCTATGACTGTTGTTTGCCAAACGTCGCAAAGAGCTTCGCGACATCCGCTGAGGAAAGAGGACGCTCTCCTCCGAGGAGTCTCGCGACAAAAGCGATGTGCGCAGCGTGTTCGACCTTTTCCATCTTGAAGAACGCATCGTCCAGGTCTTTGCCGAACGTCACGACACCGTGGTTCTCAAGAAGAATGGCGGTGGAGGTTCTCACATACGGGGCAATCGACTCAGCGACTTCCTTTGTGGAGGGCGTCGCGTATCGGGCCAGGGGAATCGCTCCTAGACCAAAGACGACCTCCGGGAGCAAGTGCTTGTCGAGCGGAATTCTTGCCGTGGCAAATCCCGTCGCATAGGTGGGATGTGCGTGCACAACAGCGTTGGCATCGCTTCGCTGCTGGTAAATGAAGAGATGCATGTCCAGCTCCATCGACGGCTTCCGGTCGTTCGTCACCGTTTTCCCTTCGAGCGTGACCTCGACCAAATCAGATTCCTTGACTTTCCCTTTGTTCAATGAGGTGGGAGTGGTAAGGACGTTTCCGTTCGGCAACCGTACGCTTACATTACCATCGGTCGCCGTGACGAATCCTTTTTCGTACAGCCGGTGACACACCGCAACGAGTTGATGCGCGATCTCTGAATCGTAGCTCATGAATTCCTGTGAGTGTGTTTGTCTCCGAATTCAAAATAGAGAAAAGACACCTGAGGTTCAAGCTAGCCTCATTCCGAGAGAAGCAGGTAGGAGAGGACGCCGAAGCTCAGTTGACTGACCACGAGCGCGATGACCGCTGCGCGGTCAAGTCGCCGCGTTGAGGAAAGGAGGGCTGGGTTTCTCGACTGCAGGTACCGATCGAACTCGCGGTTCGCCTGATCTTTGAGATAAGCGGAAAGAACGCCGGAGACAAGCATGGTGGATCCGGACGCGTAGAGAGGCCAGTTCTTTGAAGAGATGGCTTTTTGATCGGCAGGGAGGGAATCCAGCGGTCCAGTGCCTCCGCCGCTTCGCTTCGGCAGCAGCCGTGCGACGATGGCTTGCTCGTCCGTCTTGTTCAGGAGGACGCGTTGAGGTTCAAATCCTTCCTTCTCGACGAAGAGTTCCCCGCTGAGTCGGGCGAAACTTCTCAGATACATCGGCGTCTCGCCGAGCTCTCTTCCCTGATAGATGACAGTTCCTCCGGATGGAACAGACTGGATCGTTGCCACATCTCCTAACTCAACAACCTTTTCAGCTTCGCTCTGAGGGGTGACCACCACAGTGTCCTCTCGTACGATGGCATTCCAGGCCATCACGGAAGGATAGAAGAACCTGATCCGATGCACGCCCCCGGGGAGCAGAATCTCCCTTATTGGCGTCTTGCCGACGTACACAGAGTCGACGTAGACATCCGCTCCGCTTGGTTCACTGATGATCCGCAGGATTCCGAGTGAATCAGCCACCTCAGGAGAACGGCTGTGAGCAATGGAACAGAAGAGAAGAAGAGATATGAGAGGCAATCGTGTCATCGCTGAACCGGTTTTAAGGCGATGAGCAGCTTGTCCTCGACCGTGAGCAGCAACAGGTCCCCCCAGATGACAGGCGAGACCCTGATGCGGCCCGGTGCGTCATACTGCCAGAGTTTTTCCCCTGTCTCGCCGCGCAACGCGTACAGGGTTCGATCCATTGACCCAACGTAGAGCAAATCGCCGGCGATCAGGGGAGCACTGCTGATAACGCTGCGGGCTGAGAAACTCCAGACGCGCTCACCTGAATTAACCTTCAGTGCAAGAAGCCGACCATCTGCCGATCCGACGTACACCATTGAGTCGGTGGCAGCTGCTGCTCCGTAGATCTTTGAACCCTTATTGTACTTCCACACCAATTTGCCGGAGTTCAGTTCGATGGCGTACACAAAGCCATCGAGAGAACCGACGATGCACATTTCGCGGGTAACAATCGGAGCGGCAAAAACGCTTGCTTCCGTCTGGTACTTCCACCGCAGTTTTCCGCTTGTGCGTTCCACAGCGTATACACGACCGTCATCGGATCCAAAAACAATCACGGCACCGTCGGAGGCTGGTGACGACCGAATCGGTTTTCGCTTCTCCTTTTCACCAGTCTCGAATCGCCACAGCTCTGACCCATCAGACTTGTTGATGCAACACAGCATTCCTTCCAGCGTTGTGACGTACAGGAGCTCTCCAATCACAAGCGGAGACGATTCTATAGGTCCATATTGGCCCACCCACCACCGCTCTCCGCCTCGTATGCCGATACAGGCAATTGTCTGCGTACCCGATGCGCTCGCAACATAGACATTCGAACCATCCCACACCGGCGTCCCCTCGACAGCAGACTCGAGAGCCATGTAGCCGATTCGTTCACCGTTAACGAGATTGACTGCTTGGATTTCTCCGTGCAGGGTCACAACCAGAACAACACTATCGCGTACCAAAGGCGCACCGTGAATCCCCGCGAGCGCGTTGTACTCCCAAACCTCCGCCAGTGGCGGTGTGACGGAGGAACCGCTCTGGTTGACGCGACTCGTTGCGCCTCCGTACATCAACCAATCGTATGGAGCAGCCCGAAGGGAGCGGTTAATCCGAATTCCCGCGCATCCCTGCGTGAGCAGGAAAAGGATCAGGAGAATCGATGCGCCCTTCATCCTATGTGGCATTCTGCCCACCACGCCTCATTCTGGAATCCACAGTCACTAAAAGTCCCATCCAAAAAAGAACTGGTAGAAAATTCCTTCTTGAAAACTGCTCATGTTCTTCTCGATACGTTTGCCGATATCATACCGCAAGACAAGGATTCCTCCAAAATTCAGCCGTACGCCGACGCCAATGCTTCCCTTCGTATCGATGTACTTCGTGTCCCAGGCGCCACCGGCGTCGGCAAACAGGGCTCCGCGAATCGAACCGAACGACACGCCCCCGAACGGAAACCGAATGCCAAGCTGATCGATGAACGGGAACCTCAGCTCTTGACTCGTAAGCCAAAGCTTCTGACCGCGGATCGACCAGCGTGGCCAACCGCGAAGATCCCAGCTTCCACCCATGAAGAACCGACGCGCCTCCTTGCCATCGTTATACCACACGTTGACGCGAGAAGCCAGTGCGCTGCGTGTCGAAAGCCTCAGGTAATGTCGATAATCAGCAAGGATCGTGTAGTAGTTCACGTTGGAATGCTGAACATCCGTTGTGTAGGCGAGGGTCAGCTTCATACGGTTCCCGTCGAGTGGTCCGCTGGGGCCCCAGAGCGAATTATCGCTGATAAAGGAAAACGAGCTCGACACAAGAAGCGCTTTCCGCGGCACAACGTCGTCGAAGACGTCCTTGTCGGAATTGCTGATCGTCACGCTCGATTCGATCCGGCGGAACTTCGAGAGCGGGTAGCTCAAGACGAAATACCCGCCGAATGCGCGCTCATAGTAGAACAGATCAGGATCGGTGAGATCATAACGGTTGCCTGCGAAATGGAAAATCCCGTACGCATGGTTGGTGCGCCTACCCAGGGAGATTCTGGAAATCGCGATGTTGAAGCTTTCAAGAAACTCCGAGCGTGCTTGGGCCGTGTTGTAGATCAGAAAGTAGTACTGATCGTTCCCCAGCACATCGCTCATCGCCAGTGCCGCTCCGCCAGAAGTCCCAAATACCGGGTCCGTCGAAACTTGACTTTGTGCAACGTCGAGCGTGTACTGGCTGGTGTACCGGAAGTCCGCCACGATGGATGAGCCGTCCAGTTTCTGTGCCGCCCACCGCTCCTTACCGACGTCGTAATGGAACGCGTAGCTCGTGCTGGACGTGTCGATGAGCATTCCGAGGTCCGAGATGCTCTTGAGCTGGAAACTGAAATTCTCGAAAGCGGTCAGCACGAGAAGGTTCTCTTCTTTGCCCGAAGGGCCTTCAGCCCATGTTGGGTCAAACGCACCCGTCGATAGCCGCGTCAGTTTCTTCATGGTGCGTTCGCGCTTCGACTGATTCATTTCCATCACCCACACATTTTGCGCGCCGTCAATGTCCGACGTGAAGGCGAGCCGTCTCCCATCCTTTGACCACGCAGGGGACAGATAGTTCGCATTTCCGACGGTCAGATACTCGATCGATGCCGTCGCGAGGTCATACTGGAAAAGGTTGAGATACCCTCTCTCACCGCCAGGACCGCGGTCGGAACTGAAAACTATTGTCTTCCCATCGGGGGACCATGCAGGATCACGGTCCTCATACATATCGTTTGTCAGGCGAGTAATAGACCGTGCGGAGAGTTCGAGGATATACAGATCGCTGTTGCCGCCTCTGTCAACGGATGAGAACACGACGCGCTTTCCATCAGGAGACCAGGAGGGGGAACCAAGAACAACAAGACTGTGGAACTGAAATGTGTCGTCGAGCCTGTTGTTGTTGATGTCATAAATGTGGAGCGCATCGTTCTCGCCGCTCTTCGTGACAAACGCGAGCATGCCGCCTTTTGAAATGTCAAGCTTGCTCTGGAACAGGTGGAAAGCTTCGAACTCGTCCGTCTTCTCTCCTTCAATCACAACTTCCGATTCCGGTTTTTCCATGTCGAGATCGACACGATAGATGTTCGTATAGCCGGTGTGATTCCCGATGAAATAGACGTACCGTTTCCCGTTGTGCCCGTAGAACACCGGCTTTGCGTTGAAACCGACATCAACGACGTTTTTGGTAACCCCGCTCGGCAGATCGTTTCCCCCCATAATGGGGTAGTATCGCTTTTTGAGATGATACAGCCACTCTTCGTCGAACTCCTTATACTCGCAGCCTATGGTCACTTTCATGACGTCGCTGAAGGAAGTGGCTTTCCAGATATTCTCCATGAGCAAGAGAATCTTTTCCTCTCCGTAGTGTTCAGCGACATATTCGAGGATCTTCTGCCCTTCCTTGTACATCAGAAACGTGCCGTAGATTCGCTCCATGTCATTCAGCGGCACAACATAGTTGTTGAGGACCGCGTCACGCATGACCATTTCCGCCTGCGTGTCCCACTCCGTTGACCAGAATTCGGCCAGTCCTTCCGTAAACCAGAGCGGCGGCGATCGATCTTGCGATTGCCGGTGGTCGAGGAGGACGCGGTTAATCTTGCTGTGCATGAACACGTGCACCAACTCGTGCCGGATGACATGCGAGAATCGAAACAACGAGCCCTCGAAGGGAATGACGACTCGCCCCTTCAAAAACTCAAAGAACCCGCCGACCCCCTCAGGAATAAATCCTGGTGTCACATTCGTTTGCTGGAAGTGCAGGTGGGAGCTGTAGAAGATAAGCGGTATCCGATCTCGGATGTTATGGTTGAACTTCTGCTCCAGTTGTTTGTAGCTTTCCTCCGCGAAGAAAGCGCCGCGCTGGACAAGATCCTTCATCTCGGTATAATAATAGATGTCGAAGTGCTCCGTACGCAAGACTTTCCAGTCGAACTCAGTGTATTGAACCTTGTTTCGGCCAAAATAATAGAACTGGGCCGAAGCAACCTGAACCAAGAGGAACAGCGAAAGAGTATATTTCAGACATGCACTCATGATTAAGATAGGAGTGTCTGGTTCCTGGTTCAGAGTTTTCAGTTCGGTTGCTCCGCGGTGTGAGCAAAACCCCGAACATTGAACTTCGAACCCGGAACTTGAGACAATTTACAGTTTTGCAAGTTCCCCCTTCAGATACTGAATCACCTTCACCGGGGTGGGATCTTCTTTGTTGAGGATGGCCAGGTAGAAACTCACCCAATCACCAGAATATAACAAGGAAAATATTCTTGCAAGCACCGTGCGCCCCTCACTCCAAACCTCTGAGACATGCGAGGCGTACTGGGCGATGATATCCTTGGTGATTTTTTCCCGCAGCGCAATGCGCTTGTGCGTTTTCTCGTCCCTCAGGTAGATGACCTCCATTTGACGCATCAATTCGGCGCCGATTTTCCATCCGACAAGCTCATTGTGATTCATCTCAGGAAGGACATGGCTGGACGCGAGCATCTTTGCGTTCTCGCAGATCTGACCCCGCCATCGCATGCTGATCGCCTCGAAGTATTCCGTGGCCGAATAGACAATCGGAAGTTTCCCCTGGAGCTGTCGAGCCAGTCGGAGAGGCAGATTGTCTGGTGCCTCAGGATCACCATAGACACGGGCTTTCGATTTCAGCAATTGGACTGTTTCCCGCGCATCCGCAACCTGTGATTTCACGAAGCCCAAACGTGCGAGAACGACGAGGAGAGGAAAAAATAAGTAGCCCAGGGCCGCGCGGGGCTGAAAGCCCGAAGGTATCTTCACCATCTGGTGCTTATGCTTCTTCGCGACAGTTTCCGTCGCACCGCCCGACGTCAAGCAGAGGATCCGCGCGCGCCGTTTGATGGCATCACGATGAGCCGCGACGGTCTCCTCCGTGTTGCCGGAGTAGCTCGAGACGATAACAAGGGTGTTCCGGTTGACGAACTCCGGCAGAACATAGTGTCGGTTGACGAAAAACGGCACAGGCAGCACACTGGAGAGGTATGATCGGAGCAAGTCACCGCCAATTGCGGAGCCGCCCATGCCGGAGAGAACGATGTTTCGAACACCTTTGACATTCAGTTTCACCGGCGCCGACCGGCCGATGCGGACGGCATCCTTCACCTGCCCGTGGAAATCCATCAGCCAGTCGTACATCCCGGATCGGTCGATTTGCCTGATTTCGTCGAGTGTCATGGAGCAATCAGCATACAGCTTTCAGCAGTCATCTTCATCCACACCATCCAGCTTACAACCGACAACATTCGAGATTCAATCCACAATCTTCAATTTACAGTCTTCAATCAATCGGAATATCCGGGAACTTCTTCTTCATCACAGATTTCAGGTAGTGTTTGACCTCTTCCTCCGTCTTCATGGTCAGGACGCGCTTGGCAATCCTCTGCGCCTCTTTGTACTTCACGGAGCGAATGATCTTCTTGATCTCGGGCAGGACATTCGGGACAACACTGAATTCATCCAGACCGAGACCGAGCAGGAGGATCGTCGCAAGAGGATCGCCGGCCATTTCACCGCACATGCCGACCCAGGCATTTTTCTTCTTCCCGCGCTCGATAACGCGTCGAAGGAAGCGGATGACAGCCGGATGAAACTCCTGATAGAGATCCGATACGATATCATTGCCGCGGTCGACGGCGAGAAGATATTGAATGAGGTCGTTTGTCCCAATGCTCAGGAAGCTGACCTCCTCCGCAAAGTCTTCCGCCATCACAGCCGCTGACGGCACCTCGACCATCACACCGACCTTGATCCTGGAATCGTACGCAACGTTCTCTTTGCGCAGTTGGTGTTTCGCTTCCTCCAGCATCTTCTTGGCATCGCGCACTTCCTTGATGCTGGAGACCATCGGAAACATTACCGAGATATTCTTTCGCGTGCTGGCCCGAAGGATCGCGCGGAGCTGCTCGAGAAAGATATCAGGTTTATCCAGCATCACACGTATGCCGCGCCACCCGAGGAACGGATTGTTTTCCTTCACCGCATGCATCATCACCTTATCACCGCCGACATCGAAGGTGCGGATGATGACGCGCTTGGGGTACATCGTCTCCGCCAGCAGTTTGTAGTGCCGGTACTGTTCTTCTTCCGAGGGGAAGACCTCCCGGCCGACCAGCAGATATTCGGACCGGTAGAGGCCAATGCCGTCAACGCCCTGGAGCTTGATGAACTCCAGTTCTTCCTCGAACTCCACGTTGGCCGACAGCTCGACACGGCGCCCATCCAATGTCTCCGCCGGTAGATCGCGCAAGCCGGCCAGCCGCGCTTCGAATTCGAGATATCGCTCCCTTTTGGCTTCGTAGCGCTTGATGCTCTCATCACTTGGGTTCAGAATGACTGTCCCGCCGTAGCCGTCGAGAATGACCTGGACAGCATCATGAACCACATGGGAAATGTTGCGCAGACCGACCACCGCAGGGATTTTCAACGCCCGGGAGAGCAACGAAATGTGCGATGTAACGCCCCCGATATCCGTTGCATAACCCAGCACATCATTGCGACTCAGGATCAGCGCGTCCGCGGCAGACAGGTTGGGGGAGACAATGACGGATGAGCCCTCCAGCCGGGAAATGAGCTTCTGCTCCTGCAAGTTCCGCAGAATGCGATTCTGAACATCCTCGACATCGTGCGCTCGCTCTCGCGTGTACTCATCGTTCGACGCCAACATGACCCGATGATACTTGCCGATCTCATCCCGCACGACAAACTCTGGATTTTTCAGCTCCTTCCGCATGCGGTTGTAGATGGAATCGAAGAGAACCGAATCCTCAAGGATCATCAATTGCGCTTCGAAGATCTTGATCTTGTCATCGCCAAGCTTCTTCTCCGCGAAATCAAGAATCTTCCCCAACTCCTTGTGTGAACGTGCGACTGCCTGTTCAAGCCGTGCGATCTCCCGGGGAAGCTCCTCGCTCACAATCGACCGTTCCTCGATCACCACGTCCTGTTTCTGAAATAGGAACGCCGGACCAATGACAATCCCCGGCGATGCGGGAATTCCCTTTAGGACAATCTCCTCTTTTGTGCCTTCAGCCTTCATCTGTTCCATTCGCGTAAGGAAACATGAGGAAGAAGAAATAACCGTGGTTTATTGAATTTCCTTTTTCATTGACTCATGGCTCATCAAATCCACGCTCGAAGAGCTCACACACAGCCCGCGATGCTTGCTCTTCATCGTCCCCCGAAAATCGCAACACCAATTTCGAACCTTGTTCAGCGGCCAGCGTCATCACGCCGATGATGCTCTTCCCGTTGATCTCAAATCCGTCCTTGTCAATAAAGAAATCCGATTTGAATTTTGCCGCCAATTTCACGAGTGAGGCTGCTGGGCGCGTGTGCAAGCCGGCTCTGTTCTTGATCGTTACTTCGCGTTGAATCATGCCGCTCGACGCTCTCCTGATCAATAGGTTCTGTTGAGCAACATATCGGCGAACCACACCAGCATCGCTCGCGCATCGGATGAAGGGAAGCGATGAAGCTCCGCCTTGGCCTGCGCGATGTCCTCTTCGATGCGACAACGCGCCGCGTCAAGAACGCCGGTTTCCTGATAGATGCGCCGATATTCGGGAATCAATCTCCGGGAGCCCCCGTTGTTCTTCACAACGTCGCGCAGGAGCGCCCTATCGCTTCCCATTGCACGCCGAAGAGCTTCGAGGAGAAGAAACGTCTTCTTCCCTTCCACCAAATCGCCACCGACGGCTTTGCCAAATTCCGTCCCTTCTGCAACGATGTCAAGCAGATCATCCTGTATTTGGAAGGCACGGCCGACACGCTGACCGTAGCGGCGGAGCGCCGCAATGGATGCGCGCGTGCCGTTTCCGATCAGCGCCCCGATTTCCGCCGAGACAGCAACCATCTTAGCAGTTTTCTTCTCGATCATGCAAAGGTAATCGTCCACGGTGACGTTTGCTCGCGTTTCGAATTCGTTGTCATATGCCTGCCCTTCACACACTTCAACAACACCTTCGGTGAAGGCTTTGGCGATCTCCTGGATGTTCGGACTCTTTGTCTGCAGCAGCGCACGATAAGCCAGGGCCAGCAGTTCATCCCCAACTAAAATTGCGACGTTCGTGTCCCACTTGGTATGCACCGTTGACTTGCCACGCCGCGAAGGAGCGTTGTCCATGATATCATCGTGGACAAGCGTGAAGTTGTGGAGAATCTCGATCCCCACGGCTGCTTGCACCGCGTGTCGCGCCTTGCCCCCAACGGCCTCACAGGATAGAAGGAGAAGAACCGGCCGGATTCGTTTTCCGCCGCCGGCCAGAACGTAGCGCAACGGCTCATACAGGGATCGAGGCTTCTGCTGAGTGATGAACCGATCGAGACAATCATCAACCAGCGATTTGTAATGAACGTACTTCTCTTGACAATTCATGAGCCGTGCGATCTGATGCCAGGTGTTGTGCCGGAAGACCTCTTGCGAGCCGATTCGGGACAGGGCAGCATCCGACGGCTATGCTTTCAATACCAGCTGTTGCCGCTGAAGGTCAGAAATCGTCCGTGAACCCGTCAGGAACATCGCCCCTTTGAGCTCTGTCTCCCACATCGTGATGGTGGCGAGCAACCTCTTCGGTCCGCCGGCTTCGAGAGCTTTCAGCAGTGGTCGAGCCGATGCCGCCAGATCGGCTCCAAACGCGAGTGATTTTGCGATGTCAAGGCCGCCGGAAATGCCACCCGATGCGATGACGCTCAGCGATGGATGTTCCGTCTTGAGACTGCATACCTGCCGAAGTGCGTCGACAGTGGGAATCCCCCAGTCCCAGAATGCAGACTCGAATGAGTCCGCGGGTCTTTCTCGCTTGTTCTTTCCACTCTTCGCAGCCCCCCGCCGGAGAATTTCCACGCCGGCCCAACTTGTGCCCCCTGCGCCAGCCACATCGATGATCCGTACTCCCACATCGAGCAGCCGCCTCGCAACCGACATCGAAATCCCTGCTCCGATCTCCTTCACAATGATCGGAATGCCGAGCTCCTTGACGAGCATCGCGATTCCGTTGAGCACCCCTTTGAACCCTGCGTTTCCCTCCGGCTGCAAAAATTCCTGCAAGGGATTGAGATGCACGGCGAGCGCGTCCGCTTGGATCAAGTCGGCAAGTCGCTTCGCCGTTGAGACATCCTTCATCTTTGCGACCTCTGCTCCACCGATGTTGCCGTAGATCGGGACCTTTGGAGCAACCTTGCGGACGATGCTGAATGACCGATGGAACTTCGAGTCTTCTATCGCCTGACGCTGACTCCCCACTCCCATCGCAAGGCCTCTCTCAGCGCACACCTCCGCTAGCTGACGATTGATACGAACCGCATCGTGGTATCCGCCCGTCATGCTTGAGATGACCAGCGGGAGCGAGAGTGTTTTGCCGAGGAACGTCGTGGACGGGTTGACTTCGGAGAAATCTAGTTCCGGCAGCGCGTCGTGCAGAAATTCCCATCGTTCAAAGCCAGCAGTCTTGCCTTGAAAAGAAACATCCTTCGAAAGAACGATTTCAACGTGCTGTTGCTTTCGAGAGGACGTCTGCGTGGGTTTCATGCGAGCCCGGAATTTTTCAGCATAATACTGAAATGCGGAGCGAGAATCAAGGTAAGGAGAGGTGACGTGGTGAGCGGATCAAGAACAGAGAGACCCGCGGAAGGGATAATTCTTTGTTTTGAGACAATACTTTTATATCTTAACGCCGTTTGAATCGGTTGTCGCGAACTTCCCCTATGCGAGCGATCATACCTGTTGCAGGCATTGGTAGTCGATTACGCCCCCACACGTACACAATCCCGAAAGTGTTGCTGAATGTCGGGGGCAAACCGATTATCGGCCATATCCTGGACGGCATCATCGAGGACGGCTTCGATGAAGCCACAATCGTCATCGGATACCTGGGCGACAAGATCAAGGACTACGTTCTCGGTCACTACTCGATCAGGGTCGATTTTGTTGAACAAGAAGAGCGACTTGGGCTTGGCCACGCCATCTACCTGTCTCGACACACCATCTCCCACGACCCGGTGTTGATCATCCTCGGCGATACGATTTTCGACGTCGATCTCAAGGCGGTGACCAACAGCGATTGCTCGACGATCGGAGTGAAAGAAGTGGACGATCCGAGGCGTTTTGGCGTTGCCGAGACTGCCAACGGGTTCATCACGCGTTTG
>CAZTKU010000057.1:0-14688 GCA_964614245.1 uncultured Ignavibacteriaceae bacterium
GCGGTGGAAGTTCCCGAAACGGTCGTGACAGCAATGCGCAGCGCCTGGGTGTGAAACGATTCGGCGGCCAGTTCGTTTCCGCGGGCAGTATCCTCGTGCGTCAGCGCGGGACGAGAATGCATCCCGGAACTAACGTGGGCATCGGAAGCGACGACACGCTCTTCGCCCTTATCGATGGAGTCGTGAAGTTCGAACGCGTCGGCAAGTCCAAGCAGCGTGTCAGCGTGTATCCGGCCGCCGCATAGATTTTCGTTACACTCAAAGCCTCCTCAACACCAGGAGGCTTTTCTGTTCTCTCACCCGTTCTCTTCATTTTCTCACTTACCTCACAAGTTGTTCACCTTCTTAACTGAGGAGATCTCCCATGAAAATCACAGTAGTCGGTGCGGGGAACGTCGGCGCGACGGCTGCACAGCGTCTCGCTGACAAGGAGCTGGCCAATGAGGTTGTGCTCGTTGACATCATCGAAGGAATGCCGCAGGGAAAAGGGCTTGACATGTACGAGGCCGGCCCCGTTGAAGGATCTGACAGCAGGTTGATCGGCACGAACTCGTATGACGCCACGGCGAATTCCGACATCGTGGTGATCACTGCGGGCATTGCGCGTAAGCCCGGGATGAGCCGCGACGATCTGCAATCAACGAACGCCGGGATCGTCAAAGCCGTCACCGAGCAGGTCGCTGCAAGGTCCCCAAAAGCGATTCTCATCGTGGTCTCCAATCCTCTCGATGTGATGACCTACGTTGCTCTGAAGGTGAGCGGGTTTGATCGCCATCGGGTCATTGGAATGGCCGGAGTGCTTGACTCGGCCCGTTTCCGAACGTTTGTTTCAATGGAACTGAACGTCTCCGTCGAAGACATCAGTGCGTTTGTCTTGGGCGGCCACGGTGATTCGATGGTCCCCCTGCCGCGGTACTCGACGGTCGCGGGTATTCCGCTGCCAGACTTGATGGACCAGGCGACAATTGACCGGCTCGTGAAGCGTACGCGCGACGGCGGCATCGAAATCGTCAACTTCTTGAAAACGGGGAGCGCCTATTACGCTCCGTCATCGGCCGCGGTGCAAATGGTTGAAGCGATAGTGAAGGACAAAAAACGCATCCTCCCGTGCGCCGTCTGGCTGCAGGGCGAGTACGGAATGAAAGACGTTGTCGTAGGCGTCCCGATCAAGCTCGGAAAGAAGGGGATGGAAGAAATCATCCAAATCAAGCTGACGCCGGAAGAGCAGGCAGCGCTCAACAAGTCGGCCAGTGATGTCAAGGCAAACATGGCCAAACTCAACATCTAGCGCCGAGGGCGTGACAACGCAATCGAGTACTTGATAATCTCATTTATTGATCCCGACACGCGTGTCGGGATTTTTTTTACTGCGGGCGGCAAGAATGCTGAGGCAATCGGCTCTTGGTTTCTCACTTCTGCGAACACTTTTGTCCATGCAGCCCTATCTGCACTCCCGAAATTCGACCTTGCTTTCTAGTATTGGTTTTCTTAAGATTGCAGTCACGCGATTCCTGCGCCAGCTCAACAATTCTTGACTGAATCATCTCAAAAATAACTAACTGCTGTTCATCAAAAACCCATATCAGGAGGCATTATGTTGCTTAAGAGAGCTCTTGTTGTGTTGATTATCGTCGTCACGTGCGTTGCGACGGCTCTCGCGGGCGGATATCAGATCGGCGAGCACGGCGCCCGCGGAATGGCGATGGGGGGAGCTTTCGTTGCTCAGGCAGCCGATGGATCCGCCATTTACTACAATCCCGCAGGGTTGAGCTTCCAGAAAGGCATGAATATCCTCCTGGGGACAACGCTGATCATGCCCTCCACGACGTTCACAGGTCCGACGCCGTCAACCGCGTCGACAGATATGGTTAGCCAGACGTTCACCCCGATCAATGTGTACGCAACATACACCATGGACAACGGCCTGTCGTTCGGAGTAGGCGTATTCAATCCATACGGACTCGGGACCGAGTGGCCATCGGGCTGGGTAGGTCGGTACTACGCCGTCAAGTCGGACATTCAGACGTTTTACATCAACCCGACGGTCTCTTACAAATTCAGTGAGCAATTCTCCGTCGGAGTGGGGGTCAGCTATGTGATAGGCACCGTTACGCTGGATCGGAAACTGCCGTTGACTCCGTTACCGGATGGCGGGTTCAAACTCGATGGCAATGGGACCGGCATCAACTTCAACGCGGGGATCCTCTGGAAACCGACGGATGCTCTCTCGATCGGTCTGTCGTACCGGTCGGAGACTAAAATCGACTTCGAGGGTGACGCGACATTTACGAACATTCCTAACATTGATCCAGATGGTCCAGGCCCCTCGCCTCCGCTCACAGCTCTCTTCCCTTCAGGGACAACCGGCAAGGCGACGCTCCCGATGCCCAGCAATTTGATGGCCGGAATCGCGTACGACATCAACAAGGACTTCACGGTCGAGGCTGATTTCCAATATCTTGGATGGTCAAGCTATGACAAACTGCAAGTGACGTTCAACAAGGCTGTGTACGGCTCGACCACAATGGCTGACATCGTCGACTGGGAGAACAGTATCCTGCTTCGCCTCGGCGGCGAGTATCGAATAGACAAATTAGCCCTGAGGGCCGGTTTCATCTATGACGCGACGCCCCAGCCTGACAAGGCTGTCGATCCAACGCTCCCTGACGCGAACCGAATCGAGGTGACTGTTGGTGCTGGATATCAGCTCACGGGCATGATTAGTATCGAGGTCGCCTATCAGTACGTCAAGGCGAGCGACAGAACGGTGACGGCTCCGACGAATTCGTTCCCAGGAACCTATAAGACCACTGCAAACCTCTTTGGTGTGAACTTGGGACTCAACTTCTGACGGATTGTGTAAATCCACAAAAAATCCCATTTGCCGCGTCAGGCAAATGGGATTTTTTTTCTAGGCGAGATTCCCGAGATTTCCCTGAGCAGTGCACACTCCTTTTCGCGAATCTTCACAGGAAGCCTAATGCAGCAACCTCAAATCCACCACCAACTCGACGATCGTCCCTTCATCGGTGATATGGAAGATAACCTTGTCCATTAACGAGCGCATGAGAAAAATGCCTCGGCCGCTCGTCTTGAGCAAGTTCTTCTCCTCGAGCGGATCGGGGATTTGGTCGAGCTTGAATCCCTTCCCCTCATCCTTCACTCGCAAGATCAAGCAGTCTTTTTCCAGAACGACCACGATCTGAACGAATTTGCGCGGGTCGGACTTGTTACCGTGCAGGATGCCATTATTCACCGCTTCCGTGCCCGCCACCAGCAACCGATAGAACGTGCCGTCATCAAGGTTGGCGACCTCGTTCACCTTCTTCAGGAACGGTTCGATCTTTCTAACCTCCTGCGGATCACTCTTGCACTCGAGATGAAAAGCCTGCGGGTGGAGTGCGGGTCGAGGATGCGTCGTGCCGACACGAGATCGTTTCCTGACAGACTTTTTCATTGCAACGCCATGCTCACTTTCACAGAGAGATTTGGAACGGTTCGAATCACCTGCCCATCCTGCTTCTGAGTTTCACGCCATCCTTCAAGCATCACCCGCTGCATGTTCACGCCTTCCCACTCGAAAACAACCGTCGGACCGGATGTCTCCAGCCGCCGTTCAAGGGTCCTCGTCGAAGCCTGATAACGATAGCGATCCTGACTGAACAACCGAAATCCGATCCCCATCCGAATTGAGGACGTTGCCGAGAACACAAGACGAGGCCAGTACGATTGCTCCACGAAGTAGTTCTGCGGCCGTTCCCGAAACTCCTTCCAAACAAGAATGCCCCGCTCGTAGACCCTGATTCCACCTACGAAACTGAGCTGCAAAAGTTCTGAGAGCTGGACGAACGTCGAATCGATCCACGAGGCCTGCCGAAACGAGAAGCTTTTCGTCGTTGATGCCTGGTCCTCAAAATCGTAGACCGTATAATTCGCCAACACCTCTGCCTGGTTTGCCGTGCGGAACCAGGGTTCCGGTGCATACTCAACCGACGGAGAAAACCGTATGATCCGGTTCCAGTTGTTGTTTGCGCTCTGCAAGGCTTTCAGGTAGACGAGGTGGCTTAGCGTCACATCTCCTGCCACGGTGAGCGTCAACTCGTCGCTGAAGCGATGGACCTCCTGAAGGCCCGCCGAGATGAGCAGCTCGTCGCGGTCGTCAATGTTCAGCGTATCGGGGGTGTCATAGCGTAAGATAGTTGCTGATCCCGAAAAGTTCAATTGATCATTTTGCGACAGCTGCATACGTGCTTGAGAAGAGAGCGTTGTGCGCTGTGCAATGTTCTCGAGTCGCCGCTCGGATCGCTGTTGCTTCTCGAACGCAGCCTGTGGCATCCCATTCTCTTCCCTGACACTGTGTCGTTCCTCCCTTTCCCGATAAGAGAGACCCACATCGAGATCGACCCAATCCGCCAAGCGGAAGAACGACGAGAACTCGCCGTAGAGATGAAACTCCTGGATTCGCGTGTCCAGTAGCAGGCCCGTCGCACTCGAAAGAATCTTGTACTTCAAGCCCCTATCGATGAGGCGATTGGCTACTCCTCCCAGCAACGCGATACGGAATTTGTTCGAAGGCTCATACGCAAGCGAATCCGACACCTCGAACGATTCCATATCCCGCCGGAAGATGTTGCTCTTGGTCTGGAACACGCGTTGTACCTCAGCATCTGCCGCCGTAAAGAACTCTCTCCTCTGTCGCTCATACGAAAAGCTGATCGTGTTCCGCGCTTCGGCCCCGAATTCCCGTCTCACGACCAGATCCAGAGAGCCAGCTCCGGGTCGACGCCGTGACAGAAGAGCCTGGCCCCAGCGGGACTTGAACGATCCGCTGAACTCCTCCAGCCGTATTTCTCTTCCCTCCATCTCCGCCATGTAGGAGAACCCTTCATCTTCCTCTTCCTGCTGCGAATCGTACTCATAGCCGCCGAGCGCCCCGAACTGCAGATTGGTCGATGGGGAGAATCGGAATCCCACAAAGCCCTGATGTTGAGCAAGCTTCGTTAGATCGATCGCGCGATTGTCGGACAGGACGGAGGACACCTGCCGTGCCCTGAGCCTCCACCCTTCTCCCACGGCAGTGCCGATATCCAGTGTATCCAGGTACTCATCCTGTATCGATCGCTGCTCGGTGCGGATCAGTCTCGAACGGAGGCCCTGGCGGAAATTGACAGCGACACCCCCAACCTCCTGTGCAAGGAAGATCGTCCCATTCCAGGTAAAGGTATTGAGCACGCGATCGAAGCTGAGCGAAGAAGCACGGAGGCTGTCCAGGCTCCGCACGAGCGGTTGTCGAATCGCCTCTTGCGCGAGCGACAGCCAGACGGGAGCCAGGGACGCAAGGCACAACCCCAAGGAGACGCGCACGAGAGAACCGTGAAAGTGTGATTCACGCGCGCCCACGTGCACAAGTTCATTGAGTCGAGTCACTGCCATAGCCGCTCGTGAAAGAGCTTGAAGAATCGGTCCCTGTCAATCCTGAGGGCGACGTCGACAGAAGGCCTTTTCGGATCGGCCTTCATGCGGAAATCAGCTACCGTCATTCCCCGGGTGAGCGTTCCTGTGGTTTCAACGTCGACAGAAGCGCTCTTGGTCTGGATCAGTCCATAGTCAATAGCAGCAGCGACGGCCACGGGATCGTGAAGGTAGCCACCATGGAATCCTTGAGTCTTCTTGTGGCGCTGCATATAGGTGCGAGTGAAGCGAAGCACCGCCGACGCCAGGGCGCTGGCGCGACGTTTGGCTCGATACTCGAGCTCTTTCCGCATCAATACGATCTGTTGTGTGACGTCAAGAGGGATAAGCGTGAGGGGAAGTCCAGATTGTAAAAGAATGTGCGCGGCTTCGGGATCGACAAAATAATTGAACTCAGCCACGGGGCCTGTGTTTCCAGGCACATGGAATGCTCCACCCATCGAGATAACACGCCGCACTCGACGCAGCGCGACCGGGTTCTTTCGCCAAGCCATGGCCAGGTTGGTCAGTGGACCGATCGCGACGATGATGAGTTTGCCAGCGTATTTCCGACAACACCGGATGATCACGTCAGCGGCGTGTGCAGAGGTCTTGATTGTTGAAGACGGTACGGGCAAGGCGATGTTGCCCAATCCGTCTGTGCCGTGGACCTCGGGAGCCGTCAGAAGGAGCCGATGCAAAGGTTTGCTGGCCCCTTGGGCCACGATTGGCGGGTTGGCGGGGTGAAGCAGTTGAAGAATCCTGAGCGCGTTCTTCGTGCACTTGCGCACTTCAACGTTGCCGGCGACTGTGGTGATCGCTTTTACGGAGAGTTCGGGGGATTGAAGAGCGAGAATCAACGCGAGCGCATCATCCACACCCGGATCTGTGTCGATCAGTAAGGGTCTCGGCATGAAAGAGTCATGAATTTCGTGGTGTATGACATCTCAGGCAGTGACGATATCTCTCCAAGTGTACCGCGGACAAAATCCAAAGGTTCGACGAGCTTTTTCGAAATTGATGAAAGAAGCACTACCAGAAAATCCCGGTGCAATCCTCTTTGTCTCGGGGAAATATTCGGCGAGCAGCGTTCGACTCTCGACGTCCGTCCACGTATCCGCGGCTGAGATGAAGTAACGATCGTGTAGCGGCAGCCCTGGCGATTCGAGACAACGACGCACAGCCTGTGCAACGTCTCGCACGTGGATGTACGCCCAGAGGTTCTTCGACCATTTTGGATACTGGGCGATGAGCTGTCTGTACTGCTCGATCTCTGCGCGTTCCGGAACCCAGATCCAAGGCGGACGAAGGCAGATCGTCTGCATGCCCGACCGCTGCGAGAAGCTTCCGCAAAGCGCCTCACCAACCACTTTGCTCAGGCCATATGGATCTTCCGGACGCAGTGGATGTTCCTCGTCAATCGGCACGTATTCCGGCCACATCCTCGAGGACGAGAAGGCCAATCCCAGAGTCGATTCACTGGAAAGAAAAATGACCCTACGAATCCCGTTGACGCGGCAGGCTTCAAGCAGATTGAATGTGCCCACCGTGTTCGTCCGAAAGACTTTTTCTGCGGGATCGTTCAGCGGGTGTGGAATTCCCGCCAGGTGAACGACAGCGTCGTAATCTTTGATCGTGAGTTCGGTCAACGTATAGTCCAGGAGGTCGATGCAATGGAACGGCAGGTCGGTCCTCTGGGGTCTTTTCAGATCGAGGATTTCGACACTGTGCGACCCGACAAGGTCGTCCGCGACATACTTCCCCACCAGGCCGCTGCCACCAGTGACCAGGACTCTCATTGTCCGATCTCCGCCTTTTCCCCCCGAGATGGAATAAAGACATTGGTACAACCTGCTTGTGCCAGCTTCGACGAAAGCGCCTCCGCCTGCGGGAGTTCACCGTGGACGAGAAAGATCTTCTTCAGCATTTTCCTGTCCATGCCGCCAACGTATCCGACAAGCTCATCTTGCCCCGCGTGAGATGAAAAGGCGTTCAGGATTGCCACTTCCGCCTTGAGTTGGTACGGCTCGCCTAAGATGCGAACCACCGGTTGCCTTTCGACGATTCGCTTGCCGAGTGTATGCTCGGCCATGTAACCGATAATCAGCACCGTGTGCCGTGGATCGTGGATGTTGTTGGCCAGATGGTGCAGGATTCTTCCGGCTTCACACATACCGGAAGAGGCGATAATGATGCACGGCTCATTGAGGTCATTGAGCTTCTTCGATTCATCGACACTGCGCACGAATCTCAGCCGACCGAATCCGAACGGATCCTCGTGCTGCCGAATGTATTGGTTCGTTTCTTTATCGAAGCACTCGGGATGCAGCCGAAACACTTCCGTTGTGTTCACCGAGAGTGGGCTGTCGACGAAAATGGGGACCGCCGGCAGTCTGCCGCTGTCGTTCAGTGTGAAGAGAACATAGAGCAGCTCCTGCGTCTTTCCCACGCTGAAAGCGGGGACGATGACCTTGCCACCCCGACCGATCGTCCGCGTGATGACCTCGAGCAGCCGTTGCTCCATTCCAGCGATCGGCTCATGGACTCTCGCCCCGTACGTGCTTTCGGAGATCATGATATCGACATCGCCGATTGGCTCGGGATCCTTCAGGATCGGCATGTTCTTTCTGCCCAAATCCCCGGTGAAGCCAAGCCTCCTGGCCCTGCCGTTTTCCCAAATCTCAACGAGCGTGACAGCGGAGCCAAGTACGTGTCCGGCGTCGAAGAATGAGATTGAGAATCCATCTGCGATCTGCGTCTTCTGACGGTATCCCAGCCCCACCATCTGTGCCATCGCCCGGTCGACATCCTCCGCAGTGTACAGGGAATCAACGGGCAATTCACCCCGCTTGCGATGCTGCTTGTTGACATACTCGACGTCACGTTCCTGGATAGAGGCACTATCATAGAGCATGACATTGCAGAGGTCGCGGGTTGCGCTTGTGGCATAGATCGGCCCCGTAAACCCGCTCCGCACGAGGTTGGGAAGGTTCCCCGCGTGGTCGATGTGCGCGTGCGAAAGGACAACGGCATCAATTGTTGCGGCATCGAATGGCAAGGTCTTGTTTCGCTCGAACGCCTCCGCCCTTCTTCCCTGATATAAACCGCAGTCCAGCAGAATGCGGGTTCCGTTTGCAGACACCAGATGCATTGAGCCCGTAACGGTCTGCGCAGCACCGAGGAATTGAAGAGTCATACAGGATGATTGGTGACGAAGGGATTTTTCGCCCGTCCAAAGTAGGGAGAAGAGTTGAGAGAATCAATGAAGGGGAAGACTCCCGAAATGGACTTCTCATTGATTCGTGGCATTTCGGGAATCTCACAGACACTAAGGAAGATTCCCGGAATGGGCCACGAATTGCTACGTGACATTCCGGGAATCTCACCCAAGCTACTTCAAGAGGATCATTTTCTTGCCGCTCGCGTGGTCGCCCGAGATCAACCGGTAGTAGTACGTGCCGCTCGGCACTTTCTGGCCTCGGCTGTCCGTACCGTCCCACGTGACGGAGTATCGGCCGCTTGCGTGCCTGCCGGAAGCGAGAGCCTTCACCTTCTCGCCAAGCAAGTTGTACACCTGGACCAGCACATCGGCGGCGCGGCCCTGGAGATCCGCGACCTCGTAGTCAATGCGGGTCATCGAATTGAACGGATTCGGGTAGTTCTGGTACAGAATGAAGGCGAACGGGATCTCCTGCGGCGTCGGCAGTCTCTTCTCAACCGGAGCCCTCAGCGCTTTATCCAGCACAAGCGTAGTGTCGTGCGTGCTGACGATAAGATCGCTCGCTTCGATCTCGTCAAGGCTCGAGAGCTTGATGGGCAGCCTGAAGAGCAGGCCTTCGCCGGCGGCGATCGGAATATTTGACGGATTGTAGGCAACGAGGCGCAGCTCTCGGCCGGTTGAATTGAGATGGAACGAATCCACAGCAGCGCGTGGGAAGATCACGTCCGGACGCTGGATAGAGATCGGGTTCTTGAAGCGCACGACAAGCTGCACGCCCTTGACCGGAATGAGGTTCATCATACTAAAGCGCAGGCCGTTGTCCGTCAGCACGAACTCGCCCTTGACGGCTGACGTCGTGTCAGAAGTGGAATGCAGCGAGCTGAGCAGAATGGCCATTGCCTCGACTGAGTCTTCTGATGAACTAAAGCTGATCTGAGATACTGCGAGCAAGTAGTTCTGCATCGTGACAACGTCAGCCACGCTAATCCTACCATCCCTGTTGAGGTCGGCCTTTGCGGAGTCATTGCCGCTCAGCGTGACCTTCCCAAGGATATGATCGATGACCGATGTGAGATCGGCGATGTTGATCTCCCTGTCGCTGTTGACGTCTCCGACGAAAATCGTCGCGGTAGCACCGAATTGTGTTGGACTGCCAAGGAGGCCGACGGATGATACCAGAACCGTGTAGCGGCCTACCTTGTCTCCTAGTGTAAGAACGGCTGAGGCCTGGCCCAGCGCATTTGTGACAGAGTTGATGACTCGCAGGCTCTGGCCCCTCGCACTGCTCGGCACGCTATCGAGAGCGAACTGGACGGCAGCACCGGGAACCGGATTGCCGCCGATATCGAGGATGTTGACGATGAACGGCGCCGGCAACTCGGTTGAGACAAAACCGGTCTGTTCATTGCCCGACGTCATGAACATTGCGACGGGCGCTCCTGTCGTGGCTCGTGCGCTGAATCTTATCGGGCTACCGGCCAGGCCGCCTGACATCGCGCTGGCGACGTAGACACCAACTCTGTTCCCAAGCGCCAACAGCGCAGAAGCACGTCCGTCGGCATCTGTTACAGGATTGATGACACTCAGAATCTGGCCTGTTGCGCCGGTCGGAATCGAATCCAGCGTGAACTGTACAGTAACGCCCGGAACCGGATTCTCACCGATATCAAGCACTCGCACAACGAACGCCGAATTAAGCGTGCTTGTGATCGGCTGGATCTGGTTGTCACCCGTGATGTACGCCAGCGTCCGGGGGGCTCCAACCGTCCCGCTCACTCGGAATTCAATCGGGCTTCCAGCCAGACCGCCCGAGCTTGCCGTGATCTTGTAGACACCGACCTTGCTGCCCAACTTGACAATTGTCGAAGCCTGACCGAGCGCGTCAGTGGAAACCGTGATCGGCGTGATCGTCTGTCCAATCGCCCCGGCAGGAATGCTATCCAACGCAAACGTCACGGGCTGACCGGCAATCGGACTGCCACTGGCGCTCAGGACCGTGACGATGAGCGGATCGACAAGGTCTGTCAAAATCGGAGCTGTTTGCCTGTCACCCGCGGTGTACACAATGCTGACCGCGCCACCGGCGATTGTCGCCGTCGCCCTGAATACGATCAGACTTCCGGACAGATCAGACGAGACCGCCGTTACCCTGTAGATTCCGGCTTTATCGCAGAGCGTGAAGGAGACGGAAGCCAGGCCAAGCGAATTTGTTGTCACCGCGACCGAGCTCGCGCCGTTGAAGAATTGGCCGCTGGCTCCGAGCGGTATGCTGTCAACAGCAAAGATGACGGTTGCGCCAGGAACACCATTCCCCGCTCCGTCAAGCACGGTAACGATGAAGGGTTGCGCCAGAGTGGTGCCGGCCATGCCAATCTGATTGTTTCCTGACACGAAAACCAGCGACGCTGCTGCCCCGACTTCCGCTGTCGCCGTAAACACGATCGGACTGCCGGCCAGTCCTGCAGCGGTTGCATCAATTCGGTAGTCACCCGGCCTGCTTCCCAGAGTCAACGAAGTTGTCGCGTGGCCGAGCGAATCGGTTAGCGCCTGCAGAGCAGTCAAGCGCTGCCCCGCTGCACCAGCAGGCGTATCGACGATCGCGAATGTCACCGGAACTCCAGCGACCGGATTGCCGGAAGCATTGATGACTGTAACGACGAGCGGGTTCGTCAGCGTTGTGTTCACGCGTCCTCTCTGCCCGTCGCCCGATGTCAACACCATGCTCGCTGCAGCAGTGGACGGTATCGCTATTGCACTGAAGGTTGCTGGGCTGCCGAGCAGTGAACCAGACGACGCTATCACCCCGTACACGCCGACACTGTCACCCAGAGTCAATCTTGTCGAGGCCTGCCCGTTTGCGCCTGTGATGACGCTCGTGTCGCTCAAAGTCTGACCTCGGGCACCGACCGGCATGCTTGCCAACGCGAACGTGACCATAACACCTTGCTTGGCGTTTCCGAATGTGTCGGTTACCGTCACAACAAACGCCTGTGGGAGCGTAGTTCGAACGGGGGCGGTCTGATTGTTTCCGGACGCCGCTGACAGATACACCGGGCGTCCTGCGATCGCCGTCGCAGTGATCGTGATCGGGCTTCCGATCAGCGAACCGGAAGCGGCCGTTATCGCATACGTGCCGGCCTTCGTGCCGAGTGTCAACCTGGTCGAGGCTCGCCCAAGAGCGTTCGTTGTCACCAGCGTATCGCTCAAGAGAGCGCCGAGTGCACCAAGGGGTGTTCCAGAAATTGCGAACCTCACTGCTGCGCCTGAGATCGGCGTGCCATACTGACTGAGCACGGTGACGATCTGTGGATTGTCAAGCTGTGTCGCGACCGTATCTGTCTGAGCCTGACCCGCGGTCAAGACAAGCGAGGTTGCAACGGGCGCAGGCGGCGGTGGAGGTGGCGGAGGAGGTGGAGCCCCTGTGGCGGTGGCCGTGAATGCAATCGGGCTACCAACGAGACCTGCAGACGTCGCGGCCACGGAATATGCTCCGGCCGTGTTTCCGAGTGTGAGAACCGTAGCCGCTCGCCCGTTCACGTCAGTAGTTGCGTTCGTCACGCTGAGATTCTGGCCTGTTGCGCCCCCAGGGGTACCCGTTATCGCGAATGTCACGGGTATGCCCGGAATCGGGTTGCCGTAGTAGTCCCTCACCGAGGCCACAAACGGAGCCGGCAGGACAGAGCTCGGCGCAGCCGACTGACTATTGCCCGAAACAAGCGTGAGATTTTGGGCCACTCCTTCGATAAACGACGGCCCTAGAGGATTGGCTGCGTCGGATGCGGTCCAGCGACTGAAGCTCAGAATGCCCGTCTTCGTGATGGTGTTCTGGACAGCGTCAACGACCCCACCCTGCTTTCTCCAGTTCGAGCCGCCGTCCACCGACCGCCACAACGAGAATGTATTTTCATCCTGTCCGTTGAGCTCGATGTCAGCATACTTGAACACGAGCGTCCCGTTCAGGCCGGACGAGAATGTCGGCGCTATGTCGAAGTACCGATGGATCGACTGCTTGCCGGCATACGCAGGATCCGTCGAGGTAGAGGCGACGCCCGTTCTTCGAACGACAGTGGTGTTACCCGGTGCCAAGCCTGTCCAGGAAATCGTCGCACCGATGTTGCCAAAGTTGGATGAGCCGGAAGCACCGGCCAGAGTGACCGTTTTGTCCACCACTCCGAGCAAGTAACCTTGCTCGTCCAGCGTGCCCGTGCCGTTTAGATGAACATCAGCTCCTGCGGTGGTTGCAAGAGTGATCCCTGGAGCAATCGCAAGCGTGCCATAGACTGTGACATCGCTTCCGCCCGTTGATTTCGTGCCTGATCCCGACAGACTGAGATCTTGGAATTGTCGCCCTGGTATGTTCTGGTTACCGCCGAAGAATTCAAAGACACCTCCGTTGATCATGGGAAGGCCGGTCGCTTGGTTCCTTACCTTAATCGTCCCGGAGTTGTTGATCACGCCGTTATTCTTCAAGTCTCCCGCCCTCACGGAGCCAACGATGGAGACGAGCATCAGGAAAAGAAGCAAATAGGCTTTCCACGGCGATTGGCTTCTATTCCAGCGCTTCAGACGCTTGAGCGACTTGTTTGTCTTCGGAGTACCCATAGGCGTGCCTATTGGTTTCTTGACGACAGTCATACTGAGCCATCCCGCTCGCTGAGCGGGGGAGCGAACCTGCCCGCCTTCTTTGGTCAAAAGGGGCAGGCGGGGAACCTGATGCAGATCAGGGCCTTCGCCCACTCCTCGTGTATGAGCAGTTACCGCGTTCATTTGCCTACCTCAATATTCATCTTCGATTCCATCCGCGAACGGCATCCAATCCTTCCGTGTGTCCGGATGCTCGCACATTTCGCTCACTCAACAGAGGGTGATCGGAGAGAAGGCAAGAAGGAGCGGACTTGCCTTCTCTCGAGATCCACCGGAGGAATTTCCTGCATCAATTCTTGCAGGCCCTTCCTCGTACGGCTTGTGACGGAAAGATCTGAGCGGGATCTTTCCATTTTTGTTTCTGTCAAACCGCAGCCCATTTGTCGAAGTCGACGCACGGGTTTCTCCGCATCGATGAGGCACGAGTCGGCCCCGGAGAGCACTGCCCGGAAGAGAAGGAGTAAACTCTTTCAAGCCGCGCTTCCGCGCCTGCCGATTCGTTAAACGAGCTGATGGTTCGAACCATGCAACGCAACCCGAATCAGGCATCAGTGATGGACCAATCCCATCACATTCCAGACGCTGCCAGTTCCACATCGATGCGGTCTTTCGTGTTCATAGGTCAATTACATATGATTTCTTGTTTCATAACTGCAATTTTGTGAGGTCCGACATCCTTGTCCGACGGAACCCACCGGTGCCTCTTCGGCGAATCGCGTCTTTCCAATCCGCAATCCGCATTTATTATTCCGCATTCATCCACGGGCGGACTTATCCCTTGAAGATCACCCATCGACCGTCTCCCGGGGATTCTCCTCTTCCTCCACCCAACATCGCCTTGCCCAAGGGTGATGGAATCGCGTGCGTGAACAGGCCGGACAGGCGGACTAATCCCGCTCGAGTTGTCAAGACGACCCTTACTCACCGGCTGTTCCCGAGAGATCGCCACGCAACCTCTGAATCCCGGGCTGCCCCGATTGAATTCGCCGGTCCACGGCGGATGACCCCGCGCAACGGCAATATCCTCTCGACCGCTGTGATGGCCCCAAGGGGGATCACAACCCGTCGGGCCTCGAATGACTGCTGCCCGTGCGACCGGCAAGGGCGGACTAATCCCCTCCCCTTGGATCACTCCGGGTTTCGGGCCACCGTCACGGAGGATCTGATGCCTTAAAGCATTCTCAGATCCCTTGCCTCGTCCGGGATGACCACGAGGTCTGAAGAGCAGTCCACCGCTTCGGCAGCGAGGACCCGCTCGGATCGCGTCAAGACAATCCGGTGATCGACATTGTCCCTCCGTTTGTCCGGAGGCAGACAGAAGATCGATGCGCGCGAGTGGTCCTGAACGACTGATAATCTGAACAATCGGCTGT
>CAZTKU010000058.1:0-14685 GCA_964614245.1 uncultured Ignavibacteriaceae bacterium
AACACTCTCTGCCTGTCCAGCTCGCCGAGCCCCCTTTCGCATCAACGATGCCGACCTGGCGATTGTCACGCGCTGAGTCGTTGGCGATGAGGATCCTCAGGGCCTCTTCAGCAGTCGCACCATTACGAAGCAGGGCCAAGCCTTTCGGACCGTATGAGACATTCACAAAGGACTGCGTCGCAATTGCACCCACACCTGCTTCTGCCCACGGTACGACGGGCCGGACATTGGGAAACTTTGATTGTACCGCAACCCCCACGTCACCGTTCTCGAGATCGATCCCGGCGATCGAAAACGTAGAGGCGAACGGATCGGTCGAGACTGGATGGATCGTTGTAGGTTTCGAGGTTTGGACGACGAGCTGTGCGCTAAACAAGAAGACAGCCACAACTCCAAGCAAGGTGACGACGCGTATCATATCGATGCTCCCTGGAACGACGGTGGATGTGATTTAGGAACGAGAGGTGATGTAAAACAACGATGGTTCGACTTCAGGGCGACACAAACGCGGTGAGAATATAGGGAGAAAACTCGTGGAACACAAAGTACTTCCTGATGAGCGGTCAGGTTGACTTTTTCAACCTGATCGCGAACGAACCATCCATCCCGTGGCGGTGAGGGAGCGTCTCGACAAATCCCTCCGGTGTGACAAGAAGCCCATTGACGAACTGACTTGCATTGTCAATTGTGAATTCCGAATGCGTACTGAGGAAACCTCTGATGAGGTCGAGATTCTCCTCGGGTTCGGTTGTGCAAGTGCTATAAACGAGAATCCCCCCGGGTTTGACATGCTGTGCGGCATTCTCAAGAATGCTACGTTGGATTGCTACGAGCTTGATGAGATCTTCCGGTTCCCGCTTCCATTTCGAATCAGGTTTCTTGGATAGGACGCCCAATCCCGAACAGGGAGCGTCCACGAGTACCTTCTCCGCCGCTGCGGTGTGCACCGTTGCAGCATCCGCTGCAATGAAATGAGCGTTCGCGATCCCTAACCGCTGGCAGGCGTTCTTGACAAGATTGAGGCGCGTCTCATAGCGATCAACGGCAACGATCTCGCCGACGTTCTTCATCAGCTCACCGATAAAGGTCGTCTTTCCGCCCGGCGCAGCGCACATATCGATGACTCGATCCCCCGGTTTTGGATCAAGCAACAGAACGGCAAGTCCCGCGCTTTCGTCCTGCACGAGGAAAAATCCCTGACGGAACATCTCCGAGCTTCCGATGCCCGCCATATGCTTCACGCGCACAAAATAATCAAGGTACTCCGATCGAGAAAACTGAATCTGATGCTGCTCGAGCTGCGAGAGGAAGTAGTTAAAATCAATCTTCAGCCGATTGACGCGGAGCGTGAGATCTGGTCGCTGATTGCCTGCTGCGAGCAGTTTCCGAGCCTCATCGTAGCCGAATCGTGCCACCCAACGTTTGACCAGCCAGACAGGATGAGATTCAACGACTGCCAGGTGCTGAATCCTGTCCTCATTGATGTCAGGATACCGGATGTTGTCGAGATTGCGAAGGATATTGCGGAGAATGGCGTTGACGAGGTCGGCGACTTTCTGTCCCCGCAGCCGCTTGATAAACTCGACCGATTCGTTGACCGCAGCGGAGTGTGGGACTTTGTCCAGGAACAGGATCTGATACAACGCGACCCGCAGCGCGTTCTTGATATTGGTCTCTGCCTTCGTGAAATTGCCGTGGAAGAAGCCGGTGAGCACCCAATCCAGCTTCATCTGCCAGCGAATCACCCCGGTCACAATCTCATTCAGTAACCCCTTGTCGAGCTCGTTCATCTCGCTCATTCTCATCTCCGCATCGAGAAGGCGATCGAGATACGCGTCCGAGCGCTCGACGCGGTTGAGGATTTTCACGGAAAGTCCGCGTGGACCCCGGTAGAGGATCGGCGTTTCCGTGTCCTGACTTATGGTGATAGGCTCTTGGCTCATTCTTTTTCGGCTTGAACAAGCGAATCATGCGGCACACAAAAACGAAAATGCGGAATGTATCTCAGAAATACATTCCGCACGTCCATCGGACCGCAGACGCTCTATGCAGTCGCTGCAGCGACCTTTTTCCCATATTTCTTGTTGAAACGCTCGACACGCCCCGCCGAATCTACGAGTTTCTGCTTCCCCGTAAAAAACGGATGGCAGTTCGAGCAAATCTCCACGTGAAGGTTTCCAACGGTGGAACGGGTCTCAAACGTGTTGCCGCAAACACAAGTAACAATCGACTTCTTATACTCAGGGTGAATTCCAGGTTTCATCTGTCTCTCCAGCGATACGCGTGCTTCATTTATTGATCATAATAATCAAAATCCATCTGAGTTGCAATGAGAATTTTTCCGACGTTTACTCGCGTCGCGAGTGTCTCCTCTCGCAACCGCGAAGCTCGTCGTCCAGTAGAAGGCCTTGAAATTCAGCACGTATTTCGGTAGATTCTAATTGATGAGACAATCCCTGATCCTTTTCGCGACTCTACTCGTTTTTCACTCTGCGGGATTGGGCAACGGAAAAGGAACCTATAGCTTCCTTCGCAACGACGTTGGCGCTCGGGCGGCCGGACTGAACGGCAGTTTTGTTTCCATGACGAACGACCCCAATTCGCTCTTCTACAATCCCGCGGCATTGGCCACCATCACCCAGCCGAGAGGCTCAGTTGGGTTTTTGAAGCACTTGCTCGATGTCAACGGGGGACATATCTCCTACGCTCATTCGCTGGAAGGGATCGGAACGATCGTCGGTGGAATCATTTTTCTCGACTACGGTTCGTTCACGGAAACCGACGAGTCGATGAACGTACTCGGCACATTCGGAGCACGAGATCTCGCGTTCGTGGTAGGGGTGGGTCGATCGATCGATGAGGTCACAAGCGTCGGCGTGAACGCGAAACTAATCTATTCATCGATTGCCAACACCAGCTCATTTGCTGTCGCTCTTGACGCCGGAGTACTGTACCAGATCCCGGCGGAGAATATCACACTAGGCGCCAGCATTCTTACGCTCGGCACACAAGTCAACGCATACCAGCAAACGAAAGAATCTCTCCCACTCGACCTGAAGATTGGAATCACCAAGCGCCCGGAACATCTCCCGGTCCTGCTCAATCTCAACTTCCACAAATTGAACGAATCGCAGGATGACTTCCTTCAGCGGTTCAGTTCCTTCTCGTTCGGTGCGGAATTCCTGATGAGCGAGTCGGTGAGGTTGCGGGTTGGCTACAACAACGAGCAGCGGAAGGAGTTGAAGCTTGGCACCAGCGCGGGCCTGGCCGGGATCTCGCTGGGCGGCGGGATTCTCTTCGGTGAGTACGTTCTCGATTACGCCTTTAACTCATACGGGAAGATCGGCGGACTCCATCGCATCAGTCTCGGAATGAGTCTCTGACCTCTCTTGCACTCTCTCCTGACCTCTTGCTACCGCAGCATGCTCTCCAGCACACGATCGCTCAGGTAGAACAATACCATTCCGGCGAACACCACGAGCGGTGGTATCCGGTCTTTTGACTTGTTGATCTCCGGGATCAGGTCGCTTGCCCCCACGTACACAGCGACGCCTGCGGAGAACGCAAATCCCATGCCGATCATTCCTTCGCTCACTTGTTGAAAAACAAAGACCGCGCAGACACCGAGCATCGTTGCCAGGCCAAGCCCTACCGACGAATACAGCACCGTTCTCTTCGAATACCCCGAAGCGAGCACAATTGACCCGATGGTCAGTCCTTCGGGGATCTTGTGAAGGAGAACCGCCAGAAAGATCAACACTCCCAGCAGAAAATCAAAGTGCAGGCCCACAGAAATTGTGAAGCCATCGAAGAATGCGTGAACGAACAGGCCGGAGAATGCAGAGAAACTGGCTGCCTTCGACACCATCACTTCAGGGTGCGTTTCCTCACCGAAGTGGAGATGCCCGACGATCGTGTGCTCGAAGAAGTGAATCGTCGCAAATCCGAGCAGACAGTAGAGTGCAGCCGTTTCTCCCAGCTTCTGGATGCTCGCAGGAATGAGCTTCAGGAACACCAGTGCCAGGATGAAGCCGGCACCGAGCGCAAGCAGCATTTCCTGCGCGCGCTGCGGCCACGACTTCCTTAAATAGATCAGGCTGCCACCGAGGACTTCTGCCAAAGCAGCTATGAAACCAAACATCAGAACTCGTAGGGTCATCAGTTTCGGGTGTACGACCGCTCCATATACCGGCGCGCTTCCTTGTGTGTGTTCTCGTACTCTTTCATCATGAGCACCTTCTGGTATTGCGCGAGCGCCGAACCGCGTTTTTTCTGCAGATCATAAATGAGACCTATCGTGAGGTTTGCCATCGACATGAAACCCGATGCGCCGTCTTTGTCGATCACGCGGGAGAGCTCGTCGCACTTATAGAGATTCTGCAGAGCTTCATCGAGTCTGCCGGCGAGAAACAGATGTCTCCCGATGTAATAGTATGCCTCCCGCCCGTCGTAGACGTCATAACCGACCTGTTTGTTCCGGAAACGCTTCTCAACCTCGCTAAAGATTTGAAATGCCTCTCCCCCGTACCCCATGCTCACGTAGCAGCGCCCGTACATTCGATGAAAGAGCGGGTTGCGAGGATACTTCCTGTTCAGTTCTCGGGCAATTTCGAGAGCGCGGATGTAGTTCTTCTCATACTGCATATACGCCTGCAGGAGGAAATACGTGGCCTCGGCTTGCGCATATCTCGCCTTCTGGGACGCCAGCTCCAATTGCTGCAGCCCCTCCTTTTTGTCTCCGCGCGGAAGGAAAAGCATGAAGGGTTTCACGATGGGATACTGGTTGGGAATAACATCTGCGTAATAATTGTAGATGCCGATTCCCAGCAAAACATCGTAGTTATCTGGCTCGAGTGCGTGCGCTTTGCGGACGGCCGGCAGTGCGACCAGACCGTCATTGGCAGCACCGAGCCACGACCCGCGGTTGGCCTTCAATCTCCCCCGAAATCCGACGGCCCCTCCTTTGAAAAAGAGCGCGGTGACGTCGTTCTCATTCTCGTCCAGCCGTTTTTCGCACATCTTGATCACGGTCTCGAGCATCTCGAAGTAAGGATTGTCCTGTGATTCGTCGTCGAAATTGCTCAGGATCCGCCACCATTGAGTCATCGCCTGGAAAAAATAGCCCGCCGGATGCTCGGGCTTCAGCCGAACAACTTCCGCGAATTCTTTGTCCGCCTTATCGAACTCGATATTATAAATGTATTCGATGCCCTGTTGAACTCGAGCATCGACAGCGGGTTCCTCAATCCACTGGCCCTTTGCGAGAGAAGAAGAAACCAGGAAGTAGAAGAGAGCGAGCTTCCAGGGGGAGCTTGGCGAACAGTTGCCGATGAGCGTTGAATCGAAGCGGAAAGACAACTTACGCTATCCTCTCAGAGACGTAGGTGCGGATGGCTGCGATGGCAATTCGCTCCTGCTTCATAGTGTCTCGATCACGAATCGTCACAGTCTGATCCTGCAGCGTCTGTGAGTCGACGGTGACGCAGTATGGTGTGCCGGCCTCATCTTGACGCCGATATCGTCGCCCGACGGCGCCGCTTTCGTCGTAGAAGACACGGAAGTGCGGACGCAGGTCGACTTCGATCTTTCTCGCGACCTCTGGCATACCATCGCGATTGACCAGTGGGAAGATCGCAACTTTGGTGGGTGCGAGCTTTGGACTGAGCTTCAGGACAACGCGCGGTTCCATATTCCCCTCAGCCGTCGGAGCCTCCTCCTCATTGTATGCATCAACCAGGAAGGCCATGAACGATCGGCTGGCCCCCGCGGATGTCTCAATGACAAAGGGTGTCAATTTCTCCTTTGACTGCTCGTCGAAATACTTCATGCTCTTCCCGGAATATTCCTCGTGCCGGGACAGATCATAGTCCGTTCGATTATGGACGCCTTCGATTTCACCCCAGCCAAAGGGGAATGCGTATTCGATGTCGTAGGCGTCTTTAGCATAGTGAGCCAGCTTGTCCTTGGGGTGTTGATGCCACTGGAGCTTTTCCTTCTTCATCCCGAGTTCGACAAACCACTTCATCCTCTCGGCACGCCAGTACTCGAAGTATTCCTCATCGGTTCCGGGCTTGACGAAGAACTGCATCTCCATTTGCTCGAATTCTCGCGTCCTGAAGAGGAAGTTCTTTGTGTTGATCTCGTTTCGGAACGCTTTGCCGATTTGAGCAATCCCAAACGGGAGTTTCAACCGTGAAGCCGTCAGGACATTCAAGAAATTCACGAAAATGCCCTGTGCCGTCTCAGGCCGCAGAAAGACAACCGCTGAAGAATCCTCAACCGGTCCGACGAAAGTCTTGAACATCAAGTTGAACTTGCGGGCCTCTGTGAACGACCCTTTCGTCCCGCAGTTTGGGCACGGCAGCACCATGGCAACCCGCGCAGCATCCGCGTCTGTGGCAACGCGCTTCGCGAACTCTTCAAGAACAACCTCGTCTTTCACCTGACCGTCGAATTTCCCGGGCTCAAGCTCGCGAAGGGTTTCCTTCTTCTTCTTCAAGGAGAGATCTTCAAAGAGTACGTCAAGCCGGTAGCGTGCCTTGCATTGCTTGCAGTCCACCATTGGATCCGTGAAGTTCTCGACGTGACCGGACGCCTCCCACACCCGCGCGTGCATCAGAATGCTGGCGTCGATACCTTCCACATTCTCGCGATATGTCATATTCTTCCACCACTGCTGCTTGAGGTTGTTCAGCATCTCCACCCCAAGCGGTCCGTAATCCCAGCATCCGTTCAAACCGCCATAAATCTCACTTGACTGATAGACGAACCCGCGACGCTTGGCGAGCGAAACGATCTTGTCCATCAGCTTCGACTGATCAATACCCGTGTTCTTGGTCTGACTCATTTTCCTCTTTGGTTGAATGATAGCCTGGAGGTACTCGACGAATTCCACTTCACCCATCATTTGTTCTTGAAGGCCGCTTTCCTCTTTTCGAGGAAAGCCCGGGTTCCTTCTTTGAAATCCTCTGTTGCGCAACACTCGCCAAACAGTGTCGCTTCAACGGCCAGACCATCGGTGAGCGATTTCTCTTGAGAAGCATTGACGGCTTGAATGGCCTTCCGGACCGCGATCTGTCCCTTGGCAAGAATCTTCTGGGCAATTTCCTCCGCCGTCTTCATTAGCTCAGATTGCGGAACGACCTTGCTCACGAGACCGATGCGGAGGGCTTCCTGCGCGTCGATCGGGTCGCCGGTCAATATCATTTCCATTGCTTTTGCCTTCCCAACGAGGCGGGCCAGCCGTTGAGTTCCACCATAACCCGGAATCACGCCGAGATTGACTTCCGGCTGACCGAACTTTGCGTTCTCGGAGGCGATTCGGATATGACACGACAACGCGAGCTCCGTCCCTCCGCCAAGGGCATAGCCGTTCACTGCTGCAATGACTGGTTTACCGAGGTTTTCGATGAGATTGAAAACAGATTGCCCTCCCTCGGAAAAAGCCTGCCCGGATGCACGATCGAGATCAGCCAATTCCTTGATGTCCGTGCCTGCAACGAATGCTTTCTCACCCGAACCTGTGAGTATGACGACGTCAACGGCCGAGTCGCTCTTCATGCTCGCGAAGACCTGCTTCAACTCGTCCTTCGCCTGTGCGTTGAGCGCGTTGAGCTTGTCGGGTCGATTGACTGTGACGTATGCGATCTTGTTTCGGTTCTCGGCGAGTAGAGTTTGGTAGTTCATGATTCAATGTCCCGATGATTCAATGGCTAAATCAATAGATTCGTTATGCTACGTCCACCCTGCTCTGGTCGCCAATCATGAAGCGATGAACGCGCGGCTTAACGTGCGTTTCAACGATTTCAACGTCGTTGCCGAGTATGCTCCCTTCGATGCGAGTGCCGACACCTGAAATCTTGCAGCCTCTCAAAACAATGCTATATTCAATTTCACTGTTTCGGATCTCGGTCCCATCACCAATTGAAGTGAAAGGGCCGATGTAGCTATTTTCTATGACGCAGTTCTTGCCGACCATTGCCGGACCGCGCACCTTGCTCTTGATGATCCTTGACCCTTTCTCAGTGATTACTTTCCCGCTCACATCTGACTCCTTGTCCACTTCGCCTTCGTTCCGGGGTCCCAGGTTTTCGAGGATCAAGCGATTCGCCTCGAGAAGATCTTCGGGCTTTCCCGTATCCTTCCACCATCCCGTGATCTCCGTATAGGCAACTGAGAATCCGTGATCGATCAGGTACTGGTGGGCATCAGAGATCTCAAGCTCTCCTCGGGCGCTCGGCTTGAGGCTCCGGACTGCTTCGAAAATATGGTGGTCGTACAGGTAGATACCTGCCACGGCGTACTGGCTCTTCGGAAGGCGCGGTTTCTCTTCCACGCGGACAATCTTCCCGTCCTTGATCTCAGGAACGCCGAAGCGCTCCGGGTCGTTCACCTTGGCGAGAGTCAGCAGGCAATTGCAGGCGTTCCGTCTGAAGTCTTCGAGAAACCTGCCGATCCCTCCAACGACCATATTGTCGGCAAGGTAGAACACGAAACTATCGCCGTGCATGAAGCTTTCAGCCAGTTGAACTACCTGCGCGAGTCCGCCCGGACGCTCCTGCGGAATGTACGTGATGTTTACGCCCCATCGTGAGCCATCACCGACATGCTCGGGGACCTCGAGGCTCTCCGCATTGTGCACAATCGCAACGTCCTTGATCCCTGCATCGGCAACCGCCTCGATTGCATATTGCAGGATCGGCTTATTGGCGATCGGGATCAGATGCTTATTCTGCGTGTGCGTAATCGGGCGCAGTCGCGTGCCCCGGCCACCGCTGGCAATGAGTGCTTTCATGATCTCGAGATCTTCACTTCTTCTCGCTGGCGTTTGTTGAAGACGCTTAGCCTTCCGTAGCCGTACTTCTCGACCAACGCAATCGCCTTGTCAAAATCCCTTCCCACATCGGTCGGTTTGTGCGCATCGGAGCCGAGTGTCAGCGGGATTCTCAATTCTCTGGCAAGCGCGAGGACCTTCTCGCCGGGATACGTCTCGGCCTCCGGCTTTCGGAGCCCCGAGGTGTTGATCTCAATACAGAGGTCGGACTGCTTGATCTCCTTCATCGCCTCCCAAGTGAGCTCGTCGGTCCTGTTTGAGGAGCGAGAGCCGAATTTCTTGATAAGATCGAAATGCGCGATGATGTCAAACATGCCACTCTTGGCTGACGCCCGTACGGTTTCGAAATATCCTTCGTAAAACCTTTCCAGCTCTGCTTCCTCATACTCGCGACCGAAGAGTGACATCTCAGATTCTGAGTTCTTAACGAAATGGACGGAGCCGATCACGAAATCGAAGCCATTCTCGCCGATGAACCGCCTCACCCACTCCTCGCTTCCGGAATAGAACTCTGCCTCCAGACCCCGCTTCACGACTATTTTATCTTTGTATTTTTCAGCCATTTCGGAGACTGTTGGAGCATACAGTTCATAATATTGCTCCAACGACATGCGGTGTCGCTCGTCGAAGTTGTTCGGCATCGGAGAATGGTCAGAACAACCCACTTCGTCAAAACCGAGCTCAATGGCTTTCAGGATGTATTGCTGAACATCTCCCTCTGCGTGTTTGCACAGATTTGTGTGTGTATGATAGTCAACAATCATTAAGTCTTCGAGAGCATCTCCTTCAGTGCCTGTGATTGCTTCGTGGTCAGCCTGCCCGCCCGGCGACTCAATTCTACGGCATAGACTCCGAGAGCGCGGTACACTGCTCGCAACGATGATCGTCGACGCAGCACTCGCAAGTGAGCCTTGACAACCCTCATGCTTCCCCTGACAATAGGGCCTGTCAACGCCCTCTGCGGCCGGTGATCAAGAGCGTTCTGGATACTCGTCTCGATCAACCGCTCGAAATGCCGAAGCCGGGGTGGGCGCACAAATCGGGCAACAACCTCTTCGACAGCCGCCAGCAACGCGATTGGATAATTCGAAGCGAGAACGCACGCAAGATGATACGAAATTTTCTCTTTTTTTGGAACAAGGAAGATTTTCCCCCCTAGCAAACGAACAAGACGCTTTGCAAACGTAATGGCCCGCCTCGTACCCTCAACTCCGTAGCTGATGCCTTTCATCGACTGGAGTTGAAGCCTGGTCGTGAGTGACGCGGGAAAGGTCTGCATCGGATGCAGCGAGAACGTCAACGCCCCTCGCCGGCGCAGTGGATCCAGTTCGGCGCTTGTCAAAGAACCGGACGTGTGGAACACCTTCAGTCGACGAAAATCAACATCAACCCGCGAGGAGAGATGTCGTGCAACAGACCGAATCTGTTCACCTGGTACAGCTATCACAAGCATGTCTGTTTCGCCCGCAAGCCTCTTGAGGGTCGTCGAGTACCGTGGACATTTGACCAGTTCCGCGCAGCGCCTCGCGCTGGTTCGATGCCTGCTAATGACCGAAACAACTGGAAACCCTCGGCGGTTGAGCATCACAGCCAGCGTCGTACCGACAGCCCCTGCCCCAATGATGCTCACTCGGAGAGGTCGTCTTCGAGGTGTCACTTAATTAACCTGCAGGAATGCAGCAGAGAGGTAACCGACTACGGCGTCCTTGTCACCGGTGATGTCACCGGAATTGCAGTAAAACAGTAGTTGCGACCGGTTTGCACCCAGGAGTTTTGCAGCATGCATGACCGAAACGATAGGCCCCCCGCCGCATGCTTCAATTCGCTCCTCCTCGATTTGATCCATCATGGTTCTGTCGTCAAGCGCTTCAATAAGTCCTATCACCTGGCGATCGAGCTTGACCGCTTCGTCGTATGGATGGTAGTGAGAGAGATCGCTGCTTGCGACGAGCAGGACATTTCGGCGGCTTGCCGCCTTAGCAAGAGCGTTGCCCAGCGCCAGGCAGAATTCCCGACGCTGATTGCCAATAATAATTGGCACGATGGAAAACTCGCCAAGCACTCGTTGAAGGAATGGAAGTTGTACCTCCAGGCAGTGTTCGCCTCGATGGCCTGCATCAGAGAGCATGATCGTGCTGCCTTCTTTCACAAGCTCATCCCTCATTTCCTTATGAACAGGCACGTCGCCGAGAGGTGTTCTGTATGAATCACCGGGATAGATTGACGCACCGGTGAAGAACTCTCGATGGCTGGGCCCCACCAGAATGACGGCATCATACGACTTCCCCCGAAGAAGCCTGTACCCCGCCGCCGCCGTAGATCCGGAGTACATATACCCCGCGTGGGGCGAAACAAGACCCTTGATCGATCCCTTGACAGTTGATCCACTTGCTTGATCCAATAGCGAATCGACGTGACGACGCAAGACATCCGGGTCCGCGTCATAGAACGCCCCGGCAACAGCAGGTTGACGAACGCGAGCCATTGTTGAATCCTCGGTCAGTGCTTAATGATGTGAGGGTTGGAGTTCGGATTCGGAAAAGACATTGGAGGTGAACACATACAGATCGACGTCCTTGTGTTTCCATGCATCGGGCGGCAGGCCGGCTTTGCGTGCTGTATGCGAGAGGAATTGGTCACGGTTCCACCCATACTCTGTCGCCACTTGCGGAAGCAGAAGGCCGCGCGTGTAACCCGCATCGACGACGAGGCCGTGTTTGCCAACTTCAATCTGATTCACGTCGGATATTTTTCTCAACGGTGTAAGAACCGAAATCTCAATCTCGACCTCCTGCAACTCGTCCGCGCTCAGCGGAGCAAAGCGAGGATCCTCAAAAGCTGCTTTCTGAGCAACCTCTTCGATGGTCTTGAACAACGGAATGCGCGCCTCAATATACCCGATGCATCCGCGGAGATCGTTGTGAAGCCGAATCGTCACAAACGCTCCACACGGTTCGCTCATCGCCCCGCCATGCGGCTCCTCAGGTTTCGTCGGCGCCTCTGTAAGAGCAGACTCAATAGAGCTTCGGGCAATTCGAAGAAGTTTCCTCTTGTCCTCTTCGCTCAGTTCCATGGATTACGCCCAGTCGGTCAGTCACAAGTTAACGATGCACGGGACAACTGTCAAGCCGGCCAGGTTGGCGGAAGAACACATCAGAGACTCACCTTGCTTATGGGACCCCCGTTTCTTAAATTCGATGCACTTTTAGGAGTCGACATCAGCATGTCACTAATGGTGAGCATCTCGGGGATTCGAGGCATTGTCGGGAGCAGCCTGACACCCGAGGTGATCGTAAAGTACACTGCAGCATACGCCGAATTCTGTGACCGCGGGACAATCGTTATCGGACGTGACGGAAGGATCACGGGTAAGAGCATCGGGAACATCGTTGCCTCGACCTTGCTTCAAATGGGGTGCGACGTCATCGCTCTCGGTGTCTGTCCCACCCCGACGGTTCAACTTGCTGTCGAGAAAAAGAAGGCTGCCGGTGGCATCTCGATTACCGCAAGTCACAATCCCATCGAATGGAATGGCCTGAAATTCGTTGCGCCGACCGGGATGTTCCTCGACGCCGACGAGAATCGCCTGCTTTGGGAACTAGCGGAAAAGAAACCACGATTGTACGCACCATGGAACAAGCAAGGAACGCATGCGCCTGACCCGGCGTTCATCGACGAGCATATCCACAATGTCCTCTCCTTACCTTACCTTGACGTGCAGAAGGTTTGCCAGAAGGGATTTAAGGTCGTTCTGGACTGCGTAAATGCTGCAGGAGGCATGATTGTCCCGAGATTGTTGAGAGAACTCGGGTGCGCAGTGATTGAAATGCATTGCGATGTCTCAGGAGTCTTCGCCCATGCTCCCGAACCCGTGCCGGAACATCTCACCGATCTCTGCCGACGTGTCCCTGAAGAAAAAGCGGACCTTGGAATCGCGGTCGACCCGGACGTCGATCGGCTCGTGCTGATCAATGAGAAGGGAGAGCCGTTTGGTGAGGAATATACGGTCGCCAGCGTCATCAAGTTTGTGCTCGAAAAAGAATCCAAGCGGAATTCGAAATTGGAATCTCGCGATCCGAAATCGCCAAGGGTTGTCGTTAACCTGTCCACCACCCGGGCTGTTGACGATATCGCCCGTACCTATGGCGCAGAGGTTATTCGCACAGCGGTCGGAGAGATCAACGTCGCAAAGAAGATGAAGGAAATCGGGGCCATCGTGGGCGGTGAAGGGAGTGGCGGGGTCATCCTTCCGGCATCGCATATCGGCCGCGATGCCCTGGTGGGCATCGGGTTGACACTGCAACATCTTGCGGAGTTTGGTGGGACGATTTCTGAACTCAAGCAGACTCTGCCGCAGTATGTGATTACAAAAGGCAAGGTCGAACTGGGTACATTGAACGCCGACGAGCTACTAAAGAGGCTCGAAACGCAGTTCTCTTCGGCGGGACGAATGAACACCACTGACGGGCTCAAGATTGATTTTCCGGGCTCGTGGATTCACCTTCGGAAGTCCAACACAGAGCCAATCGTTCGGATCATAGCAGAGGCACCGACGAAACGCGAGGCCGACGACTTGGTGGCGAGATTCACTGGACAGATGCTTTCTTTCTAGGTCCAGAACTCGTTCGGATCTCCACTCGGCTGGCGGAAGCATTTCCTTTTTCTTTTCACCTGACTTGAAGCATCTCGCTCGATGATGTTCAACGTTCGCGATCTCCTCCAACTTTCCTTCGTCCCTCGTATAGGGCCACAGAAGATCCGCGCTCTTCTTTCGTATTTCTTTGATCCGGCTGAGGTCCTGAGAGCAAGCCCGCGCGAACTGATCAAAGTCCCTGGCATTGACAAGAAACTTGCGTCCAATATCGCCCACCACGATGGCGCGGCGGAGTTTGCAGACGAACAGCTCAAGCGGCTGAACAAATCCGGCGGAAGGATCGTTACGTTCTGGGATAAAGAGTATCCCGAGCTCCTGAAGAAGATCTACGACCCGCCGGCGCTGCTGTTCGTTCTCGGCGAGCTGATTCCAGATGACAAGCACTCGATCGCTGTCGTCGGGACGCGTCACCCCACACCATACGGCCAAAACGTCTCAGAAACCATCAGCCGCGAACTCGCCCGGCTCGGTCTGACGATTGTTAGCGGATTGGCGCGGGGCATCGACACGATTGCGCATACCACGACACTGAAAACAGGCGGTCGAACGATAGCGGTCATCGGTTCGGGCTTGGACATTCCCTATCCGCCCGAAAATCGAAAGCTGCTGGAAAACATTTCTGAGGAGGGCGCCGTCCTCTCCGAATTCCCGATGGGCGCGAAGCCTGATGCGCCAAATTTTCCGAGACGGAACCGCATCATTAGCGGAATCTCACTCGGAACGGTGATTATCGAATCCGCGGAAGACGGTGGAGCGATGATCACAGCCACAACGGCGTTGGATCAGGACCGAGAGGTTTTTGCCATCCCCGGGAACATCACGGAGAAGAGGAGTAACGGGCCAAACAAATTGATACGCGAAGGAAGGGCGAAACTGGTGTCGAGTATAGAAGATATTCTCGAAGAGCTCCGACCGCAGCTCCGGCATATTCTGAAGAAAGATCGTGAGCTAGAGCCCGCGGTCGAAGTCACGATCTTTGAACGAACGTTGCTTGACGTCTTGGGAACGGAGCCGCTGCACATCGACGCGATTGCCGAGCAAACCGCGATGAGCACCTCTGACGCCCTTGTGAACCTCCTCTCCCTCGAATTCAAAGGCCTGGTGCGCCAACTGCCGGGAAAGATGTTCATCAAATTCTAGACGAGCGGCTCTCTCCTACAGCGACCACCAGTACGTGAACTTGAGCATGAAGATGTTG
>CAZTKU010000059.1:0-14674 GCA_964614245.1 uncultured Ignavibacteriaceae bacterium
CCGATTCCCGCGAAGCTCCAAGCGGAGATCCGCCGGCGCGCCCGTCGAGCCGCGGCAAAAAAGGATGCCGCCTCCTAAGCAGCTTGCTGTAACTTCAGGAAATCAACGAATCGGCCATTTCAAGCCGCTTTGTGAAAGAACTCCGCCACGCCGATTGGCTGACTTGTCCCGTGCTGTTTACGGGAGCGCCCATCCATCAGGCAATCCGCTCTCTTGGACATATCAGGGCGGTCCCGCATTCTCTATCCTCCTCATTGCCCTTCCCCGAGGTTTTCAATATATTGACGCAAGCGTTCTGCCCTCGTGCCGGCATTTCCTGTCGGGATCTCACCCGCAATGAGCAGAGCGTACCCATTCCAGAGCATGGGAACAAGCAACTCGAGCAGTTCTCCTCCCACCGTGCAACAATCTGGTCAAGGTGCTCGTAAATTGATCGTTCGCGTCACTCCCACTTCACTCACATCATAGGAGTCAATTCACATGTCATTCCGCAATATCGTCACGGTCCTTCTTCTTGTGCTCTTCGTGCTGCCGGGTGTGGCCCAGCAGAAGAAAGCAGCCGACGAGGGGATGATCGACATTCCGTATCAGAAATTCGTGCTCAACAACGGGCTCACGGTCATCATTCATGAGGACCACAAGGCCCCCATCGTGGCCGTCAACGTTTGGTACCACGTCGGCTCGAAGGACGAAAAGCCCGGCAAGTCCGGCTTTGCACACCTGTTCGAGCACCTCATGTTCAACGGCAGTGAGAATTTCAACGAGGATTACTTCAAGGCGATGGAGCGAGTCGGCGCGACGGATCTCAACGGGACAACCAATGAGGACCGCACCAATTACTTCCAGAACGTCCCCACCTCGGCATTCGATCTGGCCCTCTGGATGGAATCCGACCGCATGGGGCATTTGCTCGGTGTCATCGACAAGCCAAAGCTGGATGAACAACGCGGGGTGGTACAGAACGAGAAGCGCCAGGGGGAGAATCAGCCGTACGCCATCGCATACGAGCTGATGGAGAAAGCGGCATGGCCGAAGGGCCATCCGTACGACCACACGGTCATCGGCTCGATGGAAGATCTGAATGCCGCGTCGCTCGAGGATGTGAAGGAATGGTTCAAGAAGTCGTACGGTCCGTCCAATGCGGTCCTGGCGATTGCCGGCGATGTCGATGCCAAAGCGGCGCTGGACCTTGTGAAGAAATACTTCGGAGACATTCCGCCCGGTCCTCCCGTTGCGCACTTCGATACCTGGGTCGCCAAGCGGACGGGCGCTTCACGCCAGGAGGCCCAGGATCGCGTGGCACAGGCAAGGATCTACAAAGTCTGGAACATGCCGGGATGGAAGACGCTCGAGGCCAGACAGCTGGACCTTGTCTCCGATGTCCTCTCGATGGGCAAGTCATCCCGTTTGTACAAGCGCCTGGTGTATGATGACCAGATCGCGACGAACGTGAACGCATACATCGATCTAAGGGAGATCGGAGGATTGTTCGTTATCGACGCCATGGCGAAACCCGGTGAGGATCTCGCGAAGGTCGAGAAGGCGATCGACGAAGAACTGGCGAAATTCCTCCAGTCCGGACCGACACCGCAGGAGGTGGATCGGGTAAAGACGCAGTTCGTCGCCAACTTCACCCGCGGCATCGAGCGGATCGGCGGTTTCGGAGGAAAATCCGACATCCTCGCACAAAACGAAGTGTACGCCGGTGGCGCCGATTTCTACAAGACGACGCTTCAACGCGTGAGAAGCATGACGCCGGAGGATTTGCACAGGGTCGCAAAGGAGTGGCTCTCCGACGGCCAGTATGTCCTCGAAATCCATCCGTTCCCCAAGCTTGCCAGCGCGGCTCCCGACACGATGTTGAGAAAGTCGCTGCCCCGGACCGGCACGCCGCCCCAGCCGAAATTCCCGAAGTTCGAGCGTACGACTCTTTCCAGCGGCCTGAAGGTGATCCTCGCCCAGCGCACGTCCGTACCGCTCGTTAACTTCAACTTGCTGATCAATGCAGGGTACGCCGCCGACCAGTTTGGTCTCCCGGGTACGGCAGGCCTGGCGATGAACATGATGGATGAAGGCACGACGAGCCGGTCAGCGCTTCAGATCAGCGACGAGCTCCAGATGCTTGGCGCATCGATCGGCACGTGGTCCGATCTCGACCTGTCGTACGTCAATCTCTCTTCGCTGAAATCGAACCTGGACAAATCGCTCGAGCTCTACGCCGACGTCATCCTGAATCCTTCCTTCCCGAAGGCAGATTTCGACCGGCTGCAGAAGCTGACGCTTGCCGGGATCCAGCGCGAGCGCATGCAACCGTTCCAGATGGCGCTGCGAGTCCTTCCGGGGCTTATCTACGGAAAGAAACACGCGTACGGACTTCCGTTCACCGGATCGGGCTTTGAGTCGACGGTAAGTAAGCTCACGCGTGAGGATATGGCGAAATTTCACCAGACGTGGGTCAAGCCGAACAACGCCACACTCGTCGTCGTTGGGGATGTCAGCATGAGCGAGCTCTTGCCGAAGCTCGACAAGACATTTAAGAACTGGAAGCGCGGCGACGTGCCGACGAAGAACATCAGCGAGGTTCGTCTGGCGGAGAAGCAAACCGTCTACATTATGGACAAGCCGGGTGCGGAGCAATCGGTCATCCTCACCGCGCACATCGCGCCGCCCCAGAACAATCCGGACGAGATCGCGATCCAGACCTTGAACACGGCGCTCGGCGGTTCGTTCACCTCCCGCATCAACATGAACCTGCGTGAGAATAAACACTGGTCGTACGGCGCCGGCACCGCAATCATTCCGGCACGCGCACAACGGCCGTTCATCGTCTATGGTCCTGTGCAGACCGACAAGACGAAGGAATCGATGATCGAGATCAGCAAGGAACTGAACGAAATCATGGGGAGCCGCCCCCCGGCAGATGACGAGGTGCTCAAGGTGAAGAACAACCTGACGCTGTCGCTCCCCGGCAACTGGGAGACGAACGGCGCTGTCCTCGGGTCCCTTGTCAACATTGTGCGATTTGGCCTGCCGGATAACTACTACGATACCTACCCCGGAAAGATCAACGCCTTAAGCGTCAGTGAAGTGGGTCAGGCAGCCAAGAAGCTGGTCCATCCCGTTAGCCTGGTGTGGGTTGTCGTCGGCGACAAGAGCAAGATTGAGCAGGGGATCCGTGAGCTGAAGTATGGTGAAGTTCGTTTCATTGATGGGGACGGAAATGTGATCGAGTAGATCCCGTCAGTCAATCGTTCAGCAAAGAACAAAGGCCGTCCGGCGTATTCCGGACGGCCTTCTTATGTGTATCGACCTACTCGTGGCAGATGCGATTTAACGGGCACAAGTCTGCGGCCAATCGTCTCCTACGCTGGTTTGCCCGCCGTTCAACAGTGGTGTTTCTTCGGAGGGGTTGCCCTGCCATGCATTTTTGGATATATTCACCTCGTCCTGAATTACCCATCTGACCAGTCCCTTTCGGAGGCATTGCCATGAAAACGACTCGAAGCGTTCCAGGTCTTCTCATCCTGATCACTTTGGCGATAGCATGGATCTGTTGGCCGACAAGCGCACAAAACCTTCAGTACCCGCAAACTAAAAAAGTCGGCCATATCGATACCTATTTCGGCGTGAAGGTCGCCGACCCGTACCGATGGCTGGAAGACGAAAACTCACCCGAGACACGAAAGTGGATCGAAGAGCAAAACAAGGTGACCTTCGGATACCTGGAGAAGATCCCCTTCCGCCAGCGAGTCAAACAGCGGCTGGAGAAACTCTTCGACGATCCAAAATACAGCGCTCCCTTCAGGAGAGGCGAGTACTTTTTCTACTCGAAGAACGAGGGCCTGCAAAACCAAAGCGTGCTCTACAGGCAAAAAGGGCTCGACGGCAAACCGGAGGTGGTGCTCGATCCCAACACGTTCTCTGAGGACGGCACGGCTCGCTTGAGTGGATTTTCCCTCTCGAGGGTCGGGAAATACGCAGCTTATGGAATTTCCCGAGCCGGATCGGACTGGCAGGATTACTACGTGATGGACATGACCACGTTGAAAAACCTGTCCGACACATTGCGATGGATCAAAGCCTCCGGCACCGCCTGGCGTGGCCACGGATTCTACTACAGCCGCTACCCGGCGCCTGAGAAGGGGAAGGAGCTTACTACGAAGAATGTGTACCAGACTGTTTACTATCATCAAGTTGGCACATCCCAGTCGAGCGACGAGCTCGTGTACGAAGACAAGGCAAATCCGGAACGGTTTCACAACGTCGGCACGACGAGGGATGAGAGGTTTGCATTTCTGATTATCTCCGATCGCGGCAAAGGGAAGAAGGGGAATGCCTTGTACTGCCAAGACCTAGCGAAATCCGGAACGGCATTCAAACCAATTGTTGCCAGCATCGGCGATGACTCCTATGGCGTTGTGGACAACGTAGGCGACAAACTCTTGCTCCGTACGGACAGGAACGCTCCAAACGGAAGGGTTGTCCTTTGTGATCCGAACAATCCCGATGAAAAGAACTGGAAAGAAATCCTGTCCGAAAGACCTGAACCACTTCAAGGCGTTGGAACTGCCGGTGGGAAACTCTTCGCATCGTATCTGAAAGACGTTACGACGCGCGTCTACGTCCATAGTCTTGACGGGAAAGTGGAAAATGAGGTCAGCTTACCAACCTTAGGTGTGGCAGGGGGGTTCGGCGGTGAGAAAGATGAGAAGTCTGTATTCTACACATTCACCTCCTTCATCTTTCCTCCAACAATCTTTCGTTATGATATAGCAGAGCGCAAAACCTCACTCTTCCGCGCGCCAGAGATCCTGGAATTCAATCCCCTGGAGTACGAAACCAAGCAGGTCTTTTACAGCAGCAAGGACGGCACTCGCGTCCCGATGTTCCTCGTGCATAAGAAAGGCCTACAGTTGGACGGCAAGAACCCGACCCTCCTGTATGGATACGGCGGATTCAACATCTCAACGCCTCCTTCCTTCAGCCCGCTGCGACTTGCACTTCTCGAACAAGGGTTTGTCTATGCTTCAGCGAATATGCGCGGCGGAGGCGAGTACGGCGAGAAATGGCACGAGGCAGGGACAAAACTGAAGAAGCAAAACGTCTTTGACGATTTCATTGCAGCGGCGGACTATCTCATCGCCAGCAGGTACACTTCGCCGGAGAAGCTCGCGATTCAAGGAGGCTCCAACGGCGGTTTGCTGGTGGGTGCCGTAATCAATCAGCGACCGGAGCTTTTCAAGGTCGCCATCCCTCAAGTCGGCGTCATGGACATGCTGCGCTTCCACAGATTCACCATTGGCTGGAACTGGATCGCTGACTACGGATCGAGCGAGAACGAAGAAGAATTTAAAGCTCTCTATCATTATTCGCCGCTCCACAACATCCGCGACGGCGCGCGGTATCCTGCAACCCTCGCCACGAGTGCTGACCATGATGACCGCGTCGTGCCGGCTCATTCTTTCAAATACATCTCGACGCTGCAGGAGAAGTATCGAGGCGACAACCCGATCCTTATCCGCGTCCAGACCCGGTCGGGACACGGCGCCAGCAGCACGACAAAAGCTCTGGAGGAGACAGCGGACATTTACTCATTCATCTTCTATAATCTCGGTGTGATACCAAAGTACTGATCGATCACAGCGATTCCGCCAAACGGATGCCGACAGGGAAGAAACCGCTCTGGACCTGCCCAAAGTGCAGACACCGCTTTGTGACCGCGAACAGGTGGCACTCGTGCAGTCGCCACCAGATCGCTGATCACTTCAAAGGCAAAGATCCGATCGTCCGAAAGCTTTTCGACCGCCTGCGCGCGGTGATCCGCAGATTTGGTCCCGTGACCTTTTATGCCCAGAAGACACTCATCGTCTTTCAGGTTCGAGTCCGCTTTGTGGGCGTGGCAACCCGAAAGGACTGGATAGACGTTGGCCTTTGGCTGAAGCGGCGTGTTGAGCTCCCTCGATTTTGGAGGATCGAGTCCCCCACACCTCGTGATCATGTACATCACGTGCGATTGAGCAAGCTCGGGGACATTGACCGGGAGCTTGCGGCATTGATTCGAGAGGCATACGCCGTCGGCTGCCAGGAGCAAGCGGACAAAGGTTGAAGCGGCTGAACAGTTACGCAAAGGGAGGAGAGCAAGGGGTGGATGAGGGATGGTTGCTCAGTTTTGAGTTAATAGTTCCTGTTCCTATTCTAAACGAGATTCTCAAGTTGCTGGACCCCCACTCTCTGTCTTCTGGATTCTGATTTCTGACTCCTGCCCCCGTTCCTTCACCGCCCTATGTTTCACATCTTCCGTCTTTCTTTTTCATTTTCACTACTTGATTTATCAGAGGCATAACCCTAGGACCCACCCCGATGCCCACACCCCCTGGAGGTTGTACCGGCCGAGCCAATCCTTCACATCCACTTGACAATTACTTAGGGAATAGATAGATTGGGTCTGCCTGCCTCACGCCATCTACGGTGCATGGCGAGAGGTTGGGTCAGCCTAAGGGTTGCCTCCCCGCTTAGGCAACGAGAAAACTTAGGCCCGTCCGCTACGCGGACGGATACAGCGCCAAGCTGAAGACAAGGCGTCGATCCTCAGCCCCTGGCTAAGGGTCGGCGCTTTTTTTTGTCCGACCTCACTCGCCGCCTCATTCCCCCTGTACCAGGAGTTCCAATTCTAAGTTCTTGAGCGTGAAGTTCTGAGTTGGTTGTGGAATTTCTGCGCCACAGCTTCCGAACTCTGAGCCCTGCCTTCGTTCTTCTCACATCTTCCCGATTCCTTTTTCATTCTCACTTTTCCTTTTTCGTTCTTGATTTTTCATTTCTCATTTATCAAACGTGCTGTCCCGCCACCCAACCTGATGCCCACGCCCACTGGAAATTATACCCGCCGAGCCAGCCAGTCACGTCGACACCTTCTCCAACGAAGAACAAACCCGGCACTTTCTTGGACTCCATTGTCTTCGAGGAAAGCTCATCGGTGTCCACCCCACCGACGGTCACCTCGGCTTTTCCAAATCCCTCTGTTCCGCTCGGCATCACCTGCCAATTCTGAAGCCGCTGCGCTATGCCTTCAAGCTCCTTCCGCGAATACTGATTCATTGGCTTCGCGCCTCCGATCTGCTCACACCACTGGAGCGCGAACCGTCGCGGCAGGTACTGATCGAGAAGCGTGGCAAGCTCTTTCTTGCTCTGATGGTTTGCCAGGAAGAGGTGGAGGGCGTCAGTCTCGGGCAATACATTGAGAGAAATCGGTTGACCCTCCGCCCAGTATGAAGAAATCTGGAGAACGGCTGGTCCGCTCAAGCCCCGGTGCGTGAACAGCACATTCTCACGAAATGAGACATCATCGCAGCTCACCATGGCGTCAATCGAAACGCCTGCCAGGGAGCTGAAGAATCTGATATCCTTCGGTTGAAATGTCAGCGGGACGAGTCCCGGCTTGAGCTTTGTCACCGTCAGACCGAATTGCCGCGCGACGGCGAACGCGAAGTTCGTCGCGCCGAGCTGCGGAACCGAGAGACCGCCCGTTGCGATCACGAGTGAACGTGATGTGTGCGCCCCGAGATTTGTTGACACAGTGAACGTCTCCGCCCTCGATACCCCCTGCACTTCACACCCTGCTCGTATACAAACGCCAACCTCGTCGCACTCGCGCTTGAGCATTTCGATGATCTGCTGGGAGCTTCTGTCGCAGAAGAGCTGGCCGAGCGTTTTCTCGTGATATGCAATCTTGTGCTTTTCGACCAGCGCAATGAAATCTGCCGTTGTGAAGCGCGCAAGTGCCGACTTGCAGAAATGGGGATTTTGGGAGAGATAGCTCGCATTGTCGGCGTTCAGATTCGTGAAGTTGCACCGTCCGCCGCCGGAGATGCGAATTTTCTCGCCGATCCTCTCGTTGCGCTCGAGGATGAGCACTGAACGGCCGCGCTTGCCTGCTTCAATGGCGCACATCAGTCCAGCAGCGCCTGCTCCGATGACGATAACGTCGTAGTCCATCAGGGTAGCGTTCGCTCTCCTCTTATAGGAGAGGGAGATGGTGAGGTCATATCACAATATCAAGGAAATTCCATTCACCTTCAATTCCGCGCATTTTGTTCAACCTGTGACGAACACGATTGCATTGCTTCGAAGTAATGATTAACATTGCCTCGGTTTTATGCCCGACTCCATCACTTTCATCAACCACGCGACAGTTCTGCTTCAGCTTGACGGGATCTGCATCCTGACCGATCCCATCTACTCGCTCACGGTTTCGTATCTCTTCCCGCGACTCCAGAAGCCGGGCATCCCATTCGACGACCTTCCACATATCGACTATGTCCTGATCTCACATAACGACTATGATCACCTGAACTTGAAAACCCTGCGACGCCTCCGACGAAGGCGAGCCTCGACTATCCTTTTCCCAAATGGGCTCGGCTCGTTCGGACACAGGACAGGTTTCCAGGACATCGTTGAGATGAATCCGTGGGAGGAGTTCGAGAGAGGCCGCCTAAAGATCACGTGCGTTCCTGCCAAACACCTTAGCAAAAGGAGACCGCGGGATCGCAGAGGCTCGGCCTGCTGCGGATATGTCATCCAGGCCAACAGCCGCACAGTCTACTTTGCCGGTGATACCGGCTATGCTGATTTCTTTCGAGAACTAGGGCAGCGCTACACGATCGATGTCGCCCTGCTCCCCATCGGCGCCTACAAGCCGCACGACTGGTTCAAAGACATCCACCTCAACCCTCACACTACGATTCGGGCTTTCATAGACCTCCAAGCGCGGCATCTCATACCAATTCATTGGGGGACGTTTTGGATCAGCGACGAGCCGATGAGCGAGCCGCCGATTCTTCTTCGCAAGGAGGCGGAGCGGCACGGAATTCAGAGCGCAGTTCACGTCCTGAGGAACGGTGAACAATTTCTTTTCTCCAGGGACTTGTAGTTCTACTTCCTGAAGGCTATTTTTCATGGGGGGGGATCGACGGTATGCCAGGATACACATCTACCACAGAGGGAATTCGAATAGCCGTTCAGCCCATCTATATCGACGGCCAGTCTGATGTGCTGCAGCGAAAATTCGTCTTCGCCTATTTCATCCGCATCGAGAACCACAGCCACCAGACGGTTCAGCTGCTTCGGCGACACTGGTTCATTCGCCACTCCAGTGGTCGCGTCGAAGAAGTCGAAGGCGAGGGCGTCGTCGGCAAACAGCCGATCATTCCCCCGGGCAAGTCGTTTGAATACAACAGTTACTGTATCCTCGAGACGCTCGAAGGGAACATGGAAGGTACCTACTTGATGCAGCGGCAGAGCGGAGAGCTGTTTCGCGTCGTCATCCCAAAGTTCACGCTGCGCGCGGCTGCGAATTAGTTTTCCTGTCGGTGCCGCCCACAGTCAATCCCACGATGACCCTCTATTCTCAAGAGTACGGCTCCGGCCCTCCCCTGATTATCCTTCACGGCCTGCTCGGCTCACTCGATAATTGGCACACGCTCAGCAAGGTTCTTGGCACTTCCTACAAAGTATTTGCCGTTGACCAGCGCAACCATGGGCGTTCACCCCATTCAGACGTGTTCAGTTATGGAGCGATGTCGGCGGACCTGAGGGAGTTCTTCAACCATCATCATCTCACCGCCGCCCACGTTCTCGGCCATTCGATGGGCGGCAAGACTGCGATGCAGTTTGCGCTCTCCTATCCCGGGCGGGTTGAGAGGCTGATCGTCGTTGACATCGCGCCGCGGGCATATTCGCCTTTGCACGACGAAATTTTCGACGCACTCCTCCCGCTTGATTTGTCGCACTTTTCCTCCCGACAAGAGGTCGAGAAAGTGTTGGCGGCGAAGATCTCGGACTTCGCTGTCCGGCAGTTTATCCTGAAGAACTTAGGTCGGGACGAATCCGGTGCATTTCAGTGGAAGATGAACCTTCCGGCGATCCAGAGCAACTACGGCGAGATTGCCAGAGCGATCGAATCGCATCAGCCCTTCGACAAATCGACGCTCTTCATCCGGAGCACTCGCTCAGGATACATTCTGGATTCGGACGTTTCCGACATCAGACGGCTCTTTCCGCAATCACAGATCGTTCGAATCGAAGCTGGACATTGGATCCACGCTGAGGCACCACAAGAGTTTTCACGCATCGTGCTGGATTTTCTCGGCAGTCCATGACGCCTCCTCAACAGGCGGCCTTCATTTTCTTCTTTGAATTTTCTTCATTTTCCCTTTAATTGTCCCCGCACCATCAGGCACACACCTCCTCAGCTCTGTAGCTCGGTCAATCTCATGATCAAAGTGCTTCTTCTTCCTCTAGTTCCTCTTGCGCTGTTGTCTTCCTTCTCCCCATTTGACATCAAGACCTCCGAGGATCTTCTACAGGCCATGCACAACCGCTATACATCGAGCTGGTACAAGACTCTTACCTTTGTGCAGGCGACAAAGCGGTATCAGCCTGACAGTACTCTGCTCACCTCGACCTGGTATGAAGCTTTTTCCTTCCCAGGCTCGATGCGTATTGACATGGATTCCATCGGATACAACGGGGTGATATTCTCGCGGGATTCACAATATGTCTTTCGAGAGGGCAAGCTTGTGAGCACCCGCCATTTCGTCCATCTTCTCCTGCTGCTGGGCTTTGACATCTATTTCCTGCCCGTCCAGGAAACGCTTGCCAGATTGAAGGAATCCCGCATCGATTTGTCGATTCTCCGAGAGGACACGTGGCAAGGGAGAGCGGTCTACGTCGTTGGCGCAAGGAAAGAGGATTCCCATTCATCGCAGTTCTGGATTGACAAGGAGAGCCTCGCCTTTGTGCGTCTCCTGCAGCCTGCTGGTCGGGATGGAGCGCAGACACAGGAAGTGCAATTCAATAAGTACGAGCGATTGAGCGGCGGATGGATCTCGCCCGAGGTCATCATCAAACTCGACGACAAGATTATCATGACGGAAGAGTACTCGGAGATCAAAGCTGGGGTCAAGCTTGATCCAAGGCTTTTCGACCCGCAACACTGGCAGACAGCACGTTGGAGATAGGTAATCCACTTCATTCTTCTTATACCATCTGGGAGTCATCGATGAGCAAAGCCTTTATCACGATCAGCAGATTTCTCTTTGTCGTCGTACTGTCGGTTGTGGCCCAAGAAGCTCGTGCGCAGACGACACCGTTCCTTACCGACGATGAAATCCGGATGCTTACAAACGAAATTTCGGGCGACAGGGCCTTCGAGCACATTCGCTGGCTTACTCACTGGCACCGGGATTCCGGGATGGAAGGATTTTTCAAGGCGGCGGACTACGTCGTGCAAGCAGCGAAGGAGGTTGGACTGGAGGACGTGAAATTTGTTGAGCAGCCATTGATGAGACAGAACTACACCGCGAAGTCTGCGGAACTCTGGATGGTCGAGCCGGTGGAGCTGAAGCTGGCCGATATTGGTGAGCACGCCGTCTATCTCGCCGATGGGAGTCATAGCGCAGATCTTTCCGCGGAGCTTGTCTGGATTGGGAACGCATCAGCCGCCAGCGTAAAAGATATCGACGTCAAAGGAAAAATCGTGCTGACCAACGGTTCGCCGTACGCCGCAGTTCAGAATGCCGTGTGGGAAAAAGGAGCGGCCGGCGTGGTTTCCTATCAGACGTCCGAGAGTAAGAACCCATGGGACCATCCGGATCAGATCGGCTGGAATCGCATACCGAGCACGCCGCCGGAGGGAAAGCAGGGGACATTTGCCTTCATCCTTCCGCCGCGAAAGGGCGAGACGCTCCGCAAGGTTCTTGAGACAGACCAGATGCAGGATTACTTCGGCACGGGCAGGCGGGCAAAAGGAGGACGCGTGGTGCTGAAGGCCAAGGTCGTAACGGAATTCGGGCAGAACCCCGGACGAACCGGTTACATCGAGGGATGGATTCGGGGCACGAAGTATCATGATCAGCAAATTGTTCTGACCGCACATCTTCAGGAGGAGCAAGGCTCGGCAAACGATGACGGTAGCGGTTGCGGCAATTTGCTTGAGCTCGGCCGGGCTTTTTCGAAACTCATCCGCGAGGGGAAGATGCAGCGTCCTCTGCGTGACATCCGGTTCTGGTGGACGGATGAGATTTACTCCGAGTACCGCTACTTCAGCGATCATCAGGACGATACCAAGAACATGCTGGTGAACCTGCATCAGGACATGACCGGCGCAAACCAGGCGATCGGCAGTCGAGTGCAGCATCTCATTCTTGCTCCTCACTCGCGGACGTCGTATCTGGATGCGATCTTCGAAAGCATCGGCACGTTTGTCATTCAGACCAACAATGCATTCCTTGCCGCCAGCAGAGCAGGGAACTATCCGCGCCCATTCACGCGTCCGATTTTTTCCACCCGAGGCACGCGCCAAGGATACAACGCCCGATTTGTTCCCTGGTTCGGTTCTTCCGATCACATTACGTTTCTTGAGGGAGCCGTCGGCATACCCGCGGTCGCCATGATCAACTGGGACGACGACTTCATTCACTCATCTGACGATGATATCGACAAGATCGACCAGACTCAACTCCGGCGCAACAATTTTATCATCGGGTCGATGGCATACGTCCTCGCCTTTGCGGATGAGAAAGACCTGCCATCCATTGCCGCTGAAACCTTCTCACAGGGCACACGACGTCTGGCAAACGATCTGCGCGTTGCAATGGTGATGCTTCAAGAGTCGGCAACAGGTCCAGACGACAAATGGAAGGAAGTTTCCATCATCATCGAGCAGGGAATGCTGCGAGAAGCTCGCGCGCTAAATTCGGCCCGCGTCTTTGCCCAAAGCGATAAGGCCGCAGCACAAACGATTGATGAGCTGATCGACCGAATGAAGATGAAGGAAGACGTGCTCCTGGCAGACCTGCGCGCCTACTACAAGCGGCTGCGTGGAAGCACTCCGAGGGCTGTCAAACTCACGCCCGCCGAAGTCGCGGCGGGCAAGAAGATCCCGACAAATGTCGCGTCCCTCGCTACGTATTTCCAGAATCGGAACCGAGGCGGAGCACGCACCGACTTGCATGGACTGATGCGAAGCGAGGTGTTTAATTTCGTCGATGGCAAACGAAGCTGCTATGACATCTACAAAGCCGTCTTCGCTGAGGCGGCTGCCGCAGGATCGTGGTACTATGGCACAGTGAGCCTTGAGGACGTCATTGCCGTTCTCGATGCTGCCGTGAAGTCAGAAGCTCTGGTGTTGAAATAGCGTGCGAGACTTCAGCAGGCTTGTAGGTTCACTGTTGTGATTCTTGGTCGTGGACGGATCGCACATACCCTCTCCGTGAAGATGTCCACGTTCTCCGAATCACTGAATGGGTTGAGTTCTCAATCTCAGGAACTGTCCACCGGAATTTTCCTTGCTGATTCTTCCCGATCATTTACCGTTTGATGAGAGGATACACCAATGAAAGAAACCGCTCTCGATCGACTCCTTCGCTATGTGAAGATCGACACGCAATCACAGGATGACGCCGAGACATATCCCAGCACATCGAAGCAGTTCGACCTCCTCAAGCTCCTCGTCTCGGAACTCAAGGAGCTGGGAGCAAAGGACGTTTCAATCGATCAATATGGCTACGTGATGGCGACGCTTCCCGCCAACGTACCGAAGACGGATCGAGCATTCGGCAAGACCCCGACCATCGGGTTCATTGCACATGTCGACACGTCTCCATCGACTTCCGGTGCAAACGTCAAGCCGCAGGTGATGACCTATCAAGGCGGTGACATTGTTTTGCCCGGCGACCCATCTGTCGTCATCCGCGAATCGGAAAATCCGGAACTCAAGAAGAACATCGGAAAGACGATCGTCACGAGCGATGGAACGACTTTGCTCGGTGCAGACGACAAGGCCGGAATCGCGATCATCATGACTGCGATGCAGCACTTGATGGAGAACGCCAACATCCTTCACGGAGACATCAAGATTGGATTCACGCCTGACGAGGAAGTGGGGAACGGAACGAAGTACTTCGATATCAAGAAGTTCGGCGCACAGTTCGCCTATACGGTCGATGGCGACACTACCGGCGAGCTCAACAAGGAAACATTCAGCGCCAACAGCGCGGTGATCACCGCTCACGGCCGGAATATTCACCCCGGCACTGCGAAGGGCATCATGGTCAACTCCATCCGCGCCATCGCGGATATCATTGTCCGCATGCCAAAGGATGTAGCACCCGAAACGACAGAAGGCTATGAGCCGTACATCCATCCGCACGTGTTGCAGGGGGAAGAAGCGAAATCGACGCTCAAGATCTTGCTGCGCGATTTTCGAACCGAAGGACTCGACGTGTTGAAACATCGGCTCGAGAAGATCATCGCCGAAGTACAGCCGCTGCACCCGAAAGCGAAGATTGAGCTCCAGATCATCGAATCGTACCGCAACATGCGCGAGGGTCTCGAGAAGGACCCGCGCGTTCTCGATTGCCTTTGGGAGGCAGCGAAGCGTGCAGGATTCGAGCCGAAGTGGGTCCCCATCCGCGGCGGCACGGACGGATCAAAGCTCACCGCCAATGGCCTGCCGACGCCCAACATCTTTACGGGCGGTCAGAACTACCACGGAAAGACGGAATGGGCTTCCGTATGGGGCATGGAGAAAGCTATCGAAACCGTGGTGAACGTTGCACAGGTTTGGGTGGAGAAGAGCGGGAAGGACGTCAGATTAAAAGGCAACTGGGGAAAAGGA
>CAZTKU010000060.1:0-1446 GCA_964614245.1 uncultured Ignavibacteriaceae bacterium
AATCTGCAGTCTGCACTCTGCCTGCTGCATTCTGGTTTCTGGATTCTGAATTCCTCACTGCTTCTTCTCCCCCAGCTTCTTCCTGAGCACCTCATTCACGATCTTCGGATTTGCCTTCCCCTTGCTCGCTTTCATCGTTTCACCGACGAAGAATCCGAACACCTGCACCTTGCCACTGAGGTATGTGTCGACTTGCCCTCTGTTGTTCGCAAGTACCTCATCGACGATCTTTTCAATCGCAGAGACATCGCTCACCTGAACGAGTCCTTTCTTCTCCACGATTGCTCTCGGCGATTGCTTCGTCTTGAGCATCTCTTCAAACACATCCTTGCCAATCTTGCCGCTGATCGTCCCATCCACAATGAGGTTGATCATCTCAGCAAGCTGTGCAGAGGAAATCGGAAAATCGTTTAGAGCGATCTTCTCCGTGTTCACAACGCGAAGGACATCAACCATCGTCCAGTTACTCGCCAGCTTGTAATGCTCGTCACTTTTGGCGGTGAGATTCCCGATGACACCCTCAAAGTAATCCGCCAGTGCTTTTTCCGAAGTCAGAATGTCAGCGTCGTAGTGTGGAATTTTGTACTGTGTGACAAAACGATCGCGCCGCTCAGTGGGATCTTCCGGAAGCGACGCTCTGACTCTCTTGATCCATTCATCGGCGACCAGAACCGGGACAAGATCGGGATCAGGGAAATAGCGATAATCGTGAGCTTCCTCCTTGGAGCGCATCGGCACAGCGATGCCCTGTCCAGGATCCCAGAGCATCGTCTCCTGCACAACGCGCTCTCCGCTCTCAATCAACTCAATCTGACGATTGATCTCGTATTCGAGGGCTTTCTCGACAAACCGGAACGAATTCATATTCTTGATTTCGGTCTTCGTGCCGAATTGCATCTCGCCTTTGCGGCGCACTGAAACGTTCGCGTCGCAGCGAAGGCTCCCTTCTTCCATATTGCCGTCGCAGATCCCGAGGTACGTCACGAGCTGCCGGATCTTGTAGAGATAGAGATACGCTTCGTGCGGCGAGCTGATGTCCGGCTCGCTGACAATCTCAATGAGCGGCACGCCGCACCGGTTCACATCGACAAGCGTGTCAACGTCGAGATCGTGAATCGACTTCCCGGCGTCCTCTTCCATATGAATGCGGGTGATCCGAATATGTTTTCTTCTTCCGTCCTCAAGTCCGATTTCGACGTGCCCACCAGTGCAGATTGGCTCCTCATACTGAGAAATCTGATACCCTTTCGGAAGATCAGGATAGAAGTAGTTCTTCCGCGCAAAAATGGAGCGCGGGGCGATCGTGCAGTGCGTTGCCAACCCCATCCGGATGATGAACTCGACCAGGTTCTGATTCAAAACCGGCAAAACGCCCGGCATGCCAAGGCAGACCGGACAGACGTTCGAGTTCGGGTCCTGCCCGAACTTGGTCGAACAACTGCAGAA
>CAZTKU010000060.1:1546-14601 GCA_964614245.1 uncultured Ignavibacteriaceae bacterium
ACCTTCTCGATTTCGACTCCTCCTTCCGTCGAAACCATCACGACATTCTGCGATCGCCCCCGATCGAGCGTGATACCGACGTACATCTCGCGCGCAATGTTCATTCCCTGCTCGATGAGCAGGCGCTTCACAATACGCCCCTCCGGGCCTGTCTGATGCGTCACCAGGCGCATGCCCAAAACCTCGGAAGCGCGATCGCGCACCTCATCAACACTCCGCGCGAGCTTGATTCCGCCTCCTTTCCCACGGCCTCCGGCGTGGATTTGCGCCTTGACGACCCATACAGGGCCGCCGATCGCCTCTGCGGCCCGGACGGCTTCGTCGACGTTGAATGCCACCTTGCCAACGGGGACGGCCACATTGTACTTTTTCAGAATCTCTTTGGCCTGGTATTCATGAATCTTCATAGAGTCTCCTCATGAGAACCTCGTTCACATTTTCCCTGTGTCAGGTTCTTCTTTCATTGTGTCGCCGGAATTCCACTCCTGAAGCGTCTTGACCGCACGGAGGTATTCCGGAATCGGGACAAGCACTTTCGCGGGCTTGCTTAACGCGCTTCGCGAGAGTGATGAGTCGCCTCCACCATCCCATACAAATCCAATGGAACTGAAATTCTGAACCTGCACGCTGAAGCCAGCTGATTGGAGCACTGACCTCATAAGACCCGCCTCGTTAATGTCGGATGATTGAAAGATCCTTGCCCAGTCCTGCTGGACTTCCACGCCCTTGTGTTCGAGACAGAATGTCCGGTGATGGACAACCTTACCGCACTCGTCACAGACAAGCTTCCGGCATATGATGCAAACACCGGTCGCGCTGCGCGCGGGGTGAGTATCGCATTTCGCCGATTCTACGTCCGAAAAAATAACGCCGCAGTGCGGGCAGAAATCGCTGTCGAGAGTGACTTCACCCTTGCAGTTGTCACAGGTATCGTATTGAGTCGTCACCGATCCTTCATCCAATTTGGCTCATGCGCTCGACGCTTCGTGTCACTTGATCTTTTCTGAAATGGACTTCGCCTGCAGGAACAACAACAGATAGTCTCGCCCGCCTGCTTTTGAGTCGGTGCCGGACATGTTGAATCCGCCGAACGGGTGGACGCCGACCATCGCGCCTGTGATCTTGCGATTGATATAGAAGTTGCCGACGTGGAAAATCCTCTTCGCCTTTTCTTTCTTCTTCGGGTTCCTCGTCCAGACCCCGCCGGTCAAGCCGAATTCCGTGTCGTTGGCGATCTCCAGAGCGTGATCGAAATCCTTCGCTTTGATCACCGCGAGAACCGGCCCGAAGATTTCTTCCTGCGCGATGGTCGCTTTCGGGCCCACATCGGCGATGATTGTTGGCTGAACGAAATACCCTTCTCCCTCCGCTCTTTTTCCACCGACAATTAATCGCCCACCCTCTGCGATTCCCTTGTCGATGTAAGCGAGAATCTTGCGCATCGATCCTTCGTTCACGACAGGACCCATATAGTTCGTCGGTTGATCGGCCGAGCCGACTTGCACCTTCTCTGCCTTCTGCTTCAGAAGTTCCAGATACTTGTCGTACACCTTCTCTACAACAACCGCTCGCGAGGCTGCGGAGCATTTTTGACCCTGATACCCGAACGCGGAAGCGATTGTTGCCTGCGCCGCGGCGGCGAGATCCGCTTGTTCATCGATCACGATCGCATCCTTTCCGCCCATTTCCGCGACAACGCGCTTGAGCCACGTCTGCCCCGGCTGGACCTTTGAGGCCAGCTCGTAGATGTGCGTACCGACTTCCTTTGATCCGGTAAAGGACACGAAGCGGGTCTTCGGATGGGCAACCATCGTATCGCCGACTGAGGCTCCAGATCCTGAAACAAAATTGATCACGCCGGCAGGCAGGCCGACCTCCCTCATCAAGTTGAAATACATCCATCCTATGAGGGGTGAATCGCTCGACGGCTTCAGAACAACCGTGTTTCCTGTTACGACCGCAGCCGATGTCATACCTGTCAGAATAGCCAGCGGGAAGTTCCACGGCGGCACGACAACGCCGACGCCCAGAGGGATGTAAACCAGCTCAGTCTTCTCCGTCGGAATCTTTGTCACGGGCTGTGGAGAAGCGTAACGGAGCATCTCCCGTGCGTAGAACTCGATGAAGTCTATTGACTCGGCAGTATCCGCATCCGCCTCCGGCCAGGTCTTCCCGACTTCGTACACCATGACCGCGCTGAACTCGTGTTTCCACTTCCTCATCAGCCTGGCCGCCTTGAACAGATAGTCAGCGCGCTTCTTCGGCTCGACCCACCTCCACTCCTCGAACTTGGCCGCTGCGGTCTCGATTGCTTTGGTCGCGAGGATTGCGTCCGCCTTCTGGAAAACGCCCACGATCTCGCTTGGGCGCGACGGGTTCAGCGAGTTGAGTTTGTCGTTTGTGTAGATCTCCTCCCCACCGATGACGAGGGGATATTCCTTCCCGAACATCGATCGCACCTTGGCAAGTGCCTGCTCCATCGCTTTGCGATTGGCGGGCTTCGTGAAATCCGTGAGGGGTTCGTTTTTGAATTTCTGGATTGACATTGATTTGTTCCTTTTGTGAGGCTGGTTTTCAGTTTTGGCGTGCGCGCCTCAAGTTCCCTCCGCCGCGTCGGACGAGTGTAATCCGGAATGGGAGATGCGCTAGCGCGAGTTTGAAATAGCTCTGACGACGGCGTCGTGCACCCGGGGCCGTATCGCCGCGATCTTTGTGCTGTAGCGCGTCGGGTGCACGCGGTTCGTCAGGAATATCACAATCAGTCTTCGTTCAGGATCGGCAACGACCGACGTTCCCGTGAAACCTGTGTGCAGGAACGTCTTATCCGACAGGAGTTTTCCTGCCCACGAGCGCGCGGGATCCTTCGTGTCCCACCCAATGCCCCGTGTGCTCTGCGCCGATTGCCTGGTCGTGAACTGGCGAATCGTCTCCTCCTTCAAGTAGCGTTTGCCACCGTAGGTTCCGCCGTTGAGGAGCATCTGCATGAACACAGCGAGGTCTGGCGCGGCGGAGAACAGCCCTGCGTGTCCAGAAACGCCGCCGAGGACCATGGCGTTCTCATCGTGAACAGTACCGACCACCGCCTGCCCGGTTTTCCGCCAAAGAGTATCCACTTCCGTCGGCATGATGCGATTCCACAGACGCTGCGGCGGATTATACATCGTGGAGTTCATGCCCAGAGGCTTGAAGAACACAGAATCCACGAATCCATCCAACGTCGTCCCGGAGACCTTTTCGATGATCTTGCCCATCGTGATGAGACCCAGATCGCTGTAAAGCGTCGAATCGCCCGTCTTGTAGACCAATGGCGAGGCGAAAACGGAATCGACAACGCACTGAGGCATCGAGCAGAATTCATAGAACTTTCGCCAGGCGGGCAAACCGCTGTTGTGAACCATCAGGTTGCACACAGTGATCTTTTCTTTTCCATTCTGACCAAACCGCGGAAGATACTTCATCACCGGATCATCCAGCTTAATCTTCCCTTCGTCCACAAGTCTCATGACGGCGCTCGTCGTTGAAATGACCTTTGTAACCGAGGCAAGGTCGAACATTGTCTGAAGATCGACTCGCTTCGAGTACACACCGTAGTCGTACGAGCCGTACGCTTTGGTGTGCGCAATGACGCCATCTTTGACAACAACCAGAGCAGCTCCGGGAAATGCGGTGTCCTTGATGGCGGATTCAATAACTTGATCCACCTCCCTGAGCCTTGTGCGATCGAAACCAATCTCTTCTGGCATCCCTCTCCGCAACACCTGCTTCGGATAGGCAACGCCATCACCAAACTTGTAGACACCAGGGATCGTTACCGGGAGTATACCCTGGGCAGACTCTTCACCAAAAAGAACCTCCACAACCGCTTCCTGCATGACCGCTCCGTTGGAATATGCACAGACGTACGCATCCGTCTCTGGAAATTCCATCGCGACATACGGGTTTCCGAAAGTGATCGCAATGACCGTTTTCCCCAGCGCAAGGAGCTTGACAAGTAAGTCCTTTTGCTTCTTGCTCACAAATCCCGTCAGCTCGCCGGAGCGAGTGTAGAAATGCAGTTGGCAGAGCATAACGTCAGCTGTTCGCGCGGTCTCCAGCACCGTCTCGTACTCCGAGCTGTTGCTCCGTGGGTCCACCTTGGCAAAGTCGAGATTCGGATGACGTTCGCGCAAGAGCGAATGGAAGCCCCTTCCCTCGGTCGGATCTTCTGTGTCGGAAATGACGAGGTCCAGGATTCTGCGCGCATCGATTCTGGATAGGGGAAGAATGTTATTTTTGTTGCCAAGCACCGTCACAGCCTTGCGAGCGATCTCCAGCGCGAGCAATTCGTGCTCCGTGGAATTCACAACCGCAGCGACTTGATCAACGTTTACATAGCGGCTGCGATCGAGGCCAACCCACTGTTTCATCTTCAGGACTTTGCGAACGGAAGAATCAATTCGTTCTTCCGTGATCTCCCCGCGACGCACTGCTGCGACAATTGCATCGATCGCAATGTCCGGGTCGATCGGCATCAGGACAACATCCGTCCCGGCCTTGACCGCAAGAACAGCGGATTCGCCGGGCGCGTATCGCGCCGAAACTCCGCGCATGTCCATCGCATCGGTCACGATGAGACCATCGAATTTCAGCTCATGCTTCAGGAGACCTGTTGTGATGGCAGGAGAGACCGTTGCCGGGGTCGCTGCCGCGGTGTCATACGCCGGAACGGCAATGTGGCCGACCATCACCGATAAGGCACCCGCCTGAATCCCGGCTCGGAACGGCGGGAACTCCACCGCGTCGTATCGCTCCTTGCCGTAGTTCAACGTCATCAGCCCGAGGTGCGAATCAACATCCGTGTCTCCGTGCCCGGGGAAGTGCTTGATGGTTGCGATCATTCCGCCGTCTTGAGTCCCCTTTACATAAGCAGCTCCCATCTCGCTGACGAGGTTCACATCGTCTCCGAACGACCGTGTATTGATGACCGGATTCTTGGGATTGTTGTTCACATCAATCGTTGGGGCAAAGTTCTGATGGACACCAAGCGCCCTTCCCTCCAAAGCAGTGATTCTACCGACTTCGTAGGCATAGCGAGGCTCGCGAGTTGCGGCGATCGCCATCGCACGGGGGAAAGTCGTTGAATTCCGGACCCTCATGCCGGCGCCGTACTCAAAGTCCGCAGCAATCAACAACGGCACATCCGCCAGCTTCTGCAACTTGTTGATCTGAACAGCATACTCATACACATCCCCAATCGAAAACACAAGTCCCCCGAGCTTCTTCTCGACGATCAGCCTTTCCAGTTCACGCCAGTTCTCCGAGTCTTGCGGATAGTACTTCCCCCGTGCCCAGACGGAGATGAGCTGAGCCACTTTCTGCTCGAGCGTCAATCGAACAAGCGTAGACTCGATCCAGCTATCATCGGTCTGAGGAAGGAGAGCCGCGGGAGGCTCCGGAGCCTTTGCAGCTTGATCTTGGGCGCTGCAGCCGAGAGAAAGCGTAACGCCAGCCAGGAGGAGGAAAGCAACACACTTCATTCGCGAACCGTCCAGATCGTCGATGGGAGAATCGTGCTCCTCACCGTAATGGATGAGGAGATGGTGTGAATGTTGAGTGGAAAAAAATACGAAGCAAAGCCTAGAGAATCAATCGCATTATTTCTGCGTGCCCTCGACTTTCTTTCCAAACTGCGGATCAATCTTCACCAGCATGGCCACAAGAAAGCCCGGAATCGTGGCAAGAATCACCCAAATGAAAAAGCTCTTGTACCCGATCGCGTCCTGAATCATCCCGCTAAACATGCCCGGCACCATCATACCAAGCGCCATGAAACCCGTGCAGATGGCATAGTGTGCGGTCTTGTGTTCACCCTCCGCTACGATGATCATATAGAGCATGTACGCGGTGAAGCCAAACCCGTAGCCGAATTGCTCGATTGCGACGGCAATATTGATAAGGAGAAGGTCGTCCGGTTGAGCCTGCGAGAGGTAGACGAACATCGCGTCAGGGAGATGGATGGAAAACACCATGATCCAGAGCCAGAACTTGAGCCCCTTTTTCGAGACAACCCAGCCCCCGAGCAGCCCGCCGAGTGTCAACGCGATGACGCCTACCGTCCCGTACACGATACCAACCTCGCTGGTTGTCAAACCCAGCCCGCCTTTGTCGCGTGCATCGAGCAAGAAGGGCGAAACAAGTTTCACAAGCTGGGCTTCGGCGAAGCGGTAGAAGAGCAAGAAGGCAAGAGTGGCAACAATGTTCTTCCTCTTGAAGAACTGAGCAAAAGTCCGCGTAAACTCCTTCCACACACCCTCCGTCGCATCGCTAAGCGTTGGCCTGTCAGTGGTTGGATACGGCAGCATGAGTCTGTGGTAGGCAAAGAAGAGCAGGAACAGGCCAGCGAGAACTCCGAATGTCACGGACCACGCCAGCGGAATGTTTCCTCCGCTGCTGGTTTCAATCTGACCGGCGAGGACAACGAGAATACCGGTGCCCGTAATCATCGCAATTCTATAGAAGGTGCTGCGCACACCGACGAAAGCAGCTTGTTGGTGATGCTCGAGCGCAAGCATGTAGTATCCATCCGCAGCGATGTCGTGGGTCGCGGAGCCGAAAGCCATGAGCCAGAAAATGACAATCGTGTATGTGAAGAACGACGGCGTCGGCAACGCGAAGGCTACCATTGCCAGAGCGATGCCAATGACGAATTGCAGCGAAACCACCCAGAACCGTTTCGTTGAAAACATATCCACAAACGGACTCCAGAGAGGCTTGATCACCCACGGCAAGTAGAGCCAGCTTGTATACAGAGCGATATCGGTGTTCGAAAGGCCGAGGCGCTTATACATGATAACCGACACGCTCATGGCCACGACGTACGGGATCCCTTGTGCGAAGTACAAGCTCGGCACCCAAATCCACGGGTTGCGGTATGTCGGTTTAACCACGTCCATAGGAAATCCCCAATAGTCGACTCATCTCAATAGAGCTTTTGAAGCTGCGCTCCCCGAAAATAATGCGTGACGATCTCTTCGGCCTTCCCGCCTTGAGCAGCCATCACCGCGGCACCGATCTGACAAAGGCCGACGCCGTGCCCCCAACCAGCACCGCGCAACGTGAAGTGAACCGGGACTCCCCGCTCATTTCGTTCGACCTCAACGACGAAGGCAGAGCTGTAGAGGTGGCTTTTCGAAAGCCATTTCCGGATCTCCAGCTCCTTGCCGACGATAATCGTCCGCTTCGAGCCGACCACCTTCAATCGCACAATTCTCCCCGATGGACCTCGGCGGTCGGGGATGAGATTTATCAAGACGCCGAAATCGATCCCGGACTTGGAACGAATGATTTCCTCGAGCTCTTCGCGCGCGTACTCGACCTTCCAGCGAAAAAAGTCCGTCGTTTCCTGATCAAAGGAGGGCAAAATCTGACGCAGGACTTCGCTGTCAGCAGTATTGCAGTACGCGCGAGGCGAGGAGAGAATCCAGGCCCGAGCGTCGGCTTCCGACCTCACCCGAGGATGTTCCGTCGGCGCATCGGAGATCGATCTCAGGTAGGCAATCTTCGCGTCATCCCACGCGCTCTCGAAGTCCTCGGTGAGGCCACCGCACGCCTTGTAGTACCGCGCGTCGCAGATTTGGTCGTTGGAGACGAGAAACAGACCGCGGCTCGAATCCACTGCATCGCTCGCCGTCTTCGTCAGAATCTTGGTTACACCTTGATAGCGCTGGCAGTGGTCGTCTGCGCACACATCGAAGAGCGTATGATCTTCGCGATCGTACCAGCGAATGATCTCTTCGTCGCTCTCGAAGGATCGCCTCGACGGTACGCCGAGGTTCTTTCCCCGTTGCTGCTTCTCGAGCATCGCTACAAGCCAGCTACGGGAGGTGATCGCGTGCGCCTTGAGCAGCTCCTCAGGAGACTCAGCACTCATCTCTGAGGAGATGACGCTCTTGAGATACTGCTCGACCCTCACCTCGTTGACCGCGGTCATTGTTCCGTCTTCTTGAGCAATGAACCGCACATCGCCTTCAAAGGTCTGATCCTCCTTCCGCTCCCAATGGAACTGGATGCCGATGGTCACGTTTCGGAGCGTAAAAGTCCCACCGGAGAAGGAGCGGCACAAGATTTCCCTCCGTCTCCAGACCTCGACCCCTTCGTCATCGAACAGGGCAACCCGACCGCCCTCGCTGCGGACCCGAAAGTTTCCCTTAAGCCGAACCGTGCTGGGGATTTCATATACACCGTTGAAGACTCCGCTCGCTTCAGGCACGCGCTCGATGATCCCGACTTTGATAATGGGCTCTTGGTTTATCATTTCATAGCATTTGAGAACACTATCAGATTGACTTTGCTTCCCGTATCATTGTCAAACGCCTGCAATCACTTCTTCAACCTTCCCTCGCTCCAGACTCACTTCTTCGAAAATGTCCTGGATCATCGTTGCATTGACCGTGTTAAAATCCTTTTCCACCGGTGTGATGACAAGTCCGCCGATGTCGACCGCTGCGGGGCTGATCAACACCTTCTCCTCCCCTTCCTTGAAGTATACATCGGGCCGGTGCTTTCTTCTGGGGAAGAAGATCACGCGCCATCCGGAAGTCTGAGATGAACACAATATGTTCATCATCGGCTCTCCGGTCTCACGCGTCACCGAACGGAGCGCGCTGATCAGCCGGAGAAGCATTGCGCGGAGACTCTCTTCGCTGGCTGACTCCAAGACCAGCACCTGCCGCCCATATCGCTCGAGAGACCAAATGGAGACGTCATCCGCCTTCTTCCGAAAAACTCGCCGAGCTTCATCAGCAGCTTCGCGCTCCACAGGGATCAATCCGGTGGGATTGGCCTGAAAATGCATGTGATCGGGCGCTGAAGCCCCGCATCGAGGACCGTTGTAGAACACGGTGAACTTCGGGCTCATGTCCCGAGCGAGGTCAAGCAACGTCAGCATGAACGGTTCGATCGCTTGCGGAATGTGATCGATGTGTGATATCGTGAGGTGTTGGTGGAAGATTGGGGCGGGATTGCAGAGGACGAGGAACTCTCCCTGATACAGAATCCCCTTCTGAGGAGGGGGCAGGTTCTGAACGCAGAGGAAGCACCTCCGCTCCCTTATCGTCTTTTCATCGACGCTCGCGCCCGTACTGACTATGCGACCAGGGTTGAACTGAAGACGGACGGAAAACCCATCGCAACGAACCTCGCGGAGTCCCACGGATGAGAGCGCGGCATATCCTTGTGCAAGCTGGGGCCACGATTTCTTCTGCTCCTCGAGAAGCTGAAGGGAGAGTTCAGGAAGAGAACTCGAAGAGGACTGCCTTCCAAATACGGCGAAGGATCTGGCCTGGATCAACGTGTTCTGCGCGCTCTGGATTGCTTCGTGTACCGTGAGGAGGGACTATGATTTCTTTGCGGGAGGTCGTTGAAGCGACTCCAGCAAAACGTACCCGATATAGTGATCAACTGTCGACTCGCCCATTGTGAAGGGTTCGGTACGAACAATCTTGTATCCTCTCTTCTCATACCATTCCACCGCCTGTCGGTTCTGAACCATCACTCCAATCCACACTCTGTCCAGCCTGAAGGACTTCGCTTCCTCGCCGGCGCGTTTCATCAACTCCCCGCCCAATCCCCTATTCTGATAGTCAGGCAGAATATAGAGTGACGACATGTAGTAGCGGTTTTCCTCCGGTTCGCGTGCCGTCCGCATGAAGCCGGCGATCGTTCCATCCACCTCGGCCACAAAACCATTGGCCATGGGATTGCCAAAAAGCGTCGTGAGCGCTTGCAGATCGTAGTGCTCAGAGAAGTAGCTCCTCAGATCAGTCTCAGGGATAAACGGTTTGTACGATTCCACCCAGGTCTTCCAGAGCACATCTTGGATGACGGGGAGGTCCTTGAGTGTCCATCGGCGAACGAGTTGTGCCATGTTAAGCTCCTTGACGGTTCATGCGTTGGCGTGCCAACATTTCGATTGTGCGAATCTTGTCCTTGTAGAAATCGTTTCTGTTTGCTTTCTCGACCGAGAGCGCCGCATCGGTATTCCCCTCCCATCTCCGGCAGAGGTAGAGAGGCTCATAAATCCGTCCGATCTGATACTCGCGTGACAACCGAAGAGCGACGGCGTAGTCCTCTCCATAGCTCACGTTCGGCAATCTGACCTGACGGAGCAACACCGTGTTAAACGCGCGCGGGGCTCCCAATCCGTTAATGCGGAGCGCATTGTTTCTGCCGTTATCCGGCGTCCACTCTTTGTGGTCGATCACTCCGGGGGGGATTTCTTCGAGCTTCATATTCACCAATCTGTACGCACCGATGACCATCGCATAATCGCCAGACCGGAATGTGTTGAGGATTTTTTGCAGAGTATCAGGTCCGCTGTAAATATCGTCCGAATCGAGCTGAACGGCATAGCGGCCGCAGTGCTCGGAGAACACCGCTTCGTTCCAGCACCCACCGATCCAGAGATCGTGACGCGACGGGATGAGGTGTTTGACACAAGGATTCCGAGACGCCAACTCCGAGATGACCTTTGTTGTGCCGTCGGATGAGTGGTTGTCAACGACGAGAACGTTGAAGCCCGTGTCAACCTTCTGCTTGAGCACGCTCTGCACTGCATCGCCGATGGTCCGCTCTCGATTCTTCACGGGTATGACGACGCTGACTTCAACAGGGAAAGCCGCGTCGATTGTCGGAACGCTCGTGAACTTCGGCGCCAGGTATGCACCCACGCGCTTGAGATGCTGCGTTGCAGCCTTCTCCATCTCCTTCTGCACAGCCTGATTCCTCGGGTCGACGTAATCAAACAGCTTCTCACCGGTCGAGCGTAGATCCGACTCAACCTTCGTGTAGAGCAGTTCCTGGATGTGGAAGAGGGAATGATCGACCGAGACTTTCAGCCGAAGATCATAAAGCCCCGCCACATCGACGTCGTCAATACCGCCGTACTTGGTCAACGCCGCTCGGATCGCCGCCGTGGAGAAGAAGAGAAGTGACCCAAAATCAAATTGATCGCGGACGCTCCCGAACTGGTAATCAATCAGCGGGTGTTCGGAGCGAACTCCGTTCTTGACATCAACGTAATCCGAGAAGCACATTCCGGCAGAGGTCTGCTCCATCACTCCAAACATTCGCTCGAGGGCCGCCTGCCCCAGCTGGAGTTCCTGCGACTGCGTCACAACCAGGAAGTACTCGGTCGATGTCTTTGCCAGGAGCTGTTGCAGCGTAGTCCCTGATGTATACGTTTGGGAGACGACCCCCTCACATTTCTCATGAGATCCGCTGTAGTTGCCGTTATGGACAAGGAAAACTCTCTGCACAAGATGGGAATCGATCAACTGACGTAGCGTTGACTGAAAATAGGGTTGAAAACTGAACGGCAAGACTACGGAGATTTTACTCACGGGCGCTCTTCACCGATTGAATGGCGAGCAAGACAGCCCCCAATGCCGGCGATGACTGGGGGGCCACAACCGTCACTTGTGGCAGGGAGAATAGGATCTTGTGTTCGAGGATTCTCTTGTAGACGCTCTGCGTGCTGATGGTGCTGCCGATAAACGAGAGGGGGATCTTCGCCCGCACATGTGTCGATTCCTCAATCCTCTTCATGAGGGTCCGAACGTGTTCGAAAAGCTCGAAAGTGTGTTTATTGAGGATCCGTGCAGCTTCGGTGTCTTTTGCCTCTGCGGCCTCGATCACGAGCGGCGCCACCCTGGCGATGTCGAAGTTCTCACGATACACCGCTGTGATGATGGCTTCCTGATCGGTGAATCCAAACCGCAGAGAGACCAGTTTGGTCAGAAGCGTCTCCTTCCCCCTTCCGTCGAGATGTTTTGTGACGGCGTTCATGCCGTCGCGCCCAATCGCGTAGCCGCTCCCCTCGTCACCAAGAATTCTCCCCCACCCGCCAGTCCGATGTATTCCTCCCTTATGGTCCTTCGCCAGAGATAATGAACCGGTTCCGGAGATAAGAATAATGCCCGGCTTTCCTTTGAACGCCCCTTCCAGTGCTATCCTTCCGTCGCTCTCGATCGCGGCATTTGTGATCACGATGCTTCGCTTCTTCGCTTCCGCGAGCACACCCAGCATTATCCGTTCCTTATCGCCTTCTCGTCCCGCCCCCGTGATCCCGGCGACAATTGCGAGGATGTCGCCAGGTGCGCAGCCGACCTCTCCGCAGCAACCCTCTACCAAAGAAAGAACGACCTCCGAAGCTTTCTGAACACCGATGATTTGGAAATTCGTTGGGCCAGCGGATTGCTCGACCAGAACATTGCCGTTCAAATCGGCAAGAAGCGCAGCGGTCTTTGTTGCGCCTCCGTCCATTCCGATCACGAACTGTTTTTTTGCCATGAAAACTCCACGTGAAAGTAGCCATAATTGAAGGGAAAATCAAGAAAACGAAGACGCGTCGACAAGCCAAAAGCCGCGCGCGCTGAACAAACGCAGTTCCGAGTAGTGTCCTAATTTGAATTTCACTGGGGCTGTCACGAACCCCCGCCTGCCAGACGCGAATCTAAAAATGGGCGGGCAGGATTTCGTGACCGTAACTACGAACTCGCATATGCTGTCACGGTGTGCCCGCCAGACCGCGTGGCGGGTCCCGTTGTTCGGCCTGCCTGCCGTCAGGCAGGGATCCCGTACAGCGGGACTGGCCTGCCCAGCATCTTTAGGCGGGGGACCGTGACAGCCGTGGAATATCGGACAGTACCCGGCTCCGACATCCGTTGCCCTTTCAGAGATACTTCGTTATACTAATTTCAATTCGCGCTTGGGTCGGCTCACTCCCGTGATTTCTTCTCGACCTGTGGTGAGATTACGACGAATGAGGTCTCGGTTCCGTGACCAAGGTCTGTCGCAACAGCGAGAATCGGGAATCTTCCCGGGGAATCTGGCATCACACTCATAACTGTCTTCACAGAAGCGGTGCAGGAGAAACTTATGCCTGGAAAATCTGTTGATGGAGAAGAAACCTCAATTCCATTGGCTAATCATCATCAAGGTCTGCATATGAAACGTCTCTTAGCATTGCTAATTCTTCTGATCCTAGGTGTATTGCTGGTCACGCTGTCTCCGTCGCA
>CAZTKU010000061.1:0-14434 GCA_964614245.1 uncultured Ignavibacteriaceae bacterium
ATCCGGAGCAGGGAATGCCTCCACCACCTTCCTGGCATCTGTTTTTTGGAGCGCGACGACAACGTCGATGTCGTGTGTCAATCGCGGCTCCCCTTGGAGACTTGAGACAAGCGAGCCGGTAAGCATATAGTCAATTCTCGCATCCTCAAGCACACGGACAACTTTTTTCAGTAATTCCTGTTGTGACATTTATCAAGGCGCTCGCGAAGTTTCTTGTTGAATTCTTCGCCCGACAGATGTGGAAATCTCTTTCGCAGCCCGTGAACAAAAAGTGCTTTCCCGAACTCGGACAATTCCAACGCCTTCGAGAGCCGCTGTTCAGGCGTCAATTGCTGGAGTATCCCGATGTATCTTACGTGATTCAGGCGGGATTTAACTTTCATCATCGCTCCATAGATTACATATAGAAGATAAAGAAATCTCACGCTCTTTCAAAATTGATCACCATATCGATCCGGCCTTCAGTCAGTAGCCAAGTCGGGAGCCCCCTAAAGTGCATTGTTTAGCGTCACACAGTGATTCGTGACGTTTTTGCCTGACGAAGGCTGCGCGGGAAAGGATTTCGATGAGGAAGGGGGAGACGGTCTCAGTGGAAGGTTTCCGCTATAGATGAAGGCGAAAGCACGCCAGCAAATGGACTGCAGCCAGGCGTCCCACCATCCTTCGGCAGGATTAGGATGTGGCGAACGGACCTTGCGGGGAGGAGCTTACGAGACAACTGACCTTCACAATGGCCCATCGGGTAGTGTCACCTCAGCCTGCGGTCCGACGACTGTGGTCCACTCCCGGACGCGCCATTTGGTAACCAGGCCATTCGTCACATAAGGATCCCCAGCGGCGAATATTTCCGCTACGGCTGGAGAAGAGCCGCGGAAAAGCAGGACCGCTCCGTCCACGGGATTGGCAAGGGCACCGCCCAGCACGAGCTCCCCGCGCGCAACCGCTTGACGCGCGTAGGCGACGTGCGCTGCACGGAAGGGGACTCGCCGTTCGGCGTACCCGTCGACGACGTCGTAGAAAAGTAAGTAATGCACGTCTACTCCTTAGAGTGGGAGCTGGCTAAGGATTGGAAGCTGACTTCCCGCCCTAGGTGGGTCAGCCACCCTGTTCACCCCGAAGTTGTCTCTCGGGGCCCCGACCCTGTTGGTCGGGAAGCGACTGCTTAGGCGGCGATCGCAACATCAATTGGCTGGCGGTTGCTTGTCCTTCTTGAGGGCGCGCCACCACCGCCGAATGCGCGTGCGCGCCCACAGATAATGGGCTGCCGTACTGGCGCGCAAGTAGTCGCTCAGCGTCCACGAAGGGCCCGTCCAGGAAAACCGTCTCAATGTCACCAAGTCAGCGTCCGGAAGAGCCTCGATAAGCTCGACGACACGCTCGTGGTAAGACCGGTACTCGCGCATCACCGCCTGAAGCGACCGCCGATGGTGTTTACGATAGATCATCTCGTTCAGGCGAGGCAGCTCGCGCAAAGTGAATCCCGGTGCCGGCATTGCTGGCTTCTCTCCCCGCAATCCCGCCGCATACCAGTCGAGGTTCATCTGTTGCCACTCCACCAAATGAGCGAGGACGTCCTTTACGGACCATCCGCCACGAGTAACGCCCGGCTTGGTCATCTGACGGGCCGACAGGAGCGCGAGGGTATCGTCGAGCGCATTTCGCTCACGCTGGATTTCGCTCAGCAGCTCTTTCTTGCGGAGTCGCTTTCCCATGAGTGCCCCTGGTTCCCGGAGTCGCCGCCTAACTACTGATTATACCGCACCAAGCTGTCTTCAATCGCAGCGCGCTGCAGTCTGACACGCTGCCAGTTGCTATTCTTGCTCGTTTGTGGCAACAAAGAGACACTGCTGACTTACTATCAATATGCCTGAGAACTCCTGCTGTCGCAATCGAGCCGTGGGAACGCTTGTTTTCCAATGACTCAATCACTCAATGGCCCGATGACTCAATGAATCAATCTCCCCGTTTTACCTCAGCTCCTCCATTCCCCCCCAGTGCAACGCGTTGAAGAGCAGCTTGTACGTACCTTCTGTCTGAGCCCGGTGCTGAACACGGAAACCGAACAGAACGATCTTGCCCTTGCCGTAGGTCAACGCCACCGCCGCCGCGCGGCGCTCGAGCTTCTCCGCTCCATTGATCCAACCGGAAAGAAGAATATCTTCAGCATCGCCCGGATACCAAGCGAGGACCTTCCGTGTGAGCTCCGCGCCGGGGATGGATGTCTGAAAGGCAATCCTCTGGTTGACAAATGCCGCTGCCTCCGCAGGCATTCCATATGTCACGGGATGAGTCGGGTTGACGTGCACGCGCAGGATCGAACCGGGACAATTGAACTCCTCGCTCCGTGCTCTCGCGAGCGTGTTCGTCACCGGTATGTTGAACTCTTCGATCACGAAGTCACACGCCGACGCAAGCGCAACGAGCGTCCCTCCCTTTTCCACAAACTCCTTCAGGTTCTTCGAACCTTCCTTTCCAATTCCTCCTGAATACTCGGGCGGCAAGTCCTGGAAGTACTTCGACTGACCCTCTTCCGGCTTGCGCTTTCCATCGACGATCACATCCTTCGAGACGTCCGGCAACAGGATCACGTCAAACTCCTTGCTCAGCGTGCTTCCTTTCACCGCTTTGTTGTCGATGTTTTTCAAATTGAAGTTGTATTGCTCCAGCACCCAGCGCGTCCATCCCTCATCCATCGAAGCCACCCACGGTTTGTAGAGAGCGACCCGCACCTCGCGCATCTTATCGGACTTGACCATCGGTCGCGCGGATAGTCCCTGGAGATTGAGCCCATAGGTCTTCGCCAGCGCAGTGACATCTCCAGCGGATTGGAGCAGGACTGTCCCGGGAGCATAGGTTTTTCCACCATCGTTGAAACCCTCACGTACAATGCTCACATCCCCTTTCTTCTTCAACACATCGTTGATGAGGCGAGTGACGTTGTTGCTCTCGTGCGAGACGGCAAAGATCGCAGCAGAAGCACTTTCGACAGCCCCCTGCGGCCAATCGGTTTCCCCGAGAGGACGGAGCGAGCGCTGACGCTCGTTTGAAAGCTTGACGATCTCCACATCGACACCCATCATGAGTGGCAGCGACCACGCCGTCATATCATACGGCGGCAAGATATTCGACCCGGCCGTCATCTTGACCTTCGGATAGCGTTGAGTGCCAAGCACCTCCAGTAAGAATTTCGCGAACGGTTGGGCGGTCGGGATGTAGTAAGTCTTCTCCTGAGGCGAGAAGAGAACCTCCGCTCCGTTTTCGTGGATCAGGTGCGCAAGGCGGGCAGCCGTGGGCGCATCGCGCTGGTCAAGCGAGATCTTGTAGTATTTGCCTGGCACTCCGGACTTTACGGCGTCCATCGCCATCATTGCGACACCCCGCAGGATGCTCTCGCGGCTATCCGAGCAGGTTTCGAGAAGTGCATCGGAAGCAATGCGCTCATAGTCCATAATGTCGCGCAAGCGCCACACGCCGCCGGGCCAGGGATTCGGGAAGTTCGTCTGCTGGCGATATTCGATAAGCCCCTTGCTGCCCCCGGAAAGCTCTCCCGGCGAGACTTCGATCGGCGTCGCTAACCGAACGGATGCGACCTCTGTGAGCAAGCCGAAAACGTTTTTCCACCACGCGGTGTTCTTCGTCCCGCCGGGCCAGTAGGCGTCATACGCATAGGCATAGATGACGCCGGATTTCCGCTGCTCCTCGAGCCTCCAGGCCATCATCGTCCCAATGTGGTCGATGGGTCGCCAGAGAATCGGATGCAGGTTCGGCGCAACGGGGCTTGAATATGGAGGAACAAAGATTCGCGGTCCCGTCGAGCCCATTTGATGCTCATCGAGCCAGACTTGTGGGAACCACTCTTGGAACGCCGCTCGGTTCATCGCTTTCGTTTCTTTCTGAGTCAGCATGTACCAGTCACGGTTGTTATCGTGCCCCACGTAGTGATGGTACAGCCACGGCATCCTCCCACCTTCGTACGGTGTCCCCAGATTTTTGCGGTACCACTCGACTTCCATGATTTGGCCGTCGGGATTCAACGACGGCACGAGCAGGAGGATCACGTTTTCCAGACGGCTCTTCGTCACATCATCCTCTCCTGTCACGAGCGCATACGCCCACTCCATGGACATCTGGCTCGCACCGATTTCGGAAGCGTGGATGCCGCACGTCACCAACACAATCGCCCTCCCGCTTTGCACCAGAGCCTCGATTTCCGACTGCGACAGACCTCGTGGATCAGCCAGCTTCTTCGCGATGTCTCGATATTTCCCTTTGTTCTTGAGATTGTCCTCGGAGGAGATCGCGGCTATGATCATGTCATTGCCGAGTGTCGTCGGTCCGAGATTCTCTATCTCGATACGCTTCGATGCGGATGCCAGCGCGTTGAAATACGAAACAATTTGCCTGTGATCGGCCAGCTTGCGGTCGGCACCGACTTCAAAGCCGAGGAATTCCGAAGGAGTGGGGATCCTGGACTGCGACTGGACGAGCACTGGCATCGACATCACCAGCAGCAGTGCGAGCGTGGCAAGCCGTTGAGCTGTGTTCCTGATGGAAGTCTGCATGGCGTGAGCTCCTTTTTGAGTGGGAGGGAAAGTTATCTCCTCATTCTCCAACTTCCCTCAATATGTAATCGAAACAGTTTCTTCATCCCAGGTGTCCCGCATCTTCATCCAGATAGTCCTGGTGGACGAATCGTACGCCCAACCGGCCTTCGCCGTTCGTACCTGACCAGGCAAAACTCTCGGGAGTGTCGTTCCTGAGAGACGCACACCCTGCGGTGTTCTCGGGACGCCAACAACCTGCACGAGACGTGAACGACCAGGCGGTCTGTAACTTCCCTGGACCCTTCCGATGAGAATCTCCATCGACCGCTCGGTCCTTTTCTGGCCAAAAATCCTCTTGAGGTATCCGCCTTTCTCGTATGCGAAGCTCCGTCCATCATCCTCGTAGTAGAGTGAGGTTGAGCTATCCGCAGGATAGAACGTCAATGTCAGCGGATCGATCGGAGCCTGGTCGGAATACTGAACTACTTGCTGCATCGGCAAGATCGCACCCGCCTTCACGAGTATCGGAATTCGGTTAACCGGCGCGTCGACCGTGACACTCCTGTTGCCTTCAAACTTCTTTCCCGACCAGTAGTCGTACCATCCCCCCTTTGGCAGACGCACTTCCCGATTCGTCGCTCCCGGCCAGAGAACGGGGGCAATCAGCAGATCATCGCCGAACATAAACTGAGTCCCCTCACTCAAGAAGCCGGCAACGTCAGGGTATTCGAAGGCAAGAGGTCTCATCGGCGGCAACCCCGTGGTTGATGCCTGGTACATCGCATTATAAATGTATGGAAGAAGCTTGTAGCGGAGCTCGATCGTGGCCTTATTGATCTTCTCGTATGCTGGTCCGTAGGACCATGGTTCTTGATCCTTCGAGCCCCACTCTGTGTGCGTGCGCATCAGCGGCGAGAACACGCCGAGCTGCAACCAGCGCGCGTACAGCTCACCATCCGGGCTCCCCACGAAGCCACCGATGTCCGTCCCGACGAACGGCTGACCGGAAATGCTGAGGTTCAGCATCATTGGCACCGCCATTTCGAGATGCTCCCATGATGCGATGTTGTCGCCCGTCCACGCGGCGGAGTATCGTTGGCCGCCAGCGTATGATGCCCGAGTGAGAACAAATGGCCTCTCGCCCGGACGGAGACCCCGCACTCCTTCGTAGGTGGCTCGGGTCATGAGCAGACCGTAGGTGTTGTGGTTCTTCGTGTGTGGGGTCTTCAAACCGTTGTCATCATGAATGACGTTGAGTTCGACGGTTTTCGATGGTACGTCGAAGACGGAGGGCTCGTTCATGTCATTCCAAAATCCGCGCACACCAGCCTCCGTCAACACCTCGAAGTTCTTTCCCCACCATGCTCTGGTCGTCGCTTTCGAGAAATCCGGAAATGCACACGCGCTCGGCCACACCTTTCCGACATACGTTTTCCCGTCCGGATACTTCAGGAAGTGATCTCCAGAGAGTCCGGATCGGTATGCGTGATACAGGCTGTCTACCTTGATGCCCGGATCGACAATGACGGCGATTTTGAATCCGTCTCGAGCAAGATCCGAGATCATCGATTTCGGGTTAGGAAAATTCTTCTTACTCCACGTGAAGATGCGATATCCTTCCATGTAGTCGATGTCGAGGTAAATGACATCGCACGGAATTCGCTTCGATCGAAAATCGCTCGCCAGCTTGCGGACGCGGCTCTCCGGATAGTAGCTCCACCGACATTGTTGATAGGCGAGCGACCAGCGAGGGGGAAGCGGCGCACGGCCAACCAGCTCGGTGAAGCGCTCCAGGATTTTTCTGGGTGATGGACCAGAGAAGAAGTAGTAGTTGAGCTCACCACCAAGGGCGCCGAAGGAATACCGATCGGGGAATTCTTTTCCCATATCAAAAGAGGACCAAGAGGAATTGTCGAAGAAGATTCCGTAGGCTGCGCCTCTATCAAGGCCATAGAAAAACGGAATCGTTTGGTACAGCGGATCGGTGTCGGCTTTGTATGCGGGAATGTCCGAATTCCACATCGTCATGTGTTTGAACTTGCGGTTCAAAGCACCGGCTTTCTCTCCAAACCCGTAGTAGTTCTCGGTTTCGGGCATCTCCTTCCAAACACGGACCGCTGCACCATCCCAGCACATCCCGCGCGCCTCGTCATCTCGGTTGAGGATCGTTCCATCTCTGTCCAAGAAGGTCAGCCGCAGAGGTTTCTTCTTCACGATAATGACGAGCTCCGATGTCGCGATGCGAACGTCTGCTTCCGTGGTCTTCACCTCCGGCTGAACGGTCGGCCAATCCGTCTTGACCACTGCCCACGACTGGTCGGGCTGGAACCTCCCATTCGGAGCGAGCCGAACGCGTATCAGACCGGACGCCAGCACGGTGATCTGCACGGTGCTCAAACCGGACGTAAGGGTGACCTCGTTACCCTCAAGAGCATACCCTTCGAGATCGCCGATTGAGCGCCACTGTGCGTGGAGTGAACCGGTGATGATGAAGCACAGAACGAGTGAACCGAGGATTCTTCTCAAGGGCATGTGCGGGCTGAGAGTTGTGAAAGGTCAGGAGGCTTTCTTCTTGGCTTCCCTTGAATGGTGCATCAGCTCTTCGATGAATCGGGTGCGCTCATCTTCGTTTCGAATCTTCAGAATGTAGTCTCGCTGCTCCCTCAGGAAGCGTCGTGTCTCGGTATCCGGATTCGGCCAAACCAGTTGCACGAGCCATTCGAAGGTATCAATTGCTGCCATACGGACAAACTCCTACGCTCGTTGATGGTGATGATCGCTTGATAGGTGTGAATGGAGGAAACGAAGCATCTTCAACGGATCAGTTCAAGGCACTTCAATTTCGGTTGAATTGGCGATGGTGGAGACTGCAGCTCATACGGGAAGGACTGATGGAATGTAAGCCAAATCATCTGAGCCAGGAAGAAGAATCGCAATTTCGGATTTTGTCGGAGGAATCACGGCATCAGCATCGTCAGGCGGATGCTCGCGACCCTCGAGGAATCTCCGCTTTCGGAAGAGTGTATGGCCTGCACACGACGAGTTTCGACCTTTTCTTCGTGACGATCTGGTCCTGCGCGATCAAGATGAAAATTTTTGCTGATGGAATCAAGACGGATCGGGAAAGAACATCCCACCACCTTCGATCCGGCCAGCACATTTCCGCGCATCCCGCTCTCCTTGCGAGGCCTTGCCTCGGGATCGTCATCGCTAGTCATCGCACTTTCTCCCCTTCACCACCTTTTCGCTTCACTCATCTCAGCGATGCAGCATCTGGGTCTTGTATGTTTCTGGACACGGATTGGCGACAGTTTAGGACAATCTTCGTGCGAAATCTGCCGAATTCCTTCGGGATTTGGCGGTTTCCCTTGGCACGTCAGTTGACCGTACAACTGTGGCGTTGATCTCGATAATCGGAGAGGTGCGATATGAAGCGGGTCAGTTTGATCGTCCTATTCCTTGGAATGTGCGCAAGCCAGTCTGTTTATGCAAACACAGACAACGAATCTACTCAGCTAGCCCTTGGAGTTTCGGCTTCATTCGGGAACGTTGGTTTCTTTCACAGCGCCCTCTCACCGTACGGAGAGTGGCTTGAACTTGAAGCCGGATTCCACGTGTGGAGGCCTCGACACCTCCACGCCGGCTGGCGTCCCTACCTCTATGGTCGCTGGGCTTGGACGGACTACGGATGGTACTGGGTGTCGTCTGAACCATTTGGCTGGGCGGTGTTCCACTACGGCCGTTGGTTTTACGATGACTACTACGGTTGGGTCTGGGTACCTGATCGCATCTGGGGTCCTTCGTGGGTCGAATGGCGCTACGACAACGATTACATCGGATGGGCACCGCTGCCTCCGTATGCGAGTTTCAGCTTCAGTATCGGCATCCGCTTCACAACCCATTGGATGGCACCTATGCATTACTGGAGCTTCGTCAGGCACCGGCATTTCACTTCCCCCAATGTTCTGCGAGAGGTTGTGCCTGTGGACCATACAAGGAGACTGATCAGAACGACCCGATCGGCAGGGCGCTACGAGGTCGAAGGCGATCGGATCATCAATCGAGGTGTGGAGCGAAGCTTCATCGAGCGACGGGGAAGCACAAGAATCGACCGCGTTGATGTCCGGGACGCGACCGAGAGGGTCGAGAGGATCACTCGGGACCGAAGTCGTGAACGGATCGAAGTCTATCGACCGAACCGATCCGAGCTCGAGCGCGCACCCGAGCGCATCGATGCTCGTCGTGCGGAACGTGGTACATCGCTCGATCTTCGGCGAGTTGAGCGCCCACGCCGAGAGAACGAGGGCACTCTCGATCGCCCCGATTTAGAACGCCGCAAGAGGGACGAGGGTGTTGAGCGCCGGCAGGGGACACGCCAGAGCGAAAGCCCTCAGCCGAGAGCTCTTGAACGACGCAGAGAGGAATCGAATCCATTTTCGCGACGGGAGCAGGCGGAGCAGCAACCTCAACGGCGGGAAACGACTCGACAACAGGCCCCGCGAGAACAGCGGAGGGAAATAGTCCCACCGCGGACGAAGATTGAAGTGCCTCGACCAGCGCCACGTGCGACACCAGAAGTTCGAAGAGAGAGTCCCCGAGGAAGTGCGCCTGGACGAAGGGACGGCGGGAGGAGACGGGATTGAGGCGGGGGACTCCCTCAATTAAGAGCGGCGCCCGTGAGTAGCGGGCGCCGTTTCGTTTTGTACTGGTCTCCAAGATTCCCGGAATCTCTTTGTCAGATTCCCGAAATCTTCGCTTGCTCGACCTTCGAGATTTCGGGAATCTACCATAGTTACAAGCGCGCCAGCACCTCTTTCATGTCCGCGGGCAACTCAGAATCAAACCTCGTCAACTCCTTTGTCATAGGGTGAACGAAGCCGATCGTCTTGGCGTGAAGTGCCTGACGGGAGATAAGTTTGAGAAGGTTCTGTGCACGCTGAGCTTTCTTTCCCTCCAGTCCTCCCCACGTAGCACTCCGACCGCCGTAGGCGGGATCACCGAACACCGGATGCCCAACGTGAGCAAGGTGAACCCGAATCTGATGCGTCCGACCGGTTTTCAGCTTCAGGCGCACCAGCGATAGGAATTCATACTCCTTGATCACCTCGTACTCCGTCACAGCGTGCTTCCCATCGACCGTCACGGTGACCTTCTTACGATCCCTCTTGCTTCGTCCGAGACTCGCTTCGATCGTTCCGGCGCGCTGCTGGAATCTTCCCCACACCAATGCCCAGTATTCACGTTCAATCGTCCGTTTAGAGAACTGTCTGGCAAGGAAGTGGTGCGCAGCATCGCTCTTGGCAACAACCATCAACCCCGTCGTGTCTTTGTCGAGCCGGTGGACAATACCAGGACGCAGCTCCGTGTTGACTTCGGAAAGCCTTTTGCAGTGATGCAGCAGGGCGTTCACAAGCGTTCCCGTGTAATTACCATAGGCTGGATGGGTCACCATTCCTGCCGGCTTGTTGACGATCAGCAACTGGTCATCTTCAAAGAGAATCTCGAGAGGGATGTTCTCCGGCTGAGCGTCCAGGCGAGGCGGGCGCGGGAGCGTGATCTCAATGGCTTCTCCGGGGGCGACGACATGGCTCGGCTTCACGCGCCTGCCATTGACGAGCACAAGGCCTTCATCGATCGCCTGGCGGACCTTGCTGCGGGAAGCGTTTTGGATCTGGTGTGTCAGGTAAACATCGATGCGCTCTTTCGATTGCTTGAGCGGAACCACGATGCGGAGCATTTCCCTTTCGCGCGGAACCGAATGGGCGCTCGCATCGATTTCTGCATCGACCGACATACCTAAGGAGAAGTGTTGGAGGAGCTTCGAATGTCGTTATGAAGTTGCGTGGGGTTGCTGGAACCGCCTGCGGCATCCGGATCCGAAGCGTTCACCACCGGAGACGCGGTCGCCAACGATGCCTCGCGTTCCTCGGCCTGGGTGAATTTGCGATGAAAAACAAGGAGCAGGACGACGCCAAGAGAAACAGACGCATCGGCGAGATTGAAGACAGGCCAGCGTGAGAGATGAATTCCGAGGAAATCGATATTGAAGAAATCGACATCGATAAAATCCACGACCTTACCGTAGAATAGCGGGCCCTCGCCGAAGATGACACCATAGAACACTCGGTCAATCAGATTGCCAATGGCTCCGCCCAGGATCATCGCCAACGCGAGACGGATGACCACCGATTCCCCGCGTATCTTGTACAGGTAGATAAAGATTCCGATGCTGGCGACAACGGAGAACACCGTGAGAAACATCTTCCCGCCGATGTCAATCCCAAATGCCATGCCGGGGTTTTCGATGAACGTCAGCCGCACGAGATCGCCGACGATTGGATAGCTCGCACCGACGGGGATGCCTGCGTGGTAGAGATCGAGGAAAGGGATTTCAAAACCCTTGATCAACAACTTAGAAAGTTGATCGATGACAAGAATCAGACCTGTGACGTAGAGAACGCGCATGTTGAGTGTAAAAGTGCGAAGTCCGAAGGACATATTACCGTTGAGCGATCACAAACAAACTATTTCCCCTTCTTCAGCTTGCACTTGATGCATAATTGCGCGTGGGGGACGGCCTCGAGCCGTTCTTTGTCGATGAGATTGCCGCAGTCAATGCAGAAACCGTACTCGCCCTTTTCAATTCTCTTCAGTGCATCGTCGAGGTAGTTGAGGAATTTCCCTTCCCTTGAAGCGAAGAGAAACGTCTTCTCCCGCTCCATCGTGTCGGTCCCCTGCTCCATATGGAGCGAGTACGTGGAGTTTTCCGTGACGTACTCACCCGTTTGCACATCCATCATACTTGCCTTGAGCGTCTCAAGCTCCTCGAGGATCTCTTTGCGCTTCTCAAGAATGATCTCCTTGAAGTGGACAAGATCAGCTTTGCTGTAGCCACGCTGCGCGATGGGAGCTTTGACAGGCGCTTTGACGGGCGCCGGTTTCGGCTTCGCCTTGAGCTGCTTCACCTTCACAACCCTTTTTGCTTTCGGCTTGGGCATCACTTTCTTGGATGTTTTCTTCACCATGTTCAATCTCCTGCATTGATACTCTACCAATCAGTCCGCCGTCAATCCCATCGGCAGGGGTCTTCTGAATTCGTGCAAACTTGTAGAGTAAATTCTTAAGAGTCAACAACAACTTTTTCTATCGCGATCGCCGTCTGCTCGCCGTTGACGTCCGCGTGAGCGAGCGCAAGCGAGCCCGGCGGTGTGTCGGACAGTTCTGTCGCCAGGGTTTCCTGCTTGATGTAGCCTGCCATCCGGTTGAGCGCTTTCGCCAGCCGTTTCGTGGACGCGTGGTAGATCTTGATGCGGTCCGTAACTTCGAATTCGGCCTCCTTCCGCATGTTTTGAATGCGGTTAACGAACTCCCGGGCAAAGCCCTCATCAATCAATTCTTCATCCAGCTCGGTGTCCAGCGCGACGGTAATGGAGCCATCCGATTCCACCATCCAGCCTTTGATATCCTCGTGGAGAATCTCGATGTCTTCTTTGCTGATCGTATACTCGGAGCCGTTGATGGGGAGTGTCAATGTTCCCTGACGTTCCAGCTCATTGATCTCCTTACCGCTGAACTCGCGAATCCTGGCCGCGACCGGCTGGACCGCCTTGCCGAACTTCTGTCCGAGCGAGCGGAAATTCGGTTTGGCTTTCTTCCGAACGATTCCGGATTCATCCGTCACATACTCGATCTGCTTGACGTTGATCTCCTCGAGAATCATCTCTTCCACCCGCCTGACCTCAGCCCGATCCTGCTCATTGGTGATCGGGAGGATGATCTTCTTGAGCGGCTGACGCACCTTCAGATTTGATTTCATCCTCATCGCCCGGACGAGGCCGACGATTTTGATCGCCCGCTCCATACGCCGCTCAAGCTCACCCTCGATGATGCTGTCGTCAGCCACCGGCAGCATCGACAGATGCACGGATTGCGCCGTCTCAGGGCTCGCAACAACATTGAGATTGCGATACAACTCATCTGCAAGGAACGGAGCAAAAGGAGCCATCAGCTTGGCGATCGTCATCAGACTCTCGTGAAGCGTCTGATATGCCGCAGACTTGTCCTTGCCCTTCTCGCTCTTCCAGAAACGTCGACGGTTCCGGCGAACGTACCAATTGGACAGTTGATCGATTGTGAAATCGCTCACAGCGCGCGCTGCGCGGGTAACATCATACTCATTCATCCACTGCCGATAGCTCTTCACCAGCGAATTCAGCTCGGAGAGGATCCAACGGTCTATCTCGGCCCGCTCCGCAACGGGAATCTTCGCTTCCTTGTTCTCAAAATGATCGACGTTGGCGTAGAGGGCAAAGAACGCGTACGTGTTGACGAGCGTGCTGAAGAACTTGCGCTGCACTTCGGCAACACCCTCTTCATCGAAAAGCGTGGGACGCCACACCGGACTGTTCGAAACCAGGTACCACCGTGTCGCATCAGCCCCGTACTTGCGGATGAGGTCGAACGGATCTACCGTGTTCTTTTTCGACTTGGACATCTTCTGGCCGTGCTTGTCCAAGATGAGCTCGTTGACAAGCACGGTTTTGAACGCAGGTTTGTCGAAGAGGAAGGTCCCGATCGAATGCAGCGTGTAGAACCATCCTCGCGTCTGGTCGATCCCTTCAGAAATGTAGTCCGCTGGATAACCGTCTTCGAAGACCTGCTTGTTCTCGAATGGGTAGTGCCACTGCGCAAACGGCATCGCTCCGGAATCGAACCAGACGTCGATAAGCTCGGGAATTCGCCGCATCGTTCCGCCGCACGCCGTGCACTCGAAGGTCACGTTGTCCACAAACGGCTTGTGCAGATCGAGCGGCTCAGGCACATTCTTGCCCTGCTTCAATTCCGCCACGCTCCCAACGCACTTCTGCTTGCTGCACTGCTCACAGATCCAGATGGGCAGCGGCGTTCCCCAGAAGCGATCACGCGAGAGGGCCCAGTCTTTGTTCTCCTCGAGCCAGTTCCCGAAGCGACCTGTGCCAACTTCAGACGGAACCCAGTTGATCGTGTCGTTCAATTCGATCATCCGCTTGGCGTAGGCTGTGGTGCGGATATACCACGACTCGCGGGCATAGTACAACAACGGCGAAGAGCAGCGCCAGCAATGAGGGTAGCTGTGGAGGACCGTCTCCTTCTTCAGCAGCAGGCCTCGTTGCCTGAGATTGCCGATGATGTCGAGATCAGCTTCTTTGACAAACTTGTTGGGAAAGTCTTTGACCTCAGGTCCAAATTCACCTGACTTGTTCACCGGATGAATCGTCGGGAGACCGTACTTCCGCCCCACCTGATAGTCATCCTCACCGTAGGCAGGAGCGATGTGAACAATCCCGGACCCATCTTGGGTCGTCACGAAGTCTCCTTCCACGACATACCAACCTTTTTCCCGGACCTGGTGGTAGTCGAAGAGGCGCTCGTATTCTTTGCCGGCGAGGGTCGAGCCTTTGAATGTCTCGAGAACGGCGTGTTCATCCCCAAGAACGCTGAGTCGCGCTTGAGCGAGTATCAGCTTCTCTCCTTTATGGTCGACCTTCACGTAATCCACTTCAGGATGCACGGCGAGAGCAACATTGGAGATCAGCGTCCACGGCGTCGTAGTCCAGACGACGAAGTAGGTGTTCTCCTCTCCCCTCATCTTCATCTTGACATATATCGAAGGATCCTTGACGTCCTTGTATCCAAGCGAGACTTCGTGGGAGGAGAGAGGTGTTTCGCACCGCGGGCAATACGGTTGGATTTTGTAGCCTCTGTAGATCATCCCCTTGTCAAAGTACTGCTTCAGGGCCCACCAGACTGACTCGATGTAGCTGTTTTCAAAGGTGATGTAGGGATGATCAAGGTCCACCCAATATCCCATGATCCGGGTCAACTCTTCCCAATCAGACTTGTACTTCCAG
>CAZTKU010000062.1:0-14299 GCA_964614245.1 uncultured Ignavibacteriaceae bacterium
CGCCTTCATCGAGTGTTGCCCTCTTGTTCTTGAATTCCCATCACGATACTATCCGGTTGTGTTGGCCACTTACTTGTCGGTCGCTGCTTGGCGGGCCTCTTGACCTCGGATTTCTGATTTCTTGCCGAAGTAGATCATCGCTATCCCGAAGATGATCATAAAGGAAATGAGCACGCCAACGATCACCTGTTCTTGCCGCTGGAGAGGCGTCAAGAAAATGAGGCTGAGCAATGCTCCCATGACGATCATCGTGCCGCCCACGAGCGGAAAAGCTGAAATCTGTTTCTTTCCCGCACCGAAAACCTCCTTGTCAACATCGACCGGTGTATCGAGCTTCTTGAAGAAGTCGACGACCACCCTTCGGTCCTCTTCACTATCCAGAGTGAACATCTTGGCAAATCCAAACAGGCTCATGCCAAAAACAAGAGCGCAGAGCCACGCGAGGGAAATGATAAGGCTTGTCGCTTCACCAACGATGGTTTGAGTAAAGAGTATACCCACCGCTATTGTGACGATAACGCTAAAGAGAATCAGCAGCGGCTTCCTTGTTTTGAACAGATTCCCTGTCCAGTACGAGGTGGAAAAAATGCCGAAGGTCATCAAGAACGCAAGGTAGACTTGCGGTCCGATATCCCAGCCGAGCAAGTAGCGGCCAGCGACCCCTGCCAGGAGACCCCATGTGATGCCGGCAACTGCCGACCATTTGGGGACGCGTCGAAAGATCAACCCAAAACACAGGGGCACCGTAACGGGGATGTTGAAGAGCGTGAAGAACGCTTGCATCATATTGAATATCCCAAACTGGCTATTGATGAAGATCAGCGCGAGCGTCGTCACAATGAGGCCGATTGCCACCGACGCCGTACGCCCGACCTTCAGGAGCTCCTCATCTTTTGTGCTGGGGCGGAACAGACCCTGGTACATATCGCGTGCAAAGATCGAGGACACCATGTTGTACACATAGCTCAGAGTGCTCATCGTCGCGGCGAGCATGGCCGCAATGAACACGCCGATAAGTCCGTTAGGCAGGAATTTCACACAGAGGGCCAGATACACGAGGTCTTGAGGATTGCTTCCCAAATACGGTTTGAAGAAGTCAACCTGTGAAAGGTCGGGCCAGAGCACGCGGGCAACGAGCGGCGGAATGCCGAACGTAACAGGACCCGCAAGCCCCAAGACGGCAGCAAACCAGGCCACGCGAATTGCCGATTTTTCATCTTTGACGGAATAGAAACGCTGCCCCGAGCCGGCAGCAAATCCGATCGTCGAAATCAACAGAATCGAAAGCAGCCAGTGCTGATCGTAATGAACACCGTTGTAAACGTGATCGAACGACAGCGGAGGCAGCGAGGCGAAAAGATTCTTCACGCCGCCAACAAGGGACAGACTCATCGGCGCAACGATGAATGTTGTGCCGAGCAAGATGACACCCTGTACGACATCGGTGATAGAGACGGCCCAGATTCCACCGAGAAACGTGTAGAGGAGAATCACGGCCCCTGTAATAAGCGTCACCGTGTTCATGTCCAGATTGAGGACCGGGGAGAGCAGCTTTGATGTTGCGGCAAGTTGCACTCCGGCGGAGAGGGTGAAGTTGATGGAGATGACCCAGCTCAGGAACTGTTGTGTTGAGGTATTGTAGCGGCTGTACGTGTACTCAACCGGAGAGATTGATCGTGTTCGGCGCCACCGTTTTGCCGTCAAGAATGAACCGAGGAAATACGCGATCGAACCAATTGAGAACCAGATGAGCATGAACGTTCCGGTGCTGTATGTGAACCCCGCGGCTCCGGAAAATGTCCACGCGGTGAAGTTCGCCATGTAGAGCGTCATGCCCGATGCCCACCACGGGATCATGTTCCCACCGGCAAAGTACTCCTTTGCGCCCTTGTTGAAACGCATGAAGTAGAGCCCGATCCCAAGCATAAAGAGGAAGTACGATCCGACAACCACGTAATCAAAGATATTGACAGATTTCATTTGTCTTCCATGGAATGCTTCAATGGCCGCTCACTTGCCGGGAAAAAGCCCCACCGTCTCTGGCGGAGCTCCGTCCCTATTGATGACCACACGATTCAGTTTCCGATCGCCGCAAGGCGCATGACCGCTTCCTGACTTGCCTCCGCGCGCCCAAGATGGCCGACAATTTTCCCATCCCTCATCACGTAGATCCGATCTGCAAGTCTGAGGACCTCTGGCAGCTCGGAAGAAATCAGCAGGACTGCCACCCCTGTTTTCGCAAGCTCAAAGATCAGATTGTGGATCTCCGCCTTCGCTCCAACATCAATCCCACGCGTCGGCTCATCCAGCAACAAGATTGTCGGCTTCAGCCAAAGCCACTTTGCCAGAACAACTTTTTGTTGATTGCCACCGCTCAAGGTCGAGACTTCTGCATTCTCAGACGAAGACTTGATCGCCAGTTGCTTCAAGCTCCCTCTCGCGAGTTCAGTTTCTGAGCCCCCTCTGATGAAACCGAAACTCGAGAGCAGCTTCAATCCGGTCAGCGAGATGTTACGCTTAATCGACTGCGTCGAGATCAGACCCTCCCCCTTGCGATCTTCCGGCACTAGCGCCATACCGTGCTGAATAGCCTCTTGCGGGCTCCGGATGTGCACTGGCTTCCCTTCGACAAGAACCTCGCCGGCATCAGCCCGGCTGAGGCCAAAGATCGCCTTCGTCACCTCACTTCGACCGGATCCGACGAGACCTGCCAGTGCGACAATTTCACCGCGTTTCACGACAAACGAGATATCCTGGACGCGAACAGATGCCTGTGTCACCGTCAATCCCTTCACCTCCAAGCGCACATCAGCCGCAGCCTGAGAACCAGCACCCACGCCGGATTCCTTGATCTCCCGCCCGACCATCATACTAATGATCTCTCGCTCGTTCGTTTTCTCGACTTCCACGGTGCCGACGTACTTCCCATCGCGAAGCACCGTGGCTCGATGACAGAGCTCGAAGATTTCCGTGAGCCGGTGAGAAACGTAGATGATCGTCAGACCGCTCTTGTTAAGCTTCTTCAGCAGGTCGAACAGGATTTCAGTCTCATGGCCAGTGATCGCGGCGGTGGGTTCATCGAGGATGAGAATCCTTGTTGAGAACGCTATTGCTCGCGCAATTTGAACGAGCTGCACTTCGGCGGGACTCAGATTGATCAGCAACTCTGTGGGTGAAATCTTGAGGTCAAGCCGCGCGAGTATTTGCTCAGTCTGTGAATTCAGGTAGCCGAAGTCCACAAACCCAATTCTTGTTGTTCGCTCATGTCCCAGAAACACATTTTCAGCCACAGTCATATGTGGAACGAGGTACGGCTCCTGGTACACCGTGCTGATCCCCTCCCGCTGGGCATCCACAGCTGTTCGAAACGTCTTCTCCGTCCCTGCCAGGAACAAGGTGCCGGCATCCTTCTGGAGCACGCCGGAAAGAATACGCATCAGTGTCGACTTGCCCGCCCCGTTCTCTCCCACAACGGCGTGAATCTCCCTTTCACGAACGGAAAAACTCACGTCCTCGAGAGCAACGGTGCCGCCAAAGTGTTTCGTGATATTTTGGAACTGTATGATTTCAGACATAGCGGGGATCTTTTTACACGCTTCGCGACGAAGCGGGAAGTCTCGGCTGGCACGGTCCACCGCCAAGGTCCCGGGGTCTGTCAAGCTTTACAAATGCTCGCCGTCGAAAATCTTCTTGAGCGGCTCAAGCCACGCTTGGTACGCCTCGAAATAGTCGTCTTTGTTCCGCTCGGGTTCAACGGTTCTGATACGTTCGAGACCCTTGAAAGCATCTTTGACCGACGGAATGAGACCGGCTCCAACCGCGGCTGCTCGTGCCGCCCCTTGTGCACCATCCGTGTTATAGAGCTCAATCGAAACACCCGCAATGGAAGCGAGGGTTGAACAAAACACCGGACTCAAGAACATGTTGGCCGACCCGGCTCTCAAGACGTGCGGCTTGATTTCAAGTGACTGCATAATATCCAAACCGTACTTGAAGGCAAACGCGATACCCTCTTGAACCGCACGCAGGATTTCCGGCCTGGAGTGGGCATTGAAATTCAGACGCCACACAGACGCGCCGATGTCCCGGTCGCGAAACATCCGTTCAGCCCCATTGCCAAACGGCAGCACCGTCAAACCTCGCGAGCCGACCGGAACGGTTGAAGCAAGCTGGTTCATCGCATCATACGTCAGCGCTGCATCGCCGACAAGTCTTCTGATCCAGCTGTTCGAAATCCCGGTTCCATTAATGCAGAGGAGAATGCCAATGTGCGGCGCGCTGTTGCTATGATTGACGTGAGCGAAGGCATTGATGCGCGATTGAGGATCGCAGTTCAGTGAGCCGTTCACCGCATAGACAACCCCGGACGTTCCCGCCGTTGCGGCAATCTCTCCGGGTTCGAGAACCTTTAGCGAGAAGGCGTTGTTGGGCTGATCTCCTGCTCGGTACGATATCGGAATTCCGGCCTTAAGTCCAAGCTCCTGTGCCGTTCGTTCCGCGAGATACCCTTGTGGTCCCATTGATGGAACGATGTCTGCAATGAGATCTTGCCGCAGCTCGTAGTAGCTCAGCACTTTGTCAGCAAGCCTGTGCGAGCGGAAATTCCAGAGGATTCCCTCAGAGAGCCCCGAAACGGTTGTCTTGAACTCGCCGGTGAGTCTCAGCGCAATGTAGTCGCCAGGGAGGAGTGCTTTGAAAGCCTTATCATATATCGCCGGCTCCTTTTCTTTGACCCAGCGGAGTTTTGATGCGGTAAAATTGCCGGGCGAGTTCAGTAATTCGGAAAGGCAGACTTTTTCACCGATCTCCGAAAAAGCCTTCCTGCCGATCTCTGTGGCGCGACTGTCGCACCAGATAATGGATGGGCGCAGCGAGGAGCCGTTCCTATCCACCAGAACGAGGCCATGCATCTGGTATGAGATACCGATGGCGCGGATGTCTTGCAGAGAGATCGCTGCTCGTGACGCAGCGAGCTTCGTCGCATTCTTCACGGCATCCCACCAGATCTCGGATTCCTGCTCTGCCCATCCCCGCACTGGCGAGAGGATTGCCATCTCCCGATCAGGATAGGACGACGTGGCAATCAGATTGCCTCGCTCCACGTCGACAATCGCTGCTTTCACAAATGAGCTTCCAACATCATAGCCGATGGTGTACATTGCTGAGAACTCCTTTCTGAGAATTCTGCCTTCTTCCCACAAATTCTTCCGTAGAAGCCAGACTTTAGTCCGGTCACTCCTTCCACGCCGCCCTTACGGCCTCCAGCACTCGCTCGACCTCCTCAAATGTATTGTAGATATGAGTGGAGATACGAAGAGCGTTCACCCCTCCCTCACTTACCCCCCTCGTGCGCAGGTTATAGGAATTGAGATGATTCTGTAATTCGAGATATGGAAGTTTCTCATGCTTGAACGTGATCAAAGCGCTCCGCTCATTGTCGTTGGCTGGTGATAGGACTTTGACATGGGGAATCTGCTGCAGCCCATTGAACACCCGCGTCGAGAGCGCCTGGTCTCGTTTCCACACGTTGTCCATGCCGATCTTTTGAAGAAACTTGATAGCCGCGCCCAACCCCACACGCAACGGTATGCTCACGGTTCCATATTCATAGCGCTGGGCGGTTGGATGAAATGTGAGCGTTCCTGCGGCGAGATCAAACCCGTTGTCAGAATATGCACCGACGAATTTCGCCTGGACGACGTCGAGCATCTCTGTTCTCACATACAGCAGCCCCGTCTCCTTGGGGCCGAGCAGCCACTTATGCCCACTTGTCGCATACGCATCGCATCCAAGCTCGTGCAGGTCTAACACCAGCATTCCTGCTGTTTGGGCTCCGTCAACAAACAACCAGATCCCCTTGCTCTTCGCCAGCGCCGAGATCTGCTTAACCGGTAGGATTTGACCTGTTGTTGTCGTGGCGTGGGGAATACTAATCAGCCGAGTCCTTTTCGTGATCATCCTCTCGATGCTGCCGATGTTGACCTGCGCGGAGTCAGTCGAAGGCTCAAAGAGCTTGATCACAACGCCTTCCCGTTTCAGCAAAGCCAGCCACGGCACGGAATTACCAACGTGCTCGTGCGTCGTGGTAATGATCTCGTCACCCTGCTTCAGCGGCAACCCGTTGCACACGATATTGATCCCTTCCGTCGCATTGCGTGTGAACGCAATCTCGGCAGGATCGCATCCCAGAAGCTGACCCGCTGCAGTTTTAATGTCTTTCCAGATTTCCTCACTGTGGCCTGTCTCCGAGACCCTCTCCAGCTCATCCATTTTCGCCTTCACCGCATCAATCACAACGTAGGGCGAGGCGCCAAGCCCTCCGGTATTCAGATAGGCACGCTCGTCCGTGAGCGGAAATTGGGAGCGGACAAACCTCCAGAATTGCTCATCGTCCGGATTGATCGTCGGCCAGGTGTCAAGCGAGCGAATCAAACCTGCGTTCTTGGTGTTGAACCCTTGCAAGCTCGCGACAGCAAGGGTTCCAAAGACTGTCTTGAAGAAGTCATCTCGTCTCATTTCTCACCCTGCTATCCTGAAATCAATCGTGAGTGTTCCCCCTTTGGGATAGGGTATAATGAGAGAACCGTTCTGGATTGCAGTTTCCTTCCCGTTGACCGTCGCGGTGCTCTTGTCCTTCGACCGTCGAATGTGGATTGTCACTCTTGTCCCTCGCACAGTATGGGTCGAGCGGATCTTATCAAGTCCCGTTATCAGTCGCGGACGAACAAGCAACCTATCCAGTTCCGGCCTCAGTCCAATAATCTGATGAACATAGAGCGCCATGATTTCATACCAGATCCACCCAACAATGCCGACCGGCGGAGCTGGAGGCGTGATGCTCGGACCATAGCGCTCGAACCACGAACCGGATTTCCCTCCCGGGAGATTCGAGATCCAATTGAGGACTCTCCACACTTTGTCATCATTGCCCGCTTCAGCGTGTCCACGCGCTACCATCACTGAAGCCAGCGGCCACGGCGCGGGAGGATCGGGTTCGCTGTGCGTATTGTAGCGGGGATAGCCGCCCCCGTCCCACCTCTGACTCCAGAGGGTATCAACCCATTCCAGCGTCTTGAGCGAAAGTTCGCTTCGTGGATCGATCATCCCATAGATGATCGGGAAAACCTCGACCGTATCCGGATCCATCATCGGGCTTTGTTCTACTGCAAGCGGCGAACCGGGAGGCATCGTACGTCGATCGGGTGGAATGCAGTACTTCTGCCACTGGCCGTCCCGCTTTCGTCGCTTGATGAAGTGCCCGTCCTCGACCATCTTGAAGGTGGGGTGCGAAAGGAACGATCGTTTCATTTCACTCGCCACCTGTCGCCATTTGCGCGCGGTTGCTTGTTCACCAAGCGCTCGTGCCATCTCCGCCCCTTTTTCCAATCCGGAAATGACCCAGAATTGGTACGCCATCTCATAGCCATCTTCGATGCCGAACGAATCGCTCCGTTCCCAGAATTCTCTCTTGTTCCGCACCATCTTCGCCTGCTTATCGAAGAAAACCTCCTTGAGGGGAAATTCCGCGCAGAGTTTGATCTTGTCCCAGTACTTCTTCACTAAGGCGAAATCGCCCGTCCAGCACAAGTATTCCCAGACACTGTAGACGAGGCTGCCATTCTGATTGAGTTCGGTATAATCGTACCCGAACCAGCGGCTGGACTCGATCGTACGGCCGTCGTGGCCGATTGCGCTCGCCAGATTTCGTTCAACCAGAAGGCGTGCTTCATCGACGAACCCCGAGCGCAAGAACCCGACGGCTGCCCACATGTGGTCGATCACCCACTCCATGTTGTACTGCCAGACACCTGCGTCCATCCGACCGTTATTCCCGAGCACCGCACGCAAACCTGCCTTCGATACGCTCCAGAGATCATCGACCATTTTATTGCCGCTCTCGAGCGTACTCTTCCCACTCCAATACGCAGCGCTCTGATGCCAAAGCGTCAAAAAGGTTTTCCTTTTGAAAATCTTTTCGCCGTCATTCAATGCATAAACATACGTCGCCTGCTTTGAACTGCCGGGCGCGATGTCTCCAATATCAACACGTACATCATAGCGACCTGCAACGGTTGCATTCTTCTCGACGGCAAAGAGTTTCATCCTCGCCAAACCGCGCGCAAAAGCAGCGCGTTTGCTCTCGTCAGTGAAAATCTGATCGAAGAGCCCAAAGTTCGCGTACAGAGAAAGGCTGAGGCCAACACGCCACTGTTTGCTGGACAGATTTCTCACCGTTGCGCGCCTGAAAAGAATCGATCCCTCGCTCGGCGCAAAGAACTCTTCCTCAACCTCACACTCTCCAGCCATCCAAAGAAGCGAGACAATGGGAATGCTCTCAACATGCTTCCACTGAATCGACTTGAAATTCTCCGGCGTGACGGAGAATCCCCTTACGCCATGGTACATGCCTGCCTGGGCATCACGCTGGCCCACGCTTTCGTCCAACGTCACACCGAGACGGGTATTCGTGAACCCACGCTCGGGGTGGTAGAGATATGTACTCCATTTTCTGCTGAACAGTCCCGGATTCATTATGGTAAATCCGAGAAATGTTGCACGCGTGTCTTTCGGGCTGTGTTGCACAACGCCGGTGATTTCACCGTTGCCGAAGAAGAAATACTCAACACCGGGCAGGTACGTGATGAAATCCGGATGCATCCGCTGCTGGAATTCTTGCTGCACCTGCATCGGGGGATGCTGAGGATCAGCAGCGTTGATCCCGGGAGGATCTTTTGTAAGATCCAGGTCGCTGCCGAGCAGCACGCCGTAGGCGGGAGCTTTGAGAAAATCCCTTCGTTTCATAGAATTTCCATTCTATCGCAATGTGAGAATCGAGCCACGTAGACGCCAGGGGCGTCTCCTACCTCATTTTTCCTGCGTGTCCTTCATGACTTGGCGGCTTGTATGTAATCTGCACAACAGCTTTTTTCTTCAGGATAAAGCTCGTGTCAGCGTATGAACTGCTTTCGACCTTCGTATCGGAGTGGTTAACCTTTTTCCCGTTGACGTCGACGTGTACGGTTTTCATTCCCCTGGGGAGCAGGAGATGCAGATTCATGCTTGCGTTTCCTTGCAGTTCAAGCTCAAACGTTCTCTTTGCCTGATCGTGCGCGTACGAATACTCAAACGACGCGCCTGACGCTCCGTAGACGATGCGCACCTTCGCCTCATCTCGGCCTGCAGCCAGCCATCGAGGCGATAAGCGAACACTCTGGAACAACTTGCACGTATCGACGACCCCCGCCAGACCCTCCACGAGCGCGTACAACATGGCTGACGATCCCCACCCATCGGTTGGCAAGGCATCCGGACTGGTGCTCGTTTCAACTGTCGCATGCTTGCCGTCCGGGAAATACCACAGAAACGTCTCGTTATTACGCGTGAGGTCCTCGTATTTCAGCAATTGCCTGACGCCGTACTCTTCGAATCCGTGCTCGAGCGCAGCGCGGGCAAGCTCTCCACCGACGAGGGGCATGATCCCACCGTTGCAGTACGCACCACCGACAAGTTTCGGATCACCGTAGATTCCGTCGGGCATCGGCGGATCGATGCTGAACCACTCGGCGAACGCCTTCGTCGTCTCCGCTCGCTTCTGATATTCCTTGATAATGTTGGCCGCCATGGTGTGGGTCGGCAGACCGCGATTGATATCCATCGGATTGCTCAGGCTCAGCTGCTCACCCTCATCGACCCCTTCGATCTTCACGGGAACAAGGTGAACGTGATGAGTATAGAAGCGACCGTTGAAGCAGACTTTGTTTGCCCGCTTGCGAAACGCCTGGGCGAACTTCTTCCAATACTGTGCGCTCTTTCTGTTGCCCAGATGCGCATAAAATCCTGACATCTGGTTGAACGCCGCGTAATACCCGGAGTTGTCGCCGTGCATGATACCCCAGAAGGTGCGCTCGTTTAACTGGAAGTTCAACCAGGGATGCCGCCCTGCGGTGTAGTCAAAGTCCCACGTGTCGATGCTGTAGCCGCGCTTGATGAGCTTCGTTTTCTTGTCCCATCTCCATTCATCTGTCAACGTGTAATTCAACGCCTTCTCCATATTGGGCAACAGGCTCTTCATCCACTTGTCATCGCCCGTTGCTTGCCACGCTAAGTAGATTGCGTTGATAAATCGAAATTCCACGTCTGCCTCAACTGGTACTCGCACGTACTTGGCCCAGTTCTCCTTTTCGCACGGCACCTTCTCCGGCGTCATGGTGAAGTAATCAAAGATCCAACCCTTCGCCGTTTGTGTCTCCGCAAAGTGGTTGATCTCGCTCTTCAGATCATGCTCCCAATACTTGAACGCGCGCATCATGTCCGGGAAATCCCGGATCCAGAGACTTGGCGCGTCCGGAGTGCGATATCCGCGCACTTTCCTGCCAAACATGTTATATTCGACAACGTCATTGAGTAGAAAATTCTTGATGCGAGGATACAGTGCGTCAAGCTGCGGGTGGCCGCACTGGATGGACGTCTCCTTCATTTCGGTGTTTCTTTCTTCTTTTGTTTGAGAGCTGTGCTGCTTGCTGAGTGTCAGTGCCCGCGCTGCGGCACCCCAAACGTCTCGCTCGTCTTGCGGATGACCTCCAGCTTCGAAAGCTCGGTGCCCGGCACAACATTGAACCCGTCTCCCAGAACGACGCCTCCATAAGAGAGGAGCGTTTCGAGAATCTTGATTGTCTCGCGCTCGACATCACCATGCGTTCCCTGATAGAGGGTCATCGGGTCGACGTTGCCGTGGAGAATCACTTTTCCTGCCAGCACGGTCATTTCTTCAGGCGCGTTGCTCGATCCGTAACCAGTAAGCATGGTAATATGAAGATCGTTGAGCAGAGCCTCGTGGAGGTGAACGTTCCTCCCACAGAGGTGCATCATCCTCCCATCGTGCCGGTCGCAGCCAAACGCGCCATACAAACGCTGCCCAATTGGCGCGCAGAATTGGCGGTATTGTTGCAGCGAAATGACCTGGGCAGAGTCGTCGGAATAATTCAACCCATCCTGCATCGGCCTGCCGGAAATGCGCCGATACTCTTTCTCAACCTCGATATAACGATCCGTGATTTTCCCCAGGAATCTCTGACACTCGGCCGGTGCTTCGAGCAGCCAGTGATAGAAATAGGCTCCTGCTAAATCGACTGCCGACATGAAGGGACTATCGGCATTGATCCCCGTGGTTACGTGCACAGGGACATGATCGCCGTTGAGTGCAACATCAACATCCTGCACCAATCTCTTCATCTCCCAATACCATTCGAGCCTCTTCCCCCATAGTGTGGAATGCCAGTCGGGTAGCTCATACCGTACCAACTCATCGATTGTGGAAATTTGCTGAACAGCCTGGGGGGTTTCATTCTCTTGCCAGTAGATTTCGCAGCCGCATCCGCTCGCGTTCGTGACATTCTGAAAATCAGGCGAAATGGTAATAAGTGGCTTCGTGAACCAATCATCCGGGATGTTTTCGATCCGCCACTTGACGTTCTCAAGCTGGTGAATGAGCTGGGTCTTGGGATCAGAAAAATACTCCGCAAATGTGATGTCTCGTTCCTGCAGAAGATATCGAGCCTCGATTCCCAAAAGCACCGGAACTCTGTCGAAGTACTCAAATCTATAAACACTCTCCAGCCTCTTCCTGCTCTTCTCCATCTCGCTTTCGGGATACCGTATGTTGACTCTATGGACCACAGCAGAAGCCGTAACTAGTGCCTTTTCCAAAAAATAACCTTGCGTTTTTTCGAATGCCTGGACCACCTCGAAGAGAAAATGGTTACCATCCTTGGTAGTGTTGCTACTTTCTTTTCGGAAAAGAAAGTAGCACAAAGAAAACATATGTCGAAATCGTAACTCCCCGTGGGGATGCCGCCACAGCACAAGCCACAATTCCGCCTCGTCAAGTGTTCTGCAAGATTAAAGAAATCTATAAGGTTGAGGCGGAATCAAACGCACGAAGAGCCGTCCTACCCGCCTGCCGACGCTTTCGACAACGGGGTTTTGATGGAACACGATGGCACGGGAAAACCGTCTCCCAGTCCCGAAATCGAGGCATGTGTGCAGGGGTGCTTTATCACGTGCGTTCAATTTCGGCCCACGTGCAGTAACAGCTGTGGCTCGTACAGACTCCACGGGCCGAAATTTCAGGCTCGTGCGTCGGCAGCTTTCCCGTGCGTTCCGATTTCGGGAAAAGTTTCTTTCTGCCGCTTTCTTTCCTAAAGAAAGCGGCGAAGAATAATTAATTGGCGCCGTAATCGTTGCCTACTTTCTCTTAGTGAAGAGAAGATGGCACAATGTCAACGGTTGAAGTTCAGAAAGTAACCTCTTACAAAACATGACAAGACTTATTCGAAACGGCACTAACAAGCTCGAAACTCAGAACTCCAAACTGGGAACTTAGAACTAATTTTGCGGCATCCGCCACATATAGTTCGGATCAATATACGGCTCATCATCAACGTGTCGTTCCATCAATGCGATCTTCTGTTTCAGGTGTTCACCAAAGTTCTCGCCATAGATATGCAACGATTCTCCAGCTTTCGAAACCGGCATCCAGTCGACTCTGCTTTTATCCCAAAGCGTCAGCAGGTTCCTTGCGTTTTCCAGTTCACTGGCCACCATAGCGCGGCACTTTGCTCGATAGGCATCCTTCTCGGCTGGTGTTCGCGATTCCAGATAACCGTGCACCGATTCGATCCAGGCGACGGAATTCCTCATGGTCGTGTAATAACATCGGGCAGCCCATAACCGGTCGTGCAGGTCCCAAAACACCCGCCGCTGAGGAGCTGATGATGCCAGAGAATTCAAAGCTGTTGATGCCTGACTGATCGCTGTGTTCAATGGTGGGAGCACGCTCCGGTCGATCGTATTCTTTTTCTCCTCGGCTTCTTTCACCGTGAGGAAATTCCACAACATGTCATTGTTCAGGTCAACGCGCGTTGGATTGTTGAACGTCGCAAGCAGAAAGCGCTCGTAGTATGCGCGCTCATTCTCGGGAATAGCCTCAATATTGGGAACAAAGGGACGAATCCACAATCGAAACCATGGAAACGCAAAAGTACCGAAGGGGATATCCGGGGGATATGATCGCACCGCAGCATCTGAAAGCTCCCAGAGCGCCGCGAGGCCCCGAGCGTGCTGCGATCCCACCCACCGCTGAGCCGTTTCATCGAGCACAGCGTCAAGGGTTTTCTCCGGCTCGCATTGCACCGCTCGAAGAACTTCGCCGTTGATGTCGTAAGGGGCAAGTGACCGCGGTGTCGCATTGACAAGCACGCAGGCAACTCCGGCCGACGCGGCCGCATGAAGTCGCTCGTAGACCAGCCTTGGGTACGGAACTCCAACTATGTTGTTGTCGCCAAGATCAAGCTTATTGTGCAGGAGCGCGCCCGCGGTCGCCAGCAGGTCGCGTTCCCCCTGGCTCTCTGCTCCTTCGAAAGACCCGAAGGCACCGGCGTCAATACCGTTTCCCAGCTCTGGCGCAATGTACTTCCGCTCGGCGTAGAATGGTCCCAGATCGCAGATAACCCGGAAGTTTGGATTGACCTTTCGCGCTTCATCCTTCAGCAACCGATAATATGTTAAGACGTTGCTTGCTGCTTTGCGCGCGATTTCATCGTCGCTCTTCCATTCGCGAATCAGGTATGGCCCGCCGTTTCTGCCGGCGTAGAGTGACGTTGTGAATTCAAAACCGGCACCGCTATCATTCGTCCAGATATGAATGAACCCCAGCTGGGGAACTTCGGCCATAACGTTTCGCACCAACTCCCGATAGTGCTCTTGGACGACAGGATGGGCCATTGCGAGCGTGTAGCGGGGACGAAAGCTCTCGCGCGGATGATCAACACGAGCACCGCGCAGGAACGGATACTTCTCCCAGAACTTCTCCGGCATCGAGCGCGGGGCATTGACATGCAGTCCCGGAGTGAGTCCATGCTTCAGCGCCAGTGCGGCATTCGTCTTCAGGAACTCTAGATTGGCCTTCAGGTAGTCCTTCGGATAGAAGCCTTCGATCAGCCTGCTTGACACAAATTGATCAAGGTCGGGACTGTAGTCATAGAACCATGAGTACACGTCGCCCGGCGGCCCCGTTTCGAACGGCCGCTCAACCCCCAGCCCGTTGACGGAAAGATGGGTGAAGCCTTGCTCTGCAAGTTGGTGAACGTAGCCCTCCCGGTCGAAATGCCTTACGTTCCGAAGGCTTCCGACAAAGAAGTCACTCAGGTTCCGTAACCAAGAAAAAGTTGCGATGGTTTAGCTTTAATCTAGTTTTGAGTTTTGAGTTTCAGGTTCCAAGTCTGCCTGTACAATTAAGGAG
>CAZTKU010000063.1:0-1401 GCA_964614245.1 uncultured Ignavibacteriaceae bacterium
AAGCTGCGCGACGCGCGGCAAGCGCGACTCGAATCCCGAACAATGGTGCATTCATTCGACGAAGAGAGATTTCGGGAAGTGGTATCGAAAGGGATGGACGTTGCATCGTTCGTGTCTGACGAGGCCACGAGGGCGCTGGATGAGTACGTTTTCCGCCGGATCGGACTTGGGATTGCGACGCTCGCCATGAGCGTGCTTGCCATCTCCCTCTATGTGTACATTCGAAGACTCGAACGACGTCAATCCATGGGAGGAAAGAAGACTTCCTCTCTTCCACATCGCTAACCATAAAGAGGAGGATACCGATGAACATCACCCGCGTGCTTATACTCGTCCTGGTCTGTGTTGCGATCCTTGGACTGATCGCCCAGGCTCAGAACAAGTATGTGGGCGTAAAGATGTGCTCGATGTGCCACAAGACAGAGAAGCAGGGCAAGCAGTATGACATCTGGCTGAAGAGCAAACACGCCGAGGCGTACAAGACTCTCACAATGGCCAAGGCGAATGAGATAGCAAAGTCGAAAGGCATTGCCAAGCCGGCAGCGGAGGCGACGGAATGCCTGGAATGCCACGCAAAGTCGTATGATGCGAAGCTCGTGGAGAAATCCTACGTCGTGAAAGACGGCGTGCAATGCGAAACGTGCCACGGGGCTGGCTCAGCCTTCAAGACCATGAACGTCATGAAGGACAAAGCAAAGTCCATCGCGGCCGGGCTTCGAGAGTTCAAGGACAATGCAGCCATCGAGGCATTCTGCAAGACGTGCCACAATGACAAGAGCCCCACATTCAAGGGGTTCAAATTTGATGAGATGTGGGGGAAGATCAAGCACCCAGTGCCAAAAGCGGGATAATTCCGCTGCAGGGTAACGAAGCTGCACAGCAAGGTCGCCTGGGGTGGAGCGGCGCTGCCTGATGAGCGCAGTGCCGTTTCCGCCGGAAGATTTTCGGGGTTGGCTCTAATGGACAAGAATGCGGCGTGTAAGTCGATTGGGGTGTGGTTGATTGTTTTCGGTGTAGGTCTCCTCGATAGCGCGGTCCAAAGCTGGTTTCTCGGACCACGTTTGGGTGAACTGATGTCGCACGTCGTGAGCACGCTCATGCTCATGATCGTTGTGCTGATGTGTTCCTCCGTTCTTGTGAACAGGTTCTTGAAAGACTACGTGAACAGGGATTTGTTCATCATAGGTTTCATGTGGATTACGCTCAGCGTGAGTTTCGAATTTCTCGTCGGTCACTATGTTCTCGATCAGCCGTGGGCAGCTCTTGTCCATGACTACAACCTCTTCGCGGGAAGGGTTTGGATTCTTGTCCTCATGACAGAGCTGATCGGTCCATGGTTCATGGCCTCGAACAAGCGGTAGGTGTGCGGGACCGGCGATTTCCCTTGACCCAGAGAACAAA
>CAZTKU010000063.1:1501-13935 GCA_964614245.1 uncultured Ignavibacteriaceae bacterium
GTCGGACAGTCATCGCAACATCTATTCGGGTATCAGACAGTCCAACTCTCGCTCGCGGGCAAGAACCTCTCATTTCATACCTACGTACAGGGCTTCAATGATTTCGCGGGACCCGTAAAGAACGATCCCCTCATCCGGCTCTACAATATGTATTTCAAGTGGACAGACATTGCGGACATTGCCGATCTGACGCTCGGTCGCCAGGCGATCTTCGCAGGTGCGGGAAGCGGGACGCTGGATGGCGGAACAGCCGCCGTGAGGCTGTTCGACTCACGATTAAAGGTCCTTGGCTACTACGGCCTGCTGCCAGCTCCCCGGCAGAAAGCTGAGCTGATCGGTGACAAGAAGAACAATTTCATGGCCGGCGGTCAGCTTGTCATTGCTCCGCTCGACTTCGCTCAACTTTCCGTGAGCTATATGAACAAGCACATTAAGCCTGAAACGTACATTGGGCTGCGCCGTGATTCGCTCTTCAATCCTTATCCAATAGAGATCAAACCAAGCGCGACGGCAGAGGAATATGTCAGTGGTGATGTGAGCGTCGACTATCATGACTGGGTCTCAGGATATGCGCGGTATGACTATGACGTGCTCTTGGAGAAGATGTCGAGATTCCAGCTCTTCGGCCGTGTGAGACCATTTGAGTCCCTCGGCGTCAAGTCCTTGCAGTCGTTGGGTCTGACTGCAGAATACATTCAGCGCGAGCCCCGGCTTTCTTTTAACTCGATTTTCTCCGTGTTTGCCTATAACACGCTCAAGGAATACGAGATTGGAGCGGAGTATGCGGTCACGTCTGCCTGGCAAGTGTTCGCGAAGTACGGATCGGTTTCCTACGGTGACGACGATTCGAGGCGGGTGACAGTCGGAGCGAATGGCGAACACATTTCTGTCAGCGTGACGCGGAACGTGGGCTACTCGGGAGAACTCAGTGCCGCTTCCGCCAATCTTGGCTACCCTTTCTTCGACAACAAGCTCATGCCGACGTTGATGCTGAGCTATGCACAGTACAAGCTCAACGAGAGCGCCTCCGGGCTGGATAATGCGCTCGCCGTGGGCTTGGGCCTGGTGTACCGTCCAATACCGGTCCTATCTTTGGATACACAAGGGCAATGGATCCAGAACAGAATCTACAAGACCGATCTGCGGTTCTTTGTTCGAGTCAGTTATCTTTTCAGTCAACAACTTGCACTCTTCTGAGAGCGCCATGTTCATGACCAAGCCATCGTTTCGACCATCAGTACGCCATGTTTATTCATTGTTCGCGCTCGGCGTAGCGCTTGTTCTGGGATTCACGATGATGAGCACGTCACGTGAAGCTCTCCAGCCACAGGAACTCGCGACGACGATAAAGTTCTCGCATCGTTTTCACGTGAAGGAGGCGGGGGTAGCCTGCGCAGACTGCCACACGGGAGCAACAGCGAGCAAGCTCTCGTCGGACAACCTGCTGAGCAAGCACGAGAACTGCCAGAGTTGCCACGAAGAGCAGTTGAGCTCAAACTGCACGTACTGCCATACGAGCAGCGATCAATCGACGTACGCGGCCACGGAACTCCCAAAGCGCAATCTTCTATTCTCTCACGAGTTTCATGTCGGCGAGCAGAAGGTAGAGTGCGAAGCTTGCCACAAAGGCATTGAGAATGTGGATGTCGGTGTGTCGATGCAGCTGCCGGATATGGCGACCTGCTACACGTGTCACAATGACGTGGCGGCCTCCAATGCGTGCGAGACGTGCCACACTGACCTGACGGCGTTGCGACCCAAGGAGCATAATCGAACGAATTTCGTGCGAGAACACAAGTTCACTGCCCGCCTGTCAACTGCAACGTGCGCTTCATGCCATGCGCAGGAATCGTGCATCGATTGTCACAACGGCACCGATCTGGTAAAAGTCGATGTGCCGGGGAAGGACTTGGCCTCTCCCCGGGCTCCACGACTGACTGCCAACGACCGCGGTCAGACCATGAGGCTGGCAAAGGTGCACGACTTGAATTTCCGGTTCACGCACGGAATGGCCGCAGCGGGCAAAACATCGGATTGCCAAACTTGCCACAGTCAGCAGACTTTCTGCGCGACGTGTCACGCAGCCGGCGGGAACGTGAATCAGCTCAAGTTCAAACCTGCGACACATCTCCAGGCTGGATTTGTGACGATCGGCGTTGGGAGCGGAGGAGGCATGCACGCCACGTTCGCCAAGCGAGACATTGAGAGCTGCGCCTCGTGTCACGACACCGAAGGAGCCGATCCGGTCTGCATTACATGCCACATGGATCCGGATGGGATAAAAGGAAACGATCCGAAATCGCACGCGCGTGGATTTATGATGGGCGAAAATGGTCCGTGGCACAGCGATCCTGGTTCACCCTGCTACACCTGCCACACGGACGCGAATGCGCGCGTTGAGGGCCTGCGCGGCCGAGGATTCTGCGGTTACTGCCACAAGTAGACGGAAAGCAAATATGAAGAACATACGGACTGCTCATTCCATGATTCTGCTGCTCATTCTTCTCGTGGTGATAGCTGCCGGGTGCAGCGAGCTCAAAGACACTTTGCCCAACGCGTCCACTGCCTCACTCAGTGTCCACCCGGATGGCTGGACGACCCCAAGTTCCGCAAATTTTCATGGCAAGGCGATTCGCGATGAGAAATGGGACATGCAAGGTTGCCAGACGTGTCACGGCAAACTGTACGACGGAGGGTACACGAAGGTCTCGTGCCGGACGTGCCATAACAAGTCCGCGGGCCCTGAGAACTGCACAACATGTCATGGTGGAGCGAACAATGCACCGCCTCGAGATCTCAGCGATCGGACTGATCGAACGGTCAAATCAGTAGGAGCTCACCAGATCCACTTGCTGGGCAGCTCGCTCGCCGGACCAGTTCCGTGCACAGAATGTCACACAGTTCCTTCAGCAGTGTACGATCCAGGGCATCTTGATTCCAGCAGCCCGGCCGAGGTGGTGTTCAATGATGTAACGACAAATACTAGAACTGGAATCACGCCTGGTGAGCCAACTGTCACTCCTCAGCCATCCTACAACTCCAGTACTGCGAAATGTGCAAACACATACTGTCACGGAGCGTTCGTAAACGGAAATTCAGATTTCGCTCCGGTTTGGAATGATCCCAGCGGAACGCAGATGGCCTGCGGGACTTGCCATGGAGATGTCACGAAGACAGGGGCTGAAAAGGCGCTGCCCAAGACCTCTGCTCGGGGCGGAACGCATCCGAACTTCACCAGTTGCTACATCTGTCATGACGATGTCGTTGACGCAAATCTGAAGATCATCAACCCGGCAAAGCATATCAATGGCAAGCTGAATGTGGCCGGCGAGGAAAGGGCATTCTAAAGGAGTTAAGAGTTTCTCAATTTTGACAGAGCCTGAAGGCTCGTTTCCATAAGTGAGAGGCCGTCTCGTCGATGACGAGGCAAAGAGTCAAGACGCCCCGAAAAAAAGCCATTTGACGGTGCCTTCTCTTGTGGCTCAATGTCATCCACGTTCTCAGGAATGGCACGATCCTTGCCCCAGTAAAGAGACTATTCTCGTTCCCAAAAATGAGAAGGCGGCCACGGGGGCCGCAAGACCATCACCAATGAAGAGGAGAGAAATCCAATGAAGAGTTCCAGCGTGCTCAAGGGAGTCGTTCTCGCGATGATGAGCCTCGTTTTCCTTTTCCAGGGCTGCAAAGGACCTGCAGGACCACAAGGACCTGCGGGGGAAACTTCCGTGATCAATCTTGAGGGATTCGCGGCAGACATCAAGTGTGGCAAGTGCCACACCGTTGATCAGGACACGACATACTTCGTTGCGGGGCGGGCATACGAATGGTCTCAGTCGAAACATGCAGTCGGTGGCGACCTTGAACGAAACGGAAGCGGCTGCGCCGGTTGCCACACAACGGAGGGGTTCGTTCAGAGGATGAATGCGGGCAGTTTCAGCGCGGTGACTAGCCAATTTCATCCAAGCCCCCCCGGTTGCTTTGCTTGCCATTCTCCGCACGCGAGGGGGGATTTCTCTCTTCGTATCAAGACGCCCGTGGTCATCAAATCAAACATCACGGGGGTATCGGATGCGACCTTTGATTACGGAAATGGAAATCTCTGCGTTCAGTGTCATCAGACTCTGGACATGTCGCCGAAGATGAATGTGAGTGCCCCTGGTGATTCGATCGCCATCGCGACTTCACGATGGTACTCTCACTATGGGGTACAAGGACAGATGCTGATGGGTGAGGGTGGCTTCAAGTTCCCCGGGTATACGTATACAGGCAATTCGTATCACACGACTTCGACCACGGTGAAGCAGGAGGGTTGCCCGACGTGCCACATGGCAGAAATGTCCTACCCGCCCAATACGGGAACGGGAAAAGGAGGCGGTCACACGATGAACATTAGATTTGAACGGGAGGGTGGTGTCGTAGGCTCCGTCCTCGCAGGGTGTCTGCAATCCGGTTGCCACGCTTCCATCACCTCTCCGGACTACAAGGGTGTTCAGACTGCGGTTAAAGCCAACCTCGACACGCTCCACGGCTTGCTCGTGGCAAAAGGGTGGATTGACAATAACCCAACGTCTGCGAACTACGGCTTGGTGAATCTCGTGAGCGGCCGGAGGGTCATCAAACCAGCGGTGAAGGCTGGAGCGCTGTACAACTATTTCTTTGTTGAGCATGATCTCAGCGAAGGTGTGCACAATACGAAATACGCCATCGAGCTCCTGAGGTCTTCTATCGCGGAGTTGAGGAAGCCGTAGCTTCCTTGAGCTGAAGGTGGACCTCGAGTCCACCTTCAGTGTTTATGGAGGAGCTTTAGCCCAAAAATTTGAATAGAACATAACACATGCGGGAAAGACGGGAAGATCAATGATAGGTACAGTCGTTCTCTGGATAGCGTTTGCAGCGGGGTCGGTGTCGTCATACGCGTATTTCCGGTCGGCTACTCAAAGGAAGCCCCTTACAAGGCTCGCGCGCAACAGCTTTGCGGCAATGGCGGTGACGGTTCTCGCGGCGTCTGCGCTCCTGCTGTTGTATGTCCTTCGCCATCAGTTTGAGTTCGCATATGTGTGGGGTTATAGCTCACGCTCGCTCCCTCTGCACCTCCTCATCACGACGATTTGGGCGGGCCAGGAAGGGAGCTTTCTCTTCTGGGCTCTGTGTGGATCGATTATCGGACTCATGTTGATGTCCTACACGCGTCGAAAGCATATCGAGCTTGAGGTGATGACGATCTATGCGCTCGTGCAGTCCTTTCTGTTGCTTCTCCTCCTTGTCAAGTCTCCATTCCAATACATTTGGTATGCTCATCCCGGCCAATTTGCGGTAGGGGACATCCCTGCCGATGGGCGTGGGTTGAACCCACTTCTTCAGAACATTTGGATGGTGGTACATCCGCCCGTGCTCTTCATTGGTTTCGCTGCCATGGCGGTGCCGTTTTCATTCGCTCTCGCTGCCTTGTGGCGGAAGAACTATGCCGAATGGATCTCCAACGCCGTCCCATGGGTTATCTTCGGGGCTCTTGCTTTGGGGACAGGCATCATGCTTGGGGGCTATTGGGCGTACGGCGTCTTGGGTTGGGGTGGCTGGTGGGGATGGGATCCGGTGGAGAATTCATCATTGATACCGTGGCTTGTCGGAGTCATCCTCATTCATACAATGCTCGTGCAGAAAAGGACAGGCGGTCTGACTCGAACGAATCTCATTCTTGCAATTTCAACGTACGTGCTTGTGGTCTACAGTACCTTTCTTACGCGCAGCGGAATCCTCGGCGAGTCCTCCGTCCATTCATTCGTCGATCCTGGAGCCCTCACCTACACCCTGCTCGTCGTATGGATTGTGTTGTCGCTTGTCGCAGGCGTTGGCATGCTTGCCAAGCGCTGGAAAGAATTGGCGGCACTCTCGCAGCACTCTCCATTCTGGAGCAGGGAGTCGTTCTTGGCGATCAGCTCCGCCGTGATCGGCGCAAGTGCATTGGTCATTCTTTTTGGCACGAGTTGGCCAATTCTTTCTCATGCTTCCCTCGAACCGGCTTTTTACGACCGAACGAACCTTCCGATTGCCATTGCCCTTGGCCTTCTTCTTGGATTGAGCTTGTTGGTCCAGTGGAGAGGAGGATCGCCCAAGGATCTCGCAAAGAGCTCAGCCGCATCGCTAGTCATCTCGGTGGTCGTCCTGATGCTTCTTGTCCTTCTCGGTCTTCGAGACGTCTGGATGGCTGCACTTGCGTTCGCTTCGCTCTTTGCTTTCTCTGTGAACGTCATTCGACTCTACCGGCTGGCAAAGGAAAACTATCTCTACACGGGCGGGGCCATTGCGCATATCGGTCTTGCGTTATTGTTCCTTGCCATCATCGGCTCAGGGCGATACGGACAAAAGGAAACGGCTGCACTTCCCTTGCATGAACCAAAGGAAGTGCTGGGCTACAAGTTCACCTATACTGGCTCCCAGGCGACGCAGGATGGAAAGTGGAGATTCACTATCCGGGTGGAAAAGGACGGCTCGCAGTTTGCTCTTGAGCCCGTGATGTTCCAGAGCGAGTACAGTAACAGCCTCATGCGGAATCCGGATTACACGAGCTTTCTAACGAAGGACATCTACATTGAGCCGGTCTCGCTCGAACAGAGCGATCCGACTGGCGGAGCACAGGCACATGATCTTCTTCTCTTGAAGAAGAGTGAGCCCCAAACGATCAAGGATTTTCAAGTCACCTTCTTGCGGTTCGACATGAATCATCAAGGGATGGAAAAGATGTTGGGGGGCAATGGAGTTGCCATTGGCGCGGTCCTGGAGATCAAGAGAGGGAAAAAGACCGAGCTCGTGACCCCGATGACGGTATACAAGGAGGGACAAGCGCCACGGTCTCGGATAGCCAAGACGAAAGACGGCACGATTGGCTTCGAGCTCTTGGGAATGAACGTCGACGCAGAGAAAAAAGGATCGACAGTGGAGGTTACTATCACAGGGCTTCAAGGGTCAAATGATCCGCCTCGTCAGAAATCAGAGGCCCTTGTGATTGAAGCAAGCATTAAGCCCTTCATGGGCCTCGTCTGGGTAGCTGCGGTGCTCGTGATCGTGGGCCTTCTCATCTCCCTTCGGTCCAAGCTGAGCGCGCGGAGAGACGCCATGGAGCTGGGAAAGAGCGGCTCAGCAGGAGAGTTGACGCGGCGCAAGCAGAAGAATGGTAAGGGCGAGTATGTTCAACAGCTCTCGGAAGATGTCGAGCGTAGGTGAGGTTTGAGTGAGAAAAACGTGCGTGCCCGTTCCTTACGATGGAACGGGCACACGTCTTTCCAGGAGGAAGCGGGAAGCGCTGTGAAACGTCCTTATTGGTCCTCCTTTGGAGTCTTTGGCTGGTTGGGGATGGCGTAGAGTTTCAGGCCGCGCAGCTCCTCGTTGTAGGATTCTTCGCGGATATGAGGCAAGCGCTTCAGAATTTCGGACATCCGGTCGACAGCTTCGCGGATCTCCAGTAAGTGCTGGCGCAGCTTTCCTTCCGGCATGTTCGGAGTAGAAATGAGTTTTGACGAGGCAAGCGTCATGATGGCCAGAGGATTGTTCAACTCGTGGTGAACGGTGCGCACGACGGTTGTGATTGCATCCATGCGCTGACGAGCGATCTCTCGACGAGTGATCTCTGTCTGGTATTCCCTCTTTTCCAGTCCCGCAAGTATTGCTTTCTCGAGCACGTAGGGGTTCGAGAGTTCCTCTTTGCTGAAGAATTCATCTGCGCCAAGCTTGAAAACATCGTGGACGATCTTGTAGTCTTGGCCGCCTGAAATGACAATGACGACGGTTTGCTGGTCAACAGTGCGAAAGGCCTTCAGGAAGTCTGCGCCGTTCATTTCCGGCAAAAAGTAATCGAGCAGTATCACATCGTACGGGCCGGATTTCTTCGCCGCCTCGAGCGCTTCCTCCCCCGAGGTCATGATCTCGACCAAATAGTTGTATTCAAGAGATTTTCCCAAGACGTGCTGGAATGCGATCGCGACGCTTGGTTCATCTTCCACAATCAATATCTTCCGCGTAATCATGACGTGTTTCCCTTCAGGTTGAGGTGCAACCTATGATCACAACACATCCTGCCCAAGTATAACACCTTTTTCAGGAAACTCAAAGGGCATTTAGTCTGGCCGGGGATCTGTTCGTAGAATGGCGGAGATTACCTGATCCGGACTGGATCGACAGATCGCGGGCTCGCGGGGGAGTCTATCCGTGACTGAATTTCGAAGAGACGGGCCCGAAGAAGTCTTGGTCGTTCAGTCAGACTCTCGCGCAACGGGTGATTCATCTGTCAAGCGGACGATTTGGCCTTGGGAGTGTGCGGATTGCCTGCCAGGCAGCAAGAAGGCAGTCATCCGTCTTTGTGATTGGTGTATCGGGAGCTCCGCCCAAGAATCGGAGAACTGTCCGCCAGATATCGGCTTTCTACGTTTGGGAAGGCTCCGTCCTCTGTTCCCAATGATGAGAAAGGCATGATTGTCGTCGGTTTGAATTCAGTAGAACCACAAGCGGCGTTATCCTTCGGTGGACGGCACGGTTTTTGACCCATCAGGCGAGGATCATTGTGCTCTGTTGCTGCTTTCCTGCCACCGACCGGTCGTTGAGGAGTGTAGCGTGCCAGGAATCCAATCTGACACTAATACTTTACGGTCAACCCTCTCAATCATTTTACTTTCTTGGGGATAGCAAGCCATGAACATTGGAATTCTCAAAGAGGAGGTATCGGTTGAGCGCCGTGTCGCGCTCTCACCTGCAGGCGTTGAGGTTCTGACGGCAACGGGGCACAACATCTTCGTGTTGCACCAGGAGGGCACACGCGCGATTTACAGAGACGAGGACTATCAAATCTCCGGTGCGACGATCAGCTACAGCGTCGAAGAAATCATCAACCGATCAGAGATCGTCTTAAAGGTCTCTCCCCCTACCGAGGTCGAGCTTAATATGCTTGGTGAGGGTCAAACGCTGTTCTCCTTTCTGCATCTTGCCGTTTCTCGGCGCAAAATTCTTGAAATGTTCCTGGCCAGGAAGGTGACGGCAATCGCGTTCGAGCTCATCGAAAACCCTAAGGGTGATCTCGCGGTGCTGCAGGTGATGAGCGAGATTGCAGGGCAGCTTGCCATTCAAGCAGGCGCCCACTTTCTGCAGGCCCGACTTGGTGGGAGGGGAACGCTCCTCGGGAGCGTACCCGGTATTCCGCCGGCGAACGTCGTCATTCTTGGTGCAGGCACAGTCGGTCGCACGGCGGCCCGTGTGGCATTGGGGATGGGGGCGAACGTCACGGTGCTCGACAAGGACCTGACAAGGTTGAGGGAGATCGAACATCTCTTCCAGTGGAAAATCTCAACGAGCATGGCAACGAGCTATCATATTGCGCGCGCGGTGAGGTTCGCAGACGTCGCGATCGGGGCGGTGCTCTTGAAAGGGGAGAAAGCACCTCACTTGATAACCGAGGCGATGGTGAAGGAAATGAAGCCGGGATCTGTCATCATCGACGCCTCGATTGATCAGGGCGGATGCGTAGAGACCAGCCGACCGACGACGATCGATGACCCTGTCTTCATTCTGCACGGCGTCCTGCACTATTGTGTCCCCAACATGCCGGCAACGGTCGCACGAACGGCCACCATGGGATTGACGAATGCATTGCTCCCCTACATTCTGGAGGTGGGCGAGATGGGTATTGTCAATGCCCTTCGCCAAAACCTTGGTTTGGGCAAAGGGGTGTGCACGTATGACGGTTACTGCACGAACGAAGCAATTGCGAGAGTTTTTGACTTCAAAGCCAAATCACTTTCTTCTCTGACTTCAGAATCTGATCACGCTTGATTCGGACGAAGTGCGACTATGAACTGGCTCGATCAATACAAGAAAGAGGTAGCTACACTGGATGAGGCTGTATCTGTCGTGAAGGCCGGAGACCGCATTTTCATCAGCGGAAATGCTGCAACACCGACGCTGCTTGCCGGTGGTCTGGCGAAGCGAAAAGATGCACTCTCGGATGTTCAAGTGAACCATATCCTTGTCCTGGGCGAAGATCCTCTTTCGAAGCCGGGGATGGAAAAACACTTTCGGCACAACTCTCTGTTTGTTGGAGCGGCGGACCGCGAGTCCATCGGCGCCGGACGCTCGGACTATGTACCCGTTCATCTCTCCGAAATCCCTGCGCTCTTCACAGAGCGGATCATTCCTCTTGACGTGGCCCTCGTTCATCTCTCCCCACCTGATGAGCACGGTTTCATGAGCTTTGGGGTTGAGTGCGCAGCGTCAAAAGCCGCTGCTGAAAGCGCGAAAATGGTGGTCGCGCAAGTGAATGAGAGGATGCCGCGCACACTCGGCGACGTGTTCATCCACGTTTCGCGCGTGCACAAGGTTGTGGAGTGCTCGGAACCGCTGAAGACGCTCGAAGCCGGCAGTGCGTCGGAGGTTGAACAGAAGATTGCCCACCACATCGCAGATCTGGTCGAAGATGGGTCAACCCTCCAGCTCGGCATCGGTGGCATCCCTGATGCGGTCCTCGCTTTGCTGGAAGGGAAGAAAGACCTGGGCATTCATACCGAGATGGTCTCCGACGGAGTCGTCAAAGCTATTGAGAGAGGCATCATTACAAGTCAAAAGAAGACCCTGCACGCCGGCAAAGTCATTGCAACCTTCGTGCTCGGCTCAGAAGACCTTTACGGATTCGTACATAATAATCCGCTGTTCGAGATGCATCCGTGCAACTACACCAACAATCCCTTTATCGTTGCCCAGAATGAGAAGATGGTTGCCATCAATTCCGCCATCGAGGTTGACATCACCGGACAGGTGTGTTCGGACTCGATCGGCACGAGGATCTATAGCGGGTTTGGCGGGCAGGTAGACTTCATTCGCGGTGCAGGGTATTCGAAAGGTGGCAAGCCAATTATCGCGTTGCCCGCAACAACGCGTGACGGGGCCGTTTCCCGCATCGTAGCGACGTTGAAACAGGGGGCGGGTGTCGTGACCAGCCGTGCGGACGTTCATTATGTGGTCACGGAATTTGGTGTTGCGTTGTTGCACGGGAAAAACCTCCGTGAGCGGGCTGAGGCGTTGATCGCAATTGCCCATCCGAAATTTCAGCCCGAGCTTGAGCGCGCGGCGTTAAAGTGTGGTCAACGCGCCGTCAGCGCTGCCTGAGGCATTGGTATGGAAGCTCATACTGAGGATCTCTTTTGGGAAGCGATTCGACTGCGGGTGTGTCGGGTGTGTGCAAACGGAGATGGACAAGGGAGCTGTCGGCTTCCGGTCGACGATGGGTGTGCGCTGGAGGCATTCCTTCCTGAGCTCGTGACGATCGTCTCGACGAACCAGACATCATCCCACGAGACCTATCTCGAGTTGTTGCGGAACACCCTCTGCGCCCAGTGCGATCACCAGCTCTCTAGTGGCACCTGTCGAAAACGCCGGACGCTTGCGTGCGCTCTCGATCGGTATTATCCGACTGTCATCGAGATCATTGGCACCGTGAAGGGAGAGGTTGAGCGGACAGGTACCGTTGCACCGCGAAGGAATTAGTCCGAACCTGCTCACATCGAGATCTGGCTCTGGATGATCTCCCGCCGGAATGATAAACTTGGCTTCGCTTCCTTTCGCTCTTTGAGCGACCTACTGCCAATGGAGGGTTATTCTCGCGCTCCAGCAAGGTGGGGAACTCTACTTGATTGACTCCTCCCAGTAGGTTGTATTGGTCTTCTGGTTGACCAGGAGTATTTGTTTCGGAACGATTGCGAACCTTGCTCCTCTCCTTCCCTCTCCTTGTCCCATTTCGACCTTGAAGCGAACCTTGAACGAGACGTTATCCTCGTCTGTCTTAGCAGCTTTCGCGATGTCCCGTGCGACCCGCCATTTGAAATACGGAGTGAATTTCAGGTAGAGAGATGACGTGCGGTAGCCTTTCTTGATGGAATCGGCAAGCGCCACGTAGGAGTTGTTCGGGACCTCCGTCAGGATGGTCGGGATGTTGTACGGCGCATCGATAACGGTCGGGCACGCTACTTTGTACAATTGGTTGTCTGCGTCATATTGCACAAGCGATGCTTTCAAGACTACCCCCATCACCCGCTTGTCGAGTTTCTTGTCCTTGACGTTTTTTGTGATCTTCGCGAGGTACTGTTGTCGTGCCTCGACTATTCGCTTCTCAAACTCCGCCGTGGTTTCAAATTCGGTCTTCTTCCCGACTGCGGCACTGTAGTTATCAGTTTCCTCTTTCAGAAATGTCCATGCCTCTTTGAGGATCGTCGTAAAATCGGCTGGCGTCAGGTTGTCTTCTGAGAAGGGGCTGGACGGCGCCTTCTCCTGCGAACGCAACGCCAACGGAACACACGTCAGCGCCAGCATTGCTGATGCGAACCAGACCAGGTGTTTGAGTGAAGTTCTCATAAGATCTCCCGAATAGAAGTGGTCTTTCGACACTCAGAAGTTTGTCA
>CAZTKU010000064.1:0-13813 GCA_964614245.1 uncultured Ignavibacteriaceae bacterium
GCCGGATATGCAGACAAGATTCGACAGATGGCCGATGAACACCAAAAGGTGAAACTGGCCCTCTCGCTTCATTCGTTGGACCACGAGAAACGAAAGCAGCTCATGCCGATTACCAAGAAGCATAGCGTTGATGACCTCGTGCAGGCATTGGAATATTACTATCGGAAGACGCGCCGGCGTCCCACGTTCGAGTACATTTTGTTTGATGGTTTCAACGATACCGATGAGGATATCCGTCGCTTCGTCAAGCTGTCAAAGCGAATCCCCTGCAAGGTCAACATCATCCCGTTCCATTCGATTGACTTCACGAGGCCAACGGGGTTTGCCGCCGCTTTGAAACCGACCCTGCCCAAGCGCGTGGAATCCTTCGCGAGTGCGCTCCGGCAGGCCAATATCACGGTAATGATCCGAAGCAGCGCAGGGGAGGACATCGAGGCTGCTTGCGGACAGCTCGCGGTCAAGGAGGCGCAGGCTGACGGGAGGCGGGCGCGACAAAGAGTGCAGGATTCAAGGAATTTTCCAAAGGCAGGCTCTACCGTTCCCTTAGTGTAGGATTCTCGAAACGTTTTCGACTTGGAAGACCATCTGATGCGTATCATTATCTTCGGACCTCCCGGTTCCGGAAAAGGCACGCAGGCGAAGCTCCTGACAGAACGATTCCATATTCCACACATCTCGACGGGCGATTTGTTGCGGGAGGCCGTGGCGAAGAAGAGTCCACTCGGCATGAAAGCGAAGGGATATCTCGATGCCGGAGCGCTTGTTCCCGATGACGTGATGATTGATTTGATACGCGAGGTGGTCGCCTCGGGTAAGGCGAAAGATGGATTCATTCTGGATGGCTTTCCCCGAACGATCCCCCAGGCTGAAGCGCTCGATCGACTCTTTGAGGAACTCGGCATACGGCTGGACGGCGTCATCAGCCTTCGTGTCGAGCACGACGAAGTTGTCCGCCGCCTCACGGACCGGCGTTCGTGTCGATCGTGCCGGCGTATCTTCAACCCCAGCCAGCTTCTCAAGGGCGATCCCGCCAAATGTCCCCGGTGCGGCGGGGAACTGTATCAACGGTCGGATGACACGCTTGAGACTGCCCGTCGGCGGCTGGATGTTTATTTGCGGGATACCAAGCCGCTGAAGGACTTCTACCGTCGCTCGGGTCGTTTCACGCAGATCGACGGCATGCGCGATATTTCGACCATCCAAGAAGAAATAATCTCAATCCTCGAGAAGAGCAAACTCAAGAAAACCACCGCTACCGGCCAAGTTTGAGCCTTGATGCAACCGTTTCAGCCGAAGACAACTCCCGACCGTTCACCGTACGTGATTGCCCACCGAGGCATCTCCGGCAAAGCTCCGGAGAACACGCTTGCCGCCTTCAAGCTTGCGTGCGAGATGCCCGGGATCGATATGATCGAGCTTGATGTGCGTTTGTCCAGGGATGAAGAAGTCATCGTTCTTCACGACCGAACGCTTCAGCGCACCTCGACCGGAAACGGCGCAGCGCGCGGTTACACCCTTGAGGAGATCAAAGAATTCGATGCCGGTTCGTGGTTCCATCTATCCTTTTCAAGTGAGCGGATCCCGACGTTGCGCGAAGCCCTGTGCTTCCTCAACGGGCGACGCTGGGTGAACATCGAGCTGAAATCCGATTTCCTTCATCGTGAGAAGCCCTTCCTGCTGGAGCGCAAGGTGCTTGAGCTTGTCGAGCGCGCGGGGATGAACCGCGCTGTCCTCTTCTCGTCATTCGATCATCGGATGGTCGCCAATATCAAGCGGGTGAACCCCGAAGCGATCACCGGTGTCATTTACAACGTGTATCGTGATTTTGGGCGGCTTCCATCAAAGCTGGCGGGGCGTGTCGGCGCAGCGGCGTTCGTCTGTGCGAAACATGAACTGACACGGGGCATGGTGCGTGATGCGCGTCAACACGGTTTGGCCATCTATGTCTACACGTTGAACACAACCTCCAACGTCAACAGAATGATGGAGTTAGGTGTAGATGGTATTTTGTCGGACAATGCTGATGACATCGTCGCGCACATCAAGGCCAATGACCGGTAGTGCGGGGACTTGGTTCTCACATTTCAAATTCCCATATTGAGAAGAAAGTGACAGTCTTGTCAATCCAACAAAAGGGCAGGTCTATGAGGAACGTCATTAAGTCGGTTGCTGTGGCTTTTGGATGCTTGACGGTTTTCTGCTTCTCGTCTCTTGCGCAGGATGACCTGGGCAAACAGCTCTCCAAGGTCGCAGAACAGAATGCCATCAACTACATCGCGCCATTTCTCTCCGGTCTCGGGGCGGATTTGAACAGCGGCTTCTACCACTCGGCAGATCTTCATGACATCTTAGGTTTCGACGTTGGCGTGAAGCTCAGTGCCGCGTTGACGGTCGATGAGGACAAAGTCTTCGACCTGGTGCTTCCTGACCAGATTGTGTATAGCGGCTTCACCCTCAGGGCTGGTATCGATTATGACAAAGTCATTACCGGATCACCGACGGCATTAGGTGAAACAACCGGCAAAGAAGTGAAGGTGAAATCGACATCGGGTTTTGGTCCGCTGCGAGGTCAAACGATTTTCACGACTCCGCAGGGATTCAATCTGAAAGGCGTGCCGCTCATTGTGCCACAGGCTTCGGTGGGCCTGCCTCTCGGAATAGAAGTGATCGGGCGCTTCATACCGACGGTGACGATTCCGCCGTCGAGTTTCGGTGAGCCCGTAGGGAAGGTGAACTTCATCGGCTTTGGTCTTCGCCATGACATCGATCAGTACATTCCTCTGTGTCCCATCGATATCGCTGTCCATTTCATGACGCAGAAACTGACGATCTCTGATAACAACGATAACAAGATCCTTTCTGGAAGCGGCACGGCGTATGGAGTAGAGGTGAGCAAAGGATTGGTTCTTTTTACACTTTACGGCGGCTTCCAGCTTGAAAAGTCATCATGGGATCTGGAACCGTACAAGTTCTCTGATCCGTCAACGGGTACCACTGTTGACGTGAAAGGATTCTCGGTCGAAGGCAAGAACAAGTCTCGATTTCACGCCGGGGTCCGCCTGCTGTTGCTGATTGTCAACATCCACGCAGACTACTCTTTTGCTTCACAGCCCGTAATCACTGCTGGTGTGGGCATTACGCTGCGATAACGGATAAGAACCTATTGCAGGGTGAACAGCCATTTCTTATATTCATCCCGTCCCGCAGAATGCCGGGACGGGATTTCTTTTCTTTGCAGGCTCACCCGTGATGGCACGACAACGTCTCCTCCCCATACTCATCATCATCCTTTCCTCTGGCTGTGATGTCAGTGATCGGCCGCTGGCTGACGCCACCGACCTCTTCGAACGCGCTGTCGGATTGTTCGAGGAAAAGTCGTATCAGCAGGCCGAATCGCTCTTCGTCCAGGCACTCCCTACATTTGAGCAGATGGATCAAACCTACACTGTCGCCGAGGTGAACAGGTACCTCGGAGAGATCTACCTGGAGGAAGGACGGCTCTACAGCGCTCTCGGCAAGTTCTCGGTCGCGCGAGAGCAAGCGAGGCGGGCAAGTGACTTCCGAACGGAGATGCGGTCGCATCGGCTCATTGGCGATGCGTACGCTGCCTTAGGGAGCTATCAGGACGCTCTGGTGTCCTACGCCGCTGCGCACAGGCTTAGCGCGGCCTTCAATGATGGCGAGACGAAAGCGGGATTGGAGCTGAACATGGGGGCGGTGTCGTTCTTTGCTGAGAAGCCGGATGATGCTCTGCGGTACTACCAATCAGCCCTTGGGTTCTATCAAGCAGGTGGAGGGGCGCGGGCGGCTGAGGCGCTGCGCGGTATCGGGGAGGTTCGCCTGAGGCAGAAGATGTACGATGAGGCGTTGAGTTCATTTTCGGAGGCGAGAGTCCTTCTGGAGAAAAGCGACGAGCCGCTCTTCGACGCCCGATTGCGGATGAACATCGGGCTTGTCCACAAAGCGCAAGGCAGTTTCAACGACGCGCTTCAATGGTTCCGTGACGCAGCGAATAACCTTCGCACGAAGAAGATCGGACGAGAGTATGAGGTGCAGCTGCTGTTCAACATCGGCGTGATCTATTATGAGAACGGCAGGTTTGGCGATGCGAAGAAGTATTTCAGCGAGGCGGCCGGTGTTGCCCGTGCACTCGGCGACGGCATTGCCGAAGGGTACCTTGAACTCTGCCTCGTCCGTTGCGATGAACAGTTGCTCGCGCCAGGTCAGCGAATCCAGGGGATGGAACGATTCGCACAGACCTATCAAGGAATCGGCCAGAGATTCCAGGCGAGCGGCCACCAAACCGGGGAAGCGTATTGCTATGCGAGAGTTGCGGGCCTTTACGAGTCGGTTGGAAATCTCGTCAAAGCGCGTGAGTATTATCAGAAAGCGGTCGGCATCAAAGAAGAAACGCTGGGGGAGTATCTCCAGCCTGAATTCCACCGCGCGTATCAGGCGTATCTGAAGGTCACAGACGAATGGATGAATTGGTACACTCAGCTTGCGAGCGTCTTGCTGCAAGCCAAAAACAGGGAAGAGGCTCTTACGGTTCTTGAGCGGTACTCGTCGAAGGGGGTCTTTGAGCTTCTGCAGAATGTTGAGATGACCGTGCGCCATCCGGAGATTCGGGAACAGGTGATCGAAGCCCGCTCGCGGCTGCAGGAACTACGGATGCTGCAGATTGAGCTCTCGAGCTTGCTCTCTCTGCGGCGCAGCACCAACAGCGATCAAGTCCTTGCCCGGCTGCGGGTGCAAATCGAAAACGTACGGAATGAGGTGACGGTTCTCTCCAACCGTATCATCAATCTCTATCCGAATTATGAACCATTGCTGCGGGTAAGCGCGATCAAGCTGCGGGCGGTACAAGCCAATATTCCGCCCGGTACGGTTGTGGTACGTTTTCTCCCAGCGAGCGATCAATTGCATGTGTTCGCCTTGACTCGGACAAAGTTCGAGGTCAAGAGCGCTATTGTCACGCGGGAAAAGCTTCTCGCTCTCGTGGAGGAATACAAGCGGCTTCTGCATGACCCAAGCGTCTACACCGGTACAGGAGGGGAAGCGAGCGTGCCGGCCATGACGCGCTTTGCGACACTCTCCACACAGCTGTATGATTATTTGCTGCGCCCGGTCGATGCGCTGTTGGAGCGGAACCTGGTGATTATCATGAGTCCCGAATTCGAGAACTTGCCTTTCCATGCCATTGAGCGGCAAGATCGAAAGGGCACGGTGAAGTATGTCGTGGAGATCACCAGTGTTGACTACCTGCCGTCACTTTCGTCTCTGACGTTCAAAACGGCACCTGCCCCACGCCTCAATCAAGTCGTTGCTGTCGGCAACCCGACTGGCAAGAACTGGTCAATTGACTACGAGTTGCGCGATATCCGAAGCTTCTTCAAAGAAGCAACGATCCTGATCTCAATGGACGCGACGTGGAACAATGTGAAGGAAGCGAAAGCAGATATCTTGCAGTTCTCGACGGACTTCATGATGGGCGAGGGCACGTCGGTCCTGGGGATGATCGCCCTCGCCAAGCCACAGACTCCGGAGGAAGTGACCAAGGTGCCGTTTGAAAAGCTGGCTGAGCTTCAAGCTCCATCCATCATGCTCCTTTCAAATCAGTACGGGCAAGGGTTTGGCTTGTCGCCGGCGCACGCGATGTTGTTGCGGATTAATGGGACATCCGACGTGTTTCTCAATGCATGGTTTTCCGATCGAAAGGCCGCGAAGTTCTTCAGCGAGTTCTTCTACACCCACCTTGCAAACGGCCTCGCACCCGGTGATGCCTACCGGCAAGCCTTGCTCAATCTTATCCGCACGAAAGATGTCAATCACCCTCATTCGTGGGGACAATTCTTCCACTTCGGAGTAGGATAGACTGTCTCGCTTGGTTCAAGGTCAGAAGCGCGCTCTGAATCCCAAGGAAAGCGAGTACATGGTGACGTAGCTGCCAGGGCTGAAGCTCAGCTCCTGGTTAGTGAGGTCGAAGGTGATGTTCAGGAGGTAATGGACTGCAAGGCTCTGCTGCCATCCGAGGCTGACTGTCTGCGATTTCAGATAAAACACTTCCTTTCCTCCAAACCCGGCGCTCGACTGAATGGATCGTTCATCAGCCGAGAAGCCGGCGCCGGCCCGCACTGACACGTAGTTCTCCGCATCTGCGAAATATCTTCTTACTGTCAAGCTCATCGACTTGGATGCCCCTCCGTCCTTCGGAGTAAGATACGGCCGCAGTGAGAACCAATAGCTTCCGTAATAGAGACCGAGAGAGCCAGTGTAGATCGTCACCATGCTGGACGGTCCAAAATACAAATGTCTCAACCCAATCGATCCCTCGAAGCTGAACGGCAGTTTGCCGTACACCTCGGCTCCCGCTCGATGCCTGGGGAAAAGGTTGCTGTTCGAATAACCGTAATTCAGGTAGGCGTACACGCCATCCGCAATTCTCGGGTAGAGGTCCGACTCGAACTGTATCCCCTCGGTTTGAAAACGGTTCGAGTAGTTAAGCCTGCCGAACACCGAGCCGTAGCCTGTCCGCCGGCTGAGCTGCAGGTAAGCATAATGCATGGGGTCATAGATTTCCGAGAACCGATCGGTTGCGTAACCGACCGCGACGCTGTGGACCATGGACGTTATCTTGATATCCTCTCGAAGGGGTGAGATTCCGGCATAAGACGGATTGATGTCCTCCAGTTGTGCGAGGACATTGAGGGCCTCTTCATCGCGGCCAAGATTCTTGAGAGCGCGCGCTTTCTTGAGAAGAAAATCCTCGTCATTGGGGTGCGACCTCAATCCACGGTTCGCAATTTCCAATGCCTTCCCGTACTTGTCATCCCACAGCTCAACATCCATCAGAGCGTTGAGAGCATCTTTGTAGGCCGGATTGTCGCTCAGCACCTTGTAGAATTCTGCCCGAGCCTCATCACGCCGCCCATCCCAGGCATAGGTCCGTCCCAAGAGTATGCGCACGTCGCTGTACGACGGGCTGCGGGCCAGAATCATCTTGCACAACCGTCGAGCATCCTCTCGCTGCCCAGCGAATGCCTTCTCTCGGGCCAGCGCGAAGAGTTCATCCGATGTGAGTTTCAGCGTATCGATCTGGGCAATGCCGAGCTGGCAGGCGAACCCGAAAGAGAGGAGCAGGGAGATTCCTTTTCTCGTCTTGCCCCAGATGTTGACTCTTGGACCTGATTTCGCCTTTGGCAGCATGCTGAATCCTTATTGGCCAAGTCTCTTTCGCAACTCAAGCGCTTCCGCATTTGACGCGTTCACAGCGCGGAGTCGATCCAAGGCCTTCAGTGCCTCACCATTGCGACCGACGTAATTCAACGCTTTCGCCTTCCGCAGAAGAATATCTTCATTCGAAGGAAACATATCAAGTGCTTTGTCGGCCAGGGCCAGCGCGTGGGTGTAGTTGTCAGACCAGATTTCTACGTCCATCAGCGCGCTGATGGCATCCGCATAGTTTGGTGCTCGTCGCATCACCTCTTGGAAGACCGGCCTGGCTTCATCGTATCGTTTCTCCCAGGCGTAGGTGCGGCCGAGGAGCGTCCTGACGTCGTGATAGTTTGGACTATTGCGTAGGAGCTTTCTGCAAATCGTCCTTGCCTCTTCGTGCTTGCCGGCGAAAGCCTCTTGACGAGCTAGCTGGAAAAGCTGGTCGGAGTTGAACTTCAGCGAATCCAGAGCTGCAAAGAGTGAATCCTCTCGAGCCGAAGCCACAAGATCATATCGTTGTTGAAGCTCCGGGTAGAGCTTGTTCTTGCTGCAAACATACCGGTTGATCCGTTTAAAATCGTCAAGCTTCTTTTGGAGAGCGACCCTGATGCTGTCGTTGTCGATTTCTTCAATATCAAGTCCATTCCGAAGCTTGAACAGCTGATCACCTGCGAGGAAATACTCTTCATCAAGATAATCCACCAGTTCCTGCTTGTTCCGCATCAACGGCATCGTGTGGAGGTTTCTGAACGCTGTCGCGGTGTCGATGCCTTGCCCGAGCCAATGAGCCCTGTGCGGAAAACTCATGCCGTAGTTCGCTTCAAGGAACGCGAGGACAGTTGGGGTGACATCCGAGTGAGTCGAGACCGAAGAAAAGCGTTGAGGACCCTTCAACATCTTCGAGTAGATGATGAGAGGGACGTGAAACCGATCGATCTTTGTACCGGGCGGGATGGGAATGATCCGGTGATCGCCCGTAATGAAGAAGATTGTGTTCTCGTAATCTGCGCGCCGCTGATATTCGTGAAGAAGATATCGAATGGCGTCATCGACGTAGAGCAGGCTGGCCAGCTCGTGGCGGTACTTCCGGCGTATTTCCTGCTCTTGCGCGCTGAGCGAAAGCTCGCGAAGCCGTTCCTCGAATCTCTTGAAGTAGTATTCCTTCTTGGGCGGCAGAAATGGCTCGTGGGTGTTGAGGGTCAGGTAGATGTCGAGCCGCGGCATCTTCTGCTTTTCATCGATGAGTTCGAGTGATCGCTTGAAAAGGTCCCCATCGGCATATCCCCAGCTGAAGCCGCTCTCGCTGGTCTCCGATCTCCTGTATTCGGGCCCAAACTGATTCTCATCCAGGAGAAAATCCAGCTGTTGCCTTTCGAGGAAAACATCCTGCAGATCGAAGTTTGCGTTGCCTCCATAATAATAGCTCGTGTAGTACCCTCGCTCCTTGAGCAGACGAATCAATGAAAGGTGGGCCGGCATTTTGTATCCCATTTCCATGAAACCGTTCTCGCCGTACGGCAGCGATCCAAACAGCGAAGGCAGGACAGCGAACGTCCGGCCGGACGTGCTGAGGAAATTCTCCCAGTACAAGCTTCGTTGGATCAATGAATCCAGAAATGGGGTACATCCTGCGTACGAAGCCCCTTCACCCACGAATGATCGTCCCAAACCCTCGATAATGAGAAAGACAAAATTTGGTTTCGCTGTCCCCACGTTGAAATAAGGGCCCAGGACGTCATCGTAGATGGCATTGCGCAGAAGCGGATATTCTTGCGCTGAGACTTCGTCTCCATTGCCCCGATCGCTGGTGAGGTAAATATAGCTCTTGCCGAAGAAGAACCCCACCTTATTGGAGACCAAATAGTACTCCGAATCCAATATGTACTCATTCGGTTTCGGCGCCAGAGAATTCACGAAGATGACGCAGAGCACCGTCAACCCGTAGAATGGAATCACTACATACGACGGAACGGGAATCCTCGAGGAGATGAGGAGCAGCCAAAGGGCCAGTCCGATGAACGCAAGAAAAGGGAGAACCGTCAAAACGCCGAACCCGCCCGAGGACTTGACGGTGAGCTGGATGTCATGCCACGAATAGCCATAGAGATCCGAACCCAAAGGAATAAACGTAACAGCGAAATACTGGATGAGGACGAGGTAGGTGACAAGAGCCAACAGAGTAACGCTGAGGTAGAGTGCTCGCGCAGCCTTGGGGCTGTACAGAAATACGGCAAGGTACGGAATGAGAAGGATAGCAGAATAGACCATCAATATAATGACGTCATACCCGACGCCTTCGAGTAACAACATCAGCGCATCCTGCGGCAGTGCATGAGAGCTGCTCACGAGAACGAATTCGTACACTCTCATAAGCGCCAGAACGACGAAGAGGGAGATATTGAGCGCGGCGAATTGTCTCGCGGGTTCCGCCAGCTTGTGAGCAAAGGGAGTTCGTCGGACTGCTTCAGCGGGAGCGCTCATGAAGTCTGAATTCAGTGGGCGACCACTTCAAAAGAGATGGTAGGACACTCAAACATTGAGAAAATAGAAGTCAAAATCAACCTCGAGCAAACAAAAAAACCCAACTTGGTTAACCCCAAGTCGGGATTCTCAGAAAAATGCCTGCTCACGCTTTATTTGGTCTTGAGCTTCACACTTCCCAGACCCGATTCAATTTTGATGGTAAGGTACGTATCACTTCCTCTGAAGTTTGCCGTTTCGTAGAGGCTCTTCTTGACACGGACGAAGCTATCGTCAAAATCCATGCTTGAGAACCAGCTGTCGTCATACATCACTCGTACGGGCATATCTCTCGGCACATAGACGGTCACGGCGCCAAGGCCGACCTCGATCTCCGCAGTGGCATTCTGCCGGAGTATTCCGCCAAAGTCGAGCTTGTAACCACCGATCCCTCCGCTGAATTTCAGCTTGCGGAAGTTCAAATTGCAGAGACCCTCCGCGGAGAATTTGCTGACGCCGGATTCGATGATGACCTCGTCGCACGATACCAGATTTGGCTCGTCGCAGCGGAGCTCAGCCGAGCTAGCACCCGCAGAGATTTTCAGGCGGTTTACCTTCAAGCCTGTAAAATCGAAATCCCCTTTGCCTGCACCAAGTGCTATCTTGAACGCGATCGGGATTGCATCGGTGAACTTGGTTGAGAGATAACGATCTTCATAGTCGCTCCGGTGCTCTCTGTGCTCCTCCCAGGAAATCGATGAATCGTCGCGTTTCCTTGATCTCTTGGAATCTGTGAGCTCGATATCAAGGTTGCCCCGGTCATGTACTATCTCGTAGGACATCTCGAGCCGCTGTTTCTCGTCTCGATCCCTCTCGTACTCAGCGATGACAGTCTTGCTTCGGTCGCCTTTACTTACTGTCAGCGTTCCAAACGCTACTTCGAGCGAAGCAGCAAGTTCCTTTTCAGTTGTGCGTGATATCTCACGTTTCGTGCACTCCTGCGCAAAAACAGCGACGCTAAGAGGAATGCACAGAAGAAGAAAACCGCTTGGGATGAGGAATTTGGATGATATGCCAGTGCGCATAGTTCTTGGATAGCTGACGGACTCCTTATCTTCCTACGAAGCTCAGGGTATGAGAGTTTCAGAAAAAGTGGATCAATAATACCGTAGCTTGTCCCGTAGATACTTATTCAGCATTTCACGTGCGCGGAAAATGTGGGCTTTGACAGTGCCCAACGGCAATCTGAGAATTGCAGCGATCTCTTGGTACTCTTTCTCCTCTACATGCCGTAAGTGTATGACTTGTCGATATTTCGGGGGGAGGGAGTTGATTGCATCGTCGAGAAGCTTCTTTCGCTGACGATCGATGAGTTCTTGGTCCGGTTCGTAGGTCGAGTCAGGTAGCTCATACGTGAAGTCGCTCTCTTTTGACTCGACGGGCTTATCAATGGAGAAGGTGTGGAGTTTCTTGCGTCGGATGTAGTCGATGCAATTGTTCGTGGCGATCTTGTAGAGCCACGTTGAGAAGGCAAATTCGTCATTGAAGCTTGAGAGCGAGGTGAATGCCTTAATGAATGCCTCTTGTGTCAGGTCCTCAACCTCATCCTTGTTCCTGATCATCCGGTAGATCAGATTATAGATCGCTTCGTGGTATTTAAGCCTGAGCTTCTTGTACGCTTTTTGTTCGCCGGCGAGAGCTCGTTTGATCAACGCAGCGTCTTCACCACGCGATTCATTCCGTTTCTGTTCAGCCTTGTCGATGGATTCTAAAGAGGAGGGTGTTGCACTTCTGATATTTCTCTTCTTTTTCTTCTTCATCCTGACGTGAACCGTCGGCGAGGGGACAATGTTGGGGAATGGGTAAACACATGAAAAAGTACTGAAAAAAAGCCAGAGCCGCAATCGCGCTCATCGACATTGTTTGCATCAGTGAGCGAATTTGATTATTTTTTGCAGGTTACTCAATTGATCCACACGCCTCCCCATGTTTATCACATTTGAAGGCCTCGACTTCTCGGGCAAGTCGACGCAAGTTCAGCTTTTCGCAGATCGACTTTCCCAGGAAAGGCACAAGGTGCTCGTCCTGCGAGAGCCGGGAAGCACGGCGATCAGCGAGAAGATCCGTTCGATTCTGCTGGACAAGCAGTCGCTGGGTATGGCCGATCTTACCGAGCTGTTCCTGTTCTCTGCGAGCCGATCACAACTGGTCCATGAGGTCATTCAACCTGCGCTTGAGCAAGGAACCATCGTGGTGTGTGATCGGTTCTATGATTCAACGACGGCCTACCAGGGATGGGGGCGTGGCATATCGCTGGACGCCATCAGGATTATCAATCGTGCCGCGACGAATGGATTGGCACCGGATATCACATATTTCCTCGATATTCCGGTGAGCGAAGTCGAGACGAGAATGCGTCAGCAGAAATTGGGAGCGGACAGGATGGAGTCAAGCGGCAGAGGATTTTACGAGCGCGTGCGCCACGGATATCTTCAGCTTGCCCAAGAAGAGCGGCAGCGGTTTGAGGTTCTTGACGGGCTACGCCCCGTCGAAGAGATTCACAACATCGTCTGGAACCGTTTTCTACGGCAGGCGACACGCTTGTCCTAGAAAGTCGACACACACAAATCGTTAAAGGATATCAGGATGCAGGAAAAGATGAAGGGCAGCCCCGGAAGGGGGAAACCTTGGTGGGGACGACGCAGGAGGCTTTCCATTCTTGCCGCAAGCCTTCTCGTCAGCTTGTTCGCCTTTGGCTTTCTGGAAACGGCCGACGAGTTTTTGCTGAAAATCTATCGCGGGATCGAGGTCTTCGGCAGGGTGTACAAAGAAGTTGCCATCAACTACGTTGATGACATTGATCCGGACGCCTTCGTTCACGCCGGCATTGATGGGATGCTGAAAACGCTCGATCCCTATACCGTCTATCTCGACGAAAAGGAGACTGATGAGATTGACCTCGTCACGACAGGCAAATATGCAGGAGTGGGGATCACGATCGGGTTGCGCGACGGGATCGTCACCGTGATCAATCCGATTGAGGGCTTCTCTGCAGCGAAACAAGGGATTCAGTCGGGCGACAGGATTCTGGAGATTGACGGCAAGAGCGTGAAAGCGATGCCCCTTGAGAACGTTCGATTAATGGTTCGCGGCGCTCCTGGAACCACCGTACGGATGAAAATCGAGCGGGAGGGTGAAAAGATGCCTCTGGAGTTCGTTCTGATTCGCGAGGAGATTCCCGTTCGAAACGTCTCGTATGCAGGATTTGTGGGCGATGGCATCGGGTACATCAGACTGGAGCGATTCTCACGAACAGCGGGGGACGATCTTCGAATTGCCATCAAGGACCTGAAAGCGAAAGGGTCAATCAAAAGTCTCGTGCTCGACCTGCGTGACAATCCGGGAGGCTTGTTGGACATTGCCGTCGACGTCGCATCGAAGTTTCTGCCTGAGAGCAGTCTGGTTGTCTCAACCCGCGGCCGGCGCAGCGACTCGGAGCGGAAGTACTACTCAACAGAAAAGGCCATGCTGGCTGACGCGTCCCTGGCGATTCTGGTCGATCGTGGGAGCGCGAGCGCAAGCGAGATCGTCGCAGGCGCCATTCAGGACCTCGATCGCGGGGTGATCGTCGGAACGCGAACATTCGGAAAGGGTCTGGTCCAGACCATCACACGACTTTCCGAGAGCAGCTCAATCAAGATTACCTCCGGCCGATACTACACGCCGAGCGGTCGCAGCATTCAGGAGGTTGACTACTCCCGCCGATCAAAAGATGGTGTCGTCGCAGTAACACCGGACAGCCTGAGGCATGAATATCGCACGGTGCACAACAGGCGCGTGTTCGATGGGGGTGGCATTGTTCCGGACACCCTGGTGCCTGACGAGTCAGCGGGCAGGTTGTTGGAAGAGCTCAACCGGAAGGCAATGCTCTTCAAGTACGCAAATCATTACGCCACTCAGAACAAGACGCTTCCTGATCGGTTCGAAGTCACGGACGAGATTCTTAAAGACTTCGAAGCGTTCCTGAAGGAAAGAGAGTTTAGCTTCGAGGAGCAAGCCGAACTGAAGCTCAAGGAGTTGCGGGAAGCCGCAGAGAAGGGGCGGTTCGGGAAAGCGGTTCACGAATGCCTCGACAGGA
>CAZTKU010000065.1:0-13664 GCA_964614245.1 uncultured Ignavibacteriaceae bacterium
CCTGATGGGGAGACGACGGATGTAAGCGGAGTTTAGAAGCTGGTTCATGGTCTGTCAGACCGTCGCGTCATCGTGCGTTGGGGGGCTTGTCTCCGCTCGCGTGATCGTGTGGAAATCGGAATAGCGCAATTTCAGCGTGAAGGTCCGTGCCTTGAGGTGGCGATAGCGGAGGGAGGAACACACACTCTCAACGAGGGAATAGAGGATTCGTCCTAGCTCCTCTCGGTCAGCAATATCGTGGGAAAAGGTCTCTTCGTTCCCGATGCTCTTGCGCGCATGCTCGGTCGTGAGGTGTTCCGATCCAAGTCCGTTCGCTTCGTCGTGGATCCAGAGCCCATACTTGCCGAGGATGTTGACAACCTGCTTCTGGGGCACGGCTTGCAGGTCACCGACGAGCTTGAACCCCTTCCGCCTCAGGATCTCGCTCGTCTTTTTCCCCACGCCGGGGATGACATCGATCGGCAGCGGGGCAAGGAATTCTTTCTCCGTCCCGTGGGGAACATAGATGACGCCGGCAGGCTTGACGGTTCCCGCCGCGATCTTTGCGACTGACTTGTTCGAGGCAAGGGAGATCGTGCATGGTAAGTAGAATTCCTTCAGGACAACCTTCTGCAGTTTCTTGATGAATCCCGGCAGATCGTTGCCGTAGAGCACCTCGCAACCCGTCAGATCGAGGTACATCTCGTCGATGGAGGCGCGCTCGACGACCGGAGCCAGCTCCAGAATGCGCTTGTAGAGCTTGTTTGAGTATGTCGTGTATGCCCCGAAATGGCTGCGGACAACGATCGCGTCGGGGCATAATCGCAACGCCTGGGCGGTGGACATGGCGGAGCGGACTCCGTGCGCCCGGGCTTCATAGGATGCAGACGCTACGACGCCTCGACCGGTCGGTGAACCACCGACAATGACCGGCTTTCCGTTCAGCGATGGATCCTTGATGCGCTCCACAGAGACGTAGAAGCAATCGAGATCGAGGTGTGCGATATATCTCTTCTTTGGCGACATCCGAATGGTTGCCTTGAAGATCACGTTGTCGGCGGATACTGCGCGTCCTCTGCCACCCGGTCGAGCGCTGTGCCGGTGAGTCGATACACGGTCCACTCGCTCATCGGGATGGCTCCAAGCTTCTTGTAGAAGGCGATCGACGGCTCATTCCAATTGAGCACTGCCCATTCGATTCTCCCGCACTTGCGCTCCTTCGCGAGTCGGGCAAGATAGACGAGCAGTGCTTTGCCAATTCCTCTCCCTCGCATCGGAGGACGGACGTACACGTCCTCCAGGTAAATCCCTGGTCGTCCAAGGAACGTTGAGAATGAATGAAAGAAGAGCGCGTAGCCCACGGGTTGATCATCATAGTATGCTATCACGACTTCTGCGTACGGGCGCTCGCCAAAGAGCGTTTCATGAAGGATGGTTTCGTTAGCGACGACTTCGTGCGCGAGTCGCTCGTACTCACCGAGCTCTTTTATGAAGGCGAGGATCAACGGCACATCTTCTTTCTTTGCTCTCCTGATTCTGAGTCGGGGGTTGGACGGTGCTGGTGGCATAGTCATATGGATGAGTGAACAACCTGCAATATACATCACAGTTTCTTTTTTTCAGGTTCCGGTGGCTTGAGCAAGGATTCGAGATGATATCCCTGGCTCTGCAGCTGGTGTTGATTCTTCCGAATGAAATCGACGATGGCCTCAGCTGGGATCGCTTGGGCAATGCCATACTGGATTTCAGTCTTTCGTTCCACAACAACATCACCACGATACGGCTCGCCGGGGTCGTATTCTACGTCTCCTTCTCTTTTCGATGGGGAGAGGACGAAGGACGACTGTGCCGGAATGAGTTTCACGATCCCGACGAGCTCGAAATTTGGGATGCCGTCGCGGACGGCGAGTGCGATAGCGCCGCTTGAGCCCGGCGAGACGACCGCGTCGACAATGAACGATCCTTGTCCGCTCTTGTTCGGGCTGCTTACGATCCCTTTCGTAATCATCCTATAGCCGGAGGGATAACCGAAGAGGTAGACAAACGTTCCCCATTCCAGTTCTTTGGCTCTTCCAAACGGATACATGAACACGCGGATGCCGACGGTTTGGTGAGGCTGAAGCTTCTGCCCGACGATCGCAATGTCCGATCTTCTGTCAAGGGCGAGGATCTCCAGGTCCGTTCCGCCGGGAATTTCGTTCAGAAAATTGAGCTGACTCGTCTTGATCGCATAGCTCTTGATGAAACGGGAAGGCTTCTGTTGAGCTCCGATGTAGTATGAGACAACCGTATCAGGGAAATTGACGACGTGGGCACAGGTGAGCAGCGCTATCCTTCCGTTCTCACTGAAGATTGCAGTTGCCGTGCCGGCCGCCGCGTGATCCAGGAACGTCATTTGGGCCACCCGCGACTCCAGAAACTTCGCCGTGAGGTCAGGCAGTGCGACTGAATCGCTCACCGCGAACCCGTAACATTTGTAGTGAGCAATCACCGTCAGCCGCTTCACGCTCTCGCTTATTTCCTCCAGTTGTTTGGAGCAGCCACGGTACGGGAACTCTGAATCGTATCTGCCGTCCAGAAGGGTCGGGTAGACTTCTTTGTACACAGATGGACCGCAAGAAGAGATGACGAGAGGGGGGAAGATGAGAACGAGAAAAAACCAGATCACTTTCATGGTTGACTCCAAGACTCGCCCACCATGTTACTGCGGTGAGCCCCTTCGAACGCCGGGGGATCCTTCAATCAGGATACGAAAAGGTCACATCGACGTTGACATCTGGATGAATGCTTTTTGCCACGGGGCACGTCCGTGCCGTCCGCTCCAGCATGGGTCGATAATCGCGAGGGATGCCGGAAGTGAAGTCGACCTTCACGATAATCTTCACTATCCGTCGCGGCGCATCGGTGCTCATGTGTTTCTCGGCGTAGACCTTTGTCCCGTTCAGCGAAACGCCGTCGCGCTGGGCAGCAATGCCCATCGTCGTTAACTTACAGGTCGCGAGCGCAGTGACTACCAGATCGGTCGGCGAGAAACTCTCGCCGCGGCCGAGATTATCCGTCGGAGCGTCGGTAATGAGCTCGACCTTGCTTGGACCGTGCGTCGACTTGCACCGAAGCTCTCCAAGATAAAGAGAAGTCTGAGGGACCATATCGGCTAGGGGAAAGCTATTGGTAAAAAGTGAGAAGTGAACACGAAACCGTGAACCCAGGACTCCAGACTGTGAACTGTCGATCACGCCGACAGCTGGGCCAGGTTGGTTATGAGCTTCTCGATGTTTGTCTTAAAGCTTGCCTGTTTCTCCCGTTCTCGCTCGACAACTTCCTTCGGTGCGCGTTCGACGAATGATGCGTTGTTGAGCTTGCGCTCGATGCCCTCAAGTGCCTGTTGCAGTCGGGCGATTTCCTTCTCAAGGCGAGTGCGTTCGGCGTCGAGATCGATCAGTCCTTCGAGCGGGACAAAAATCTCGGTCCCGTTGACGACGGCACTCGATGCGAGCTTCGGTTTCACGGATGTCGCAAGCGAATCGATCGTTGAGACCCGGGCGAGCTTCTTCAGATAGCTCCCATACGTGTTGACAATATCCGCCCGTCCCTTGTCAGGGTAGCGGACTTGCACGCTGATGCTCTTCGACGGGGAGATGTTGTTCTCCCCGCGAATGTTGCGCACGGCATTGATGACGTCCTGGATGAACGCCATGTCATCTTCAGTCTTCTGATCGATCCAGCGCTGATCCGCAGCTGGGAACGCAGCGCGCATGATCGTTTTCCCCTTGCGGTCCGTCAGATGCTGCCACAATTCCTCCGTGACGAACGGCATCATGGGATGCAAGAGCCGCAGAGCGTGGTCGAAAATCCAGAGCGCTCGCCTCAACACGATGCGTTTCACCTCGACTGGTTCGTCGCTGTACAACCGTGTCTTCACGAGCTCAACATACCAATCGCAGAAGTCGTGCCAGACGAAATCATACAGAATCTTGCTCGAATCATTGAGATGGAATTCGCCGAGAGAAGAGTTGAAGTCTCTGCTCGCGTGATGGAGTCTTGACAAAATCCATCGATCGGATAGATCCAGATGTTCTTCTGTCAGGTTTTCGATCTCCAAATCTTCTGCGCCGACCTCCAGTTCGGCCCTGTTCAGCATCAAGAATCGTCCTGCGTTCCAAATTTTGTTCGCGAAGTTGCGGCCGATCTCGCACATCTCCGAGGAGAAGAGCACATCTTGACCGAGTGGAGAGAGAAAGGCCACGGTGAAGCGGAGCGCATCTGCTCCGTATTTTTCGATCACATCGAGGGGGTCGGGAGAATTGCCGAGGGACTTGCTCATCTTCCGGCCTTGCGCGTCGCGGATGATGCTGGTAAAGTAGACGTCGCGGAACGGAACGAGATCCTCATCCTTTGTCCGTGGTCGACCATCGTGGCCGGATTCGCCCTTGAGAAATTCGATGTTTGCCATGATCATCCGTGCAACCCAGAAGAAGATGATGTCTGGAGCAGTCACAAGGGTATCGGTTGGATTGAAGTACCGAAGGTCCTCGCTATCGCGCGGCCAACCGAGGAGAGAGAACGGCCAGAGCCATGACGAGAACCACGTGTCAAGGACATCGTCATCCTGACGGACGGGCGTATCGGGACTCACGCCGAGTTTTGTGCGGGCTTCGGTCTCATTGCGCGCGGCGGTGGACCGTCCATCAGGAGCATAGTACACAGGAATGCGATGCCCCCACCAGATCTGTCGCGAGATGCACCAATCGCGGATATTCGTCATCCAATGCTCGTACACCTTTTCCCACCGGTCAGGATGAAAACGGATCTTGCCTTCGCGCACCACGCGCAGGGCCGGCTCCGCTATGGGTTTCATCCGCACGAACCACTGGTCGGAGAGGTACGGCTCGATAACCGTGTGACACCGATAGCACCGTCCGACGTTGTGGGTGTACGGCTCGACCTTCAACAGATATCCTTGCGTTTCCAGATCTTTGACAACCTGTTTGCGACCCTCGAACCGCTCCATCCCGACATACTTTTTCGGGACGGACGTATTCAGATAGCCCTTCTCGTCAAGAATATTAACTTGCTCAAGATGATGCCGCTGGCCGATGAGGAAATCGTTCGGATCGTGCGCCGGTGTGACCTTCACCATCCCGCTCCCAAAGGTCTCGTCAACATAGTCGTCAACGATGATGGGGAGCTTCCGGCCGGCGAGAGGAAGGATCGCATGCCTCCCGACGAGCTCCCTGTAGCGTTCATCGCGGGGGCTCACGGCAACTGCTGTATCCCCCAGCATCGTCTCAGGGCGTGTCGTCGCGACGACGGCGAATTCGCTTGATCCCTCAATCGGATATCTGATGTGCCAGAGGTTTCCGTTGGTCTCCACATAGTCGACCTCATCGTCGCTGAGGGCCGTCTGATGGAACGTGCACCAATTGACGATGTATTTTCCACGATAGATCAGCCCGTTCTCAAACATCCTGACGAACACTTCCTTCACGGCTTCCGATAGTCCTTCGTCGAGCGTGAATCGCTCTCGCTCCCAATCACACGATGCGCCGAGCTTTCGCAACTGCTTAATGATCGTTCCGCCGTACTGCTCTTTCCACTGCCAAACGCGTTCAACGAACTTCTCACGCCCGAGATCATGCCGTTTCAGACCCTCCTTTGCGAGCGCTTTCTCAACCGCGTTCTGGGTCGCAATCCCGGCGTGGTCCGTGCCCGGAATCCAACACGCCTCGTATCCCTGCATACGCTTCCAGCGAATCAGAATGTCCTGGATCGTGTTGTTGAGAACGTGGCCCATCGTGAGAATTCCGGTGATATTGGGGGGAGGGATAACGATGGTGTACGGCGTTTTTCGCTTATCGACGGTCGCGTGGAAGAGGTTGTGCGATTCCCAATACCGGTACCACTTGTCTTCAACGACTTTCGGATTGTACGCTTTCGGGAGTTCTTTCATTTCGGAAGTGCGTGCGCAGATGTTCGGTAAACAAAAAGGCAGCTCAGAAAGCTAACCTGATCAGGACCACGCCCGTTTGACCCGTCGCCTCAGTTGATCTTTATAGCGTCGAATGTCCCTTCAGTCGTCGGCCCAGCAAACGTTATCCAGCTCCATTTTCCTCGCAGGCGCTCGTTTTCGAAGCTGCCTTGCAGAACAACGTTGTTGTCCACCCAGCCCGGATTGAGATTGATGGAAACAACCTGGCCCTCAACCCTACCCGTGAGCTGACCCGCTCCGATTTGAGGGCCGATGTTGTCTGAGGGGCCATTCTTCTCCAATGCCCACTCACCTCTGATTGAAACGCTGTCGATAAAGGAGAAAGACATGGTCCCTACAACGATCGAATTCCCTTTTGAATCATATCCTTCGTACCGATATGATCCGGCAGGGACGCGCCCATTGCCGCTCGGGTTCCCACGATCCTGACAGCCGCCGAAGAACGCTGTCACAAGGAAACCCACGACGAGGAGCATCGTATGCTTGCTCATCACAATTTATCCCCAAGCACAATGATTGCCGATTGAACAGCTCTCTCTCAATTGAATAAACAAAAAATCCGTCTGGAAATCAACGATGCGAGGTTCGGCCGTCAAGAAATCATTCGGAATGGGGTAGCGCAGGATTCGGAGGGGTGCACGCTTGAAGTGGATTCTGTTCGTTCCGGACGCATTCACTCACCGACGAACTGGTACCCCGGTCAACAAGATTACTCCTAATACTGATCGGTTGCCGGCGAGGTCCCAGGTATGAATGGTGAGTTCGTGTGATCCTGGTTTGAGAGTGGACGTATCGATCAATCCGGATCCTTCGGGCAGACGGTGATAGAAGGGGAGACGATTGCCTGACTCGATGTACAACTTCTCGAACCGCCCCATCCTCCTGAGGAGAGAAGATCGGTCGTAATACGCGGCAACCTGGTGCGCCTCATTCTCAGGAATGAAGTTCTTTGCCGAAGTGAGAATCTGTTCCCCGTCCAAATATATCTCAAATCGATGAGGGCTTGTCCTGTGCTTGAGTATGTCCGATTGGTCGGTCACTCGAACGCTAATTCCGATTTTTCCTTTCAGGATTACGCGGCCGTCGACCTGAAACTCTCCTCGGCTCCCTCGCTTGGCGTTCACGATCCAGACTCGGCTTCTCCCGTGCACACGCGATGACCGGTCAAGCGGAGTGAAGGCGACCATGTGAAACAAGGGGGGCACTCCGTCATGGAGGAGAGAGGAGAATCGGGGGGAGAGGAAAGGATTGATTGCATTCATCGAAGAATCCCGAAGCTCGAAGTGCAGGTGGGCCGATCCGGTCCCTGTGTCTCCTGAGTACGCAATGACCTCTCCTTTGGCGACACGGAACATCGCGCTGTCGAGGTCGATCTCAACCGAGTAGGCTCTGCTTGTTTTCTGCAATTTCTTGACGTAAACCTCGATGGAATCCTTGAACCTCTGCAGATGTGCATACGCTGTCACAAACCCGTCGTGGTGGTGAAGGTAGAGCATTTTCCCGTAGCCCCGGCGTGACACAAGAATCCGAGACACATAACCAGCGCGGGACGCGTACACCGGATACCCCTTCTGATTGTTTGTTGAGATATCAATGCCTTCGTGAAAATGCGTTCGCCGATAGTCAGCAAAAGACGATGTGACTACGGTGCTCGCACTGGTCGGCCAGAGATAATCCTCGAGATCGGTTCGCAGAGTGTCAAACGGGGCATAGATCTCATCAATTCGAGAATTGGGCAGGCGGTCCACGCGAGAGGGCGGTGCACACTCTGACGAGAATCCGGAAAACACTGTCGCGAGATAGCCAAGCAGGATGAGCAGCGGGAGATTGGGTGAGAGTAAGCTCAAGTCTTTCCTCTTGCGATTGTGAACGCTCTCTAGATCAGCTTGCCCAAGATATAGCCAAGCGTAAGACCGGCGAGAAGAGTGACCGTCAATACGCGGTAGTTCAGGACTTCCTTGGAGTACCCACGCTTGATCGCAACGATCGAGACAAGGTACCCAACACCGTTCAGCAGCCAGATAAATGGAAGCGAAAGGACATGTGCGACAATCGGTCCTATGATGGGGACGAGTCCGATCCACGCGATGAGGGCAGCGAAGGCCTGGCCAAAGATGCCTACCAGCAGGACGACAAATGCGATGATGCTCGTGTCAACGCCAAAGTAGATTCCGAGAGAAACCAAAAGAGCAATCAGGAGCCACGCGAGAATGGCATTTTGATAATTAGCCAGGAAGTGTCTGAACTTGTTCATCAGCGCGTGTCGCTACTGAACGCCCACTCTGAGGGAGGTGAGCACGGTGCCGGAAGGAGTACAGAGTTGGGCCTCCAGGCGATCTCCGGGGATAGTTGACGCGACGCCCTCGGGTGTTCCGGTGAAGATGATATCGCCGCGTTCGAACGTGAAGAATTGCGAGATGTACGCGATCAACTCATCGACCTTGAAGATGAAGTATTTCGTGTTGGAATGCTGCCGGCGTGTTCCGTTGACGGTGAGCTGAATGTCCAGATCGTGCGGGTCCGTGACCGTGTCCGCGGAGACAAATGGAGAGATCGGGGCTGAGGTGTCGAACCCCTTGGCCAGCGTCCAGGGCAAACCTTGTTTCTTCGCCTCGCTCTGGATATCCCTTAACGTCATATCGAGCCCCACACCATATCCGATCACATGGTTAAGCGCATTGCCGCGAAAAATGTTCCTTCCGCCTTTACCGATCAACACCGTCATCTCGACTTCGTGATGAAGCTCTTTGGAAATGTGCGGTAAACTGATCACTCCCCCGTCGCGAACGACGGCTGTAGCAGGTTTGAGAAAGAAAACGGGTGATGTCGGGATGGCAACCTTCATCTCTTTGACATGCTCGGCGTAGTTTCTCCCGATGCAGAAAATCTTCCGAATCTCAATCTGTTCATCAGTCCCGCTGATCGAGGCGCTTGGCATGCGATTCGCTTGAGGAATCCCCGGCTGTCGTTTGGCACAAAAATATAGTCAAGCTCCACGATTTTCGCAAGGACTTCTCCCCGTTGTCAAGAAACGGACTAAAACGAGACATCGCGGGCTAACGCGTGGGTCTGCTTCCTGAGGAGATTCCGCAGAGCTTGAATCGAGACTTTCTTCGCGAACACGATCGTCATCGATCTCCAGCAACCGTCACTCATCTTCGATCATCGCACAAAATAATTCTTGTTCACATGAAGAAAAACAGGTATCTTGAGAATGCTGATTTCGAATCCTGATGATGCCGACGAAGACGTACAAGGATGCGGGAGTTGACATAGAGGCGGGCGAGGAGCTTGTCCGGCGGATCAGGAAGGATGTCCGATCCACGTTCACGCGCAATGTTCTCGCCGACATCGGAGCGTTCGGCGCATTCTATCGCGCAGATTTTCGCAGTATGCGAAGGCCAGTTCTCGTGTCGAGCGTCGACGGTGTCGGCACGAAGCTGAGGATCGCGTTCGCGATGAACAAGCACGACACGGTCGGTCAGGATTTGGTCAATCACTGCGTGAATGACATCCTTGTCTGCGGAGCGAGCCCATTGTATTTCCTTGACTACTTCGCAACGGGACAACTTGCTCCGTCTGTCGCTGCTCAGGTGATCTCCGGCTTCGTTCGCGCATGCAAGGAAAATGCATGCTCCCTCGTTGGGGGAGAAACGGCGGAAATGCCCGGCTTCTACTCCGAGGGAGAGTACGATATCGCGGGCACGATCGTCGGTGTCGTGGACGAACGCCGAATCGTCGATGGCAAGAACGTCAAGCGCGGCGACGTGCTGATTGCCCTCCCGTCGACAGGTTTGCACACCAACGGATATTCTCTTGCCCGTGCCATTTTACTTGAACGATTTCGGCTGGATCAGTATATGGACAGGCTAGGCGCCACACTGGGCGAAACTCTCTTGGCAGTTCACCGTTCTTATCTGAAGGTAGTACATCCGCTCTTATCGACATTTCGAATGCACGCCATGTCCCACATTACGGGGGGTGGCATTGAAGGGAACACGATGCGGGTGATCCCGAAGGGTTTTCGGCTAAACATCAACTGGAATGCGTGGGAACGGCCGGCGATCTTCAGGATTATTCAAGAGGCCGGAAATGTGCCGGAAGAGGAGATGCGAAAGACCTTTAACCTCGGCGTGGGCCTGATTCTGATCGTTCCTCCGGCGGATGCGGACCGAGTCTTGGCGGTGCTCAAACGAAAGCGGGAACGGCCGTTTGTCATGGGCGAGGTCGTCCGGGCGTAGCTCCCCATGCGGTCCAAGGAGCCGGTGGCAATGGAATCCAGTATTGGTGAGAGTCTTTCTGTCATTCAAGTTATCCAGCTTATCCTGGCGCCGGCTGTGATGATCAACGCCTGTGGTCTCCTCTTGCTTGCAACCAGCAACAAGTACTCGATGGTGCTCAATAGAATCAGGTTGATCAACGACGAGAAGCGAAAGCTGATGAAGAAGGCTGGAGAGCCGACGTTTGAGGAGAATCTGCGGCTGGAGAGCGTGGCTCGGCAAATCGAGCATCTCATGGTGCGGGCAAGACTCGTGCGTAACTCGGTAATGTGTTACACCGGTGCAATCGCTCTCTTCATTGTGACGTCGCTCCTGATCGGGGTAAGCTTCTTTAGCGAAGTGCTTCGATCAAATGTCCTGATCACATTAATGTTCCTCGTGGGCATGGCGTCTGCTTTTGTCGGAGTCGTGTACTCCTTCCTGGATGCGAAAAAAGGATATGATGTCGTCCGGTTCGACGTTCTGGTCGATGAATAGAGAGGACAGATGATCACGTTGCCCGTTGAAGAAGGCCTACGCCTAAGGACGCTGGACCTCCACGACGCCGAGGAACTGTTTGCGCTCACAGATTCATGTCGCCGCTATCTTCGTGAATGGCTCCCGTGGCTGGACGCGACTCAGAGTATGGGCGATACGCGGACATTCATCGAGTCGGCTTTGCGGCAGCTCGCCGCGAACGCCGGATTTCAGATGGGCATCTGGCACGCTGAGCGACTGGTTGGGGTCATCGGTTATCATCACCACGACTGGATGAACCGTTCCACGAACATCGGATACTGGCTGGGGGAGCACTATCAGGGTCGCGGCCTCATGACAAAATCATGCAGAGCGCTGGTTGAGTATGCGTTTGAGAGCTGGAGCATGCACCGTGTGGAGATTCGATGTGCCGTTGGAAACCTCAAGAGCAGAGGCATTCCCGAACGACTGGGATTCCAACAGGAAGGGCTGTTGCGGGATGCCGAGTGGCTGTACAACCACTATGTCGATCATATTGTGTACGGCATGCTCGCTCAGGAATGGAAAAGCCCTCTGCGTGTCGGGAACGAGCAATTCGCCAGGATCACATCATCATAGGTACGTAGGATGGATTCTCACATTTCGGATGGTCAAGAGTGGAACCTTCGATAAAGCGATTCATGTCACCAGACTGGCAAACCCCCGAAAACATCGAATTCCTCTCGCCGGAGGAGATGCGTACGCGCCTGTTGGAGGCGCACGAATTCAATACGCGCGTGAACATGCTGAGCGATCTGTCATTGAAGATCGATGCTGCACGATCGCGCGAGGAAATCATACGGACTCTGAAAGAGGATGTGAAGAGGCTGATCGATGGCGAGTGCGCTTTTGTGAGCTTGCTGAGCCAGAGCAAGACCCATTACGTCATCAACACCCTCTCGCCGTTGATGGATGCCATCGAACTTGACCACAAGCATTTCTCTGTGGACGTCGGCATGCCGGGCTGGGCGATTCAGAACACGGCGGGGATCGTCGTCGATATCGATTCTGCACCCTCATTCCACGCTGCGCTCGAAGGGAAGCTGAAGGACTTGGGGATCAGGTCGCTCCTGATTGTGCCGGTGCAGACGAACGAAGAAATTCTCGGTGCGTTGTTGTTCGGTTCTTCCAAACCCAGCGCGTTCATCGATCCTGACTTGTGGCTGGCCCAGCTGCTCAGCCTCCAAATCGGGATTGCCCTGCGACATACAAGCCAGCTGGAGCGCGCGCAGAGGCGTGTGGCGCAGATCGCGCTCGTCAATGAGGTCGGGGGCAAACTGACTTCTTCCCTCGATATCGATGAGCTCATGAGCTCGGCCTCGGACGCGATTCAGAAGAACTTCCAGTATTTTGATGTCACAATTTTCCTCGTGAGCCGCGATGAGAACGACCTCGTCCTCACCGCACACTCCGGCAATTACATCGATTTTCTGCCTCACGGCTATCGGCAAAAGATCGGCCAGGGGGTCATCGGCTGGGTCGCGGAGCATGGTCAGCATGTCCTCGCGAACGATGTGTCGCTGGATTCCCGCTACCTCGCGTACCAATATCACAACACGAACTCTGAGCTCGCTCTTCCTATCATGATCGACACAGAGGTGATCGGAGTGCTGAACGTGGAGGACACCAAGCTCTACGCATTCGATCAAACTGATGTCGTTGTGCTCAAAACCCTTTGCGATCAAATCGGAAGCGCGATTCGCAACGCCAAGCTCTTTGAACAGATCAAGAAGAGCAATCTGCGCCTCGTGGAGCTCGACCGGCTCAAGACGGACTTCGTTGGCATCGTCTCGCACGACTTCCGAACGCCGCTCTCCACGATCATGCTCGCTGCCAAATCGCTTCTTCGCAAGGAGATAAGTCCCGACCGGCTCCGTGAGTACCTCAATATTATCGTCGATCAGGCGAGCAAGCTCAGCAAAATGGCGGAGGACACGCTCTCCATCGCCAAGATCGAGTCGGGTCAACTCAACTATCAGTTCAAGATCGTCAACGTCGAAATGATCATCCAGGAAGCAGTCTCGATGGTGAAGATCTCAAGCCGTCACTCGTTCAACTATTCCGTTGATCTGAATCATTCGTACGTGCGGGGTGATCAGAACAAGCTTCGGCAGGTGCTGCAGAACTTGATCTCGAATGCCGTCAAGTACTCACCGGCGGGCGGTTGCATCACGGTCGCCGTGGGTCCGCACGAAGGTCAGCCTGATGAGGTTCTCTTCTCGGTCAGTGACGAGGGGCTCGGGATTCCGGAGGAATACATCGGCAGGCTCTTCCAGAAATACATTCGTGTTGATTCGGGTGAAGCCGGCAAGATCAAGGGAACGGGGCTGGGCCTCTGGATCTGCCGCGAGATCATCAAGGCACACGGGGGCAGAATCTGGGTTGAGAGTGAGGTTGGAAAGGGGAGCACATTCAAGTTCTCGGTGAAGAAGGGGAACTAGAGCCACTTCACCAGAATCTCCCCAGTTCATTTTTGGGGCTTCAGCAAACTTAACCTGCGATACCTATTTATCTCGATCCTGGCAGATGCCGGACTTACCGGGCTGGGTCGCTACGATAACGAGAACCGGAACGGATTGAAGTCCGTCTCGCGATCAAACCAATCAATTCCCTCCGCTTTCTTCAACTTGCCCACGACCGCATATGTGATCGGTGTGAAGAGAACCTCAACTCCGCACTTGAAGACATAGTTCGAGACGGCAACTGCCAGGAGCATCCCCGGTTCCAGTGTGCCGGTGAATGCGATCGCCACGAACAGCGCTGTATCTGCCCCTTCACCCACCAGCGTTGAGCCAATCGTTCTTGTCCACAGCCACCTTCCGTTCGTGATAAGCTTCAGCTTCGCCAGGACGAAGGAGTTTGAAAACTCACCTGCCCAGTATGCAACGAGGCTTGCCAGGACGATCCTTGGTGTCAGGCCG
>CAZTKU010000066.1:0-10597 GCA_964614245.1 uncultured Ignavibacteriaceae bacterium
TCTTCCTGGCCAATCTGGAGCCAAATCAGGCTCTTGACCTTGCGTATCTGGCCTTCGCGAACTCGACCCAGAGGCTTGGCGAAGCCGGGCGAAGAGCGCTTCAACTTGTCCTCAACTCTCCGCTTGAGCAAATCCCGGCAAAGGCCGGCGAAGCTCTTACTGTGATTGAAGAGAATACGCGGCTGGAAAAAGAAGGTCTGGCCACAACGTTGTCGTTCAACGACCAGAAAGAGGTACGTCGCGCAGTCGAGGCATTCCAGAAGCAAGCCGATGCATACGCGCGCGTGCTCGCGGATGAGGTGAAACAGAGTGCCGCTGCGCGGCTGGGAAAGAAAAGCGTGGCCGTCCCTTCGTCAATCGTCGACAGGCGAGTGCCGGTTCGTCTGACTCGTGGTCCGCTTGATTTTGGATTGCCCGAAAGCAAATTGCCCGAGGCAGAAAGAGCAGGCAGCTCGGCCCGTTATCAGCTCAATGGCGACGTCCGATTTGAGATCGTCAATTTCATTGACGGCAAGCGAACCATCTCAGAGGTCGAACGGGCGCTGATCGGCGAGTTCGGCCGTGATGCCGTCCTTGGATTCGATCGCTTCATCGAAGATCTTGTGAAAGTGGGTGTGGTGAGGTGGAAGTGATCACTGCCCGATGGGTCGCGAATTGCGTTCGACAAATCGCGGCGCGACGTTGTCCAAAAAGATCGTAGGCGCAGGCTTCAGCCTGCGATATTTCTGAAACCGCAACACGAAGGACCATTATCATGACGACGGAACTCAAGCTTGTGGCGCTCGCGGTTGCTCTCATGTTTTGCGCATCCGTTGGTTTTGCCAGACAAATTATCTTCAAAGACCCGCTCAGTCCCCGTATCGCCAACTACAAAATCTCTGTGAAGCTCGACACCGATCAGAAAATGCTCACGGGCAAGGAGACGCTGACATGGCGTAACACGTCAAATGATATCGTCCATGAATTACAGTTTCACCTCTATCTCAACGCCTTCAAGAACACCGAATCAACGTTCATGAAGGAGTCCGGTGGGGGATTACGTGGACTCAAGATACCGGAAGGCGGTTGGGGATGGATCGACGTGAATTCGATGAAGACAGCCGAAGGTGAAGACCTGAGGCCCCGGATCGAGTTTATCCACCCGGATGACGACAACTCAAAGGATCAGACAGTGATCCGTGTTCAGCTCACGAAACCTGTTCGTCCGAAGGGATCCATTCAACTGAACATTGATTTTGTCGCCAAACTCCCCCGAATCTTCGCTCGCACCGGGTACTATCAGAACTACTACATGGTTGCCCAGTGGTTCCCCAAGATCGGTGTTTATGAAGCTGCCGGACAACGGTATGCAGTGAAAGGCCAGTGGAATTGTCATCAATTTCATGCCAACACGGAGTTTTATGCGGACTACGGAGTCTATGTCGTGGACATGACCGTTCCGAAGGACTTCGTCGTGGGAGCGACTGGTATTCTGCAAAGTTCGAAGGAGAACGGAGACGGGACAAAGACCGTCTCTCACCACGCCGAGGACGTCCACGATTTCGCGTGGACGGCATCGCCAACGTACGTCGATCTGAGCGAACAATGGCGTCACGTGAAGATTCGAGTCCTCATGCAACCGCAGCGGGTTCATCAGGCCGAGAGGTATTTTCAATCTGCCAAGGCTGCGCTCGAGTACTTCCACAACCATGTCGGCCTCTATCCATACCCGAACCTTACGATCGTAGACCCGGCGTATGGAGCGATGGGAGCCGGAGGAATGGAGTATCCGACCCTGATCACGGCCGGTTCGTTCTGGGGTATCGGGACATCTTTGAAATTCGCGGAGCTTGTGACAGTTCACGAGTTTGGCCACAACTACTGGTACGGCCTCGTCGGGAACAATGAATTTGAAGAAGCGTGGATGGACGAGGGGTTCAACACGTATTATGAGACCCGCATTATGGACGAGGTCTACGGTGTCAAGACTTCGGCGATTGAACTGCCGGGATTCCAGTCGGGCGACCTCGAGAGTTCACACTCCAGTTATTCAGGAATGTTCAACCCGAAGATCGCACCGGTGTTCACGCACGCGTGGGAGTTCAAGCAGGGAGGCTACGGAACTCTGACGTACCAGAAGACAGCAGTTTTCTTGACAACGCTCGAGCGAATGATCGGTCGGACAGTGATGGACACATTGATGAAAACCTACTTCAACCGGTGGAAATTCAAGCATCCGTGTGCCCGTGATTTCCTGGCGACTGTGAACGAGATCGTCCCGAAATTCCACGGGAACAAGTTTGGGAAGGACTTGAACTGGTATTTCGACCAGGTTCTCTATGGAACGGACGTCTGCGACTATGCATTGAGGTACATCGCGAACAACGAGGTCACTCCGATTCAGGGAGTTGTTGAACGTGAGGGGAAGAAAGTCACGCTCGAAGAGAAGAAAGACAAAGGGGCTAAGAAGTTGTACGATTCCCGCACCGTTGCCATTCGGCTCGGTGAAATTAAATTGCCTACCTCCGTCCTGGTTCACTTCGATAATGGTCAGGAAGTCCGGGAACAGTGGGACGGGCAGAGCCGGTGGGTCGAGTTCAAATACCGCCGTCCGGAGAAGATTCTCTGGGCAACGGTAGATCCTGACACGGTTCTTGTCATCGACGTCAACTGGATGAACAACAGCAAGACGACGGAACCGCCGACCGCCCCGATCTGGAAATACACACTGAAGTTCCTTTTCTGGCTGCAAAACGCCTTTCAACTTGCCGCGATACTTGGATAAAAACTGAAAACTCCGAAAGGGAAGGTAACGACAATGAGTGTGATTCTCGCATTTACGGCCGGCATCAAGCGAGCCACTTCTGAGTTTCGGATGGTCCTCCTGCTGTATGTTGTCAATCTCTTGGCAGTATTGGGATTAGCGCTCGCGCTCCGGTCTGTGCTCGTCGAGGGACTTGGCGCAACCATGGCGACTTCCAGTCTGATGAGCGAGATGAACTACACGGTACTGCAGGAATTTCTTCGGGAGCACTGGGAAGGAGCGAACCTCGTCTTCCGCCAACTCGTCTGGTTCTCTCTCATCTACATGCTTGTGAACACTCTGCTGGCGGGAGGGATTCTCACGATCATTCGCGAAAAAGACACACGGTTCTCGTTGCGGGAGTTCCTCTCCGGATGTGGCACGTATTTCTTTCGGTTCCTCCGGCTGTTCTTGTTGTTTGGAATCCTGCTGATCGTTTGCGCCCTGTTGTGGACATTCGTCCTCGGTGTTCTGTTCGATGCAATTACTGCGGAGGCGACTTCCGAGGTCACCTGGATCATCTCCTTCTTCGTCATGGTGGTCCTCTTTTTGTTGCCGATCATGATCGTCATCCTCATTGCGGACTACGCTAAGATCAGCACAGTCCTCAGCAACACACACTCGATGCTCAGGAGCGCTTGGCGCGCCGTGAAGTTCGTGTTCCGCAACTTCATCAAGGTCGTCAGCCTCCAGCTCTTGATGCTTCTGATACCGATCGTTCTGTTTGTCATCTATCTCTGGCTCGATCTGTCGATCGGAATGACGACCTTCGGTACCATTTACCTGATGGTGCTCCTGCAACAGTTGTTCATTCTCACGCGCGTCTGGTCTCGCGTCTTCTTTTTCAGCGGTGAGATGGAGTTGTTCGAGGGTTTGCAGGTTTCGCGATGACGAGGTCGTCGGCTTGAACGCGCAATCCCAAGCGTCAAAGGCGTCTTGAAACCTTCTGGCGTTATCATTGTTGAAGTACAGAGAGAACGAATCGACGTGGCTAAAGGGATGGAAATGGCAACGCAAAGAGCCTCGTTGGTGCAATGTCCTTTGCCATTTCGCCGAGCATTTGATATATTGAGCACGATCCAAACAGTCATCTCCCATTGATTTCGATAGCGAGAGCTCGCAAGGAGACTTGGTATGGAACACTTCAGAGACAGTATGTTGAATCTGATCGTTGAAACGTCCACAAACCTCCCACCCGATGTACGACGCGCGCTGAACGATGCCATGAACCGGGAGAAGGAGGGTTCACAATCTGATCTCGCGCTTCAGATGATCGCGCTCAATGTCGATATGGCGGTCACGAACTGCGGACCGATTTGCCAGGACACGGGCATGCCCACGTTCGAGATCAAGACGCCCGTGGGGGTGAATCAGATCGTTATGAAGAAGCAGATCCTGGAGGCGATCGTCGAGGCAACCAAACAGGGAATGCTCCGGCCGAACATGGTTGATTCGCTGACGGGAAAGAACAGCGGAAATAATCTCGGTGACGGAACGCCCACCCTTCACTTTGAGCAATGGGAAAAGCCCGACATCGAGGTGAGGCTGATCCTTAAGGGGGGCGGATGCGAGAACAAAAACATCCAGTACTCTCTCCCGGGCGACTTGCCGAATCTCGGTCGAGTCGATCGCACGTTGGATGGCGTCCGGAAATGCATCATGCACGCCGTGTGGCAGGCACAAGGCCAGGGGTGCAGTGTCGGGGCAATCGGTGTTGCGATCGGCGGTGACCGAGCTTCCGGATATTCCTTTGCCAAGCAGCAGCTCTTCCGTGAGCTCGACGATATCAATCCGAATCCCGAGTTGGCAAAACTGGAGGCGTATGTGATGGAGAATGCCGACAAGCTCGGCATCGGTGCGATGGGCTTCGGTGGTTTGGCCACACTCATCGGCTGCAAGATCGGGTCGTTCCATCGTTTGCCGGCGAGCTTCTTTGTGACTGTCGCGTACGATTGCTGGGCGTTTCGACGGTTGGGTGTCATCATCGATCCTACGAGCGGCGAAATCAAACGCTGGCTCTACAAGGGCGATACACCGGCGATGAAGATGGCAAAGGCTGAAGCGCTGCCCTTGACTGGTCGAGAGGTACGACTGACACTGCCGCTGTCGGAGACTCAGGTGCGCAGCCTGAAAGTGGGCGATGTTCTTCTCCTCAGCGGCATGCTGCATATGGGACGCGATGTGCTCCATCACCATCTCCTGACGCACGATTCGCCCGTCGACCTGAAGGGCGGAGCAATTTACCATTGCGGTCCGGTCGCGCTCAAACGGGGCGACAAATGGTTCATGAACGCCGCCGGCCCGACGACCAGCATTCGGGAGGAGCCGTATCAGGCGGACATCATCAAGAAATTTGGTGTCCGGGCAATCATTGGAAAGGGTGGTATGGGAGCGAAGACGCTCGCTGCTCTCAAGGAAGTCGGTGCAGTGTATCTGAACGCCATCGGCGGCGCGGCGCAATACTATGCCAAGTGCATTGAGGAAGTGGAAGGGGTCGACTTGCTCGAGTTTGGTGTCCCCGAAGCAATGTGGCACGTGCGTGTGAAGGATTTCCCAGCCATCGTGACGATGGATGCGCGTGGGAACAGCCTGCACGCGGACGTTGAGAAGGCTTCGGCCGCTGAGCTGGCGAAGTTCGCACAGACTGCGACTCTCTGAGGACACATCGGCAATCGCGGAGGAGATCCGGGGCTGCCGTGCAGGATATGGAATCACAGCGGAATCTCAGCACCTATCAGCTCATCTTGGAGGTCGTGCGACAAATCCCGAAAGGGAAAGTCGCAACATACGGGGAGGTTGCACGCGAGGCCGGACTGCCAGGTCAGGCCCGACTCGTCGGTTATGCCCTTCACAATCTTCCCATTGGCGTGGACATACCGTGGCATCGAGTAATAAACGCTCAGGGGAGAATCTCCTTGCCGAGAGCAGGTGGTGACTATCTGAAGCAGAGGCAATTGCTCCTGAAGGAAGGCATTGCGTTTGTGAACGAGAAAATTGAACTGAAGAAATTTGGCTGGTTGAATCGCGCCCCACGAGAAAAGTCGGTGCGGTGAATGCCCAAACAGGAATATCCTGTCACACCGGCCATCCGGGTGTTGCGCGAAAAGGGTGTCGCTTTCAAGCCGCACCAATATGTCTATGAGGAGCATGGGGGGACGCGTCTTTCCGCTGCAGCGCTCAACGTCGCCGAGCATGAAGTCGTGAAGACAATCGTGATGCAGACAGACGAGCGGAAGCCTTTGCTGGTGTTGATGCACGGAGATCGCGAGGTCTCGACGAAGCAACTCGCGCGAGTGATTGGAGTGAAGAAGGTGGAACCATGCGACGAGACGACTGCGCAGAAGCACACGGGATATGTGTTTGGGGGAACAAGTCCTTTTGGCACGCGCCACGGGATCCCCGTGTACGTGGAGAGGACGATCTTCGATATGCCCCAGATTTACATCAATGGCGGAAAACGCGGATTTCTTGTTGAAATTGCTCCCGCTGTCCTGCGCGCTGTTCTTGCTGTGAATGAAGTTGAAGTGGCAATATTACCGACCTAAGGAAGACAACTCACAATGAACGCGATAGAATGGACAATCGAACTGCGATTCGCAGTCGCTCTGGCGCTCGGCTTTCTCGTTGGTTTGGAGCGGGAAAGCACCAAGGTCGAACACCGTGGCGTCGTCTTCGGGGGTGTTCGCACCTATCCGATCATCAGTCTCTTCGGATTTGGCTGCGCGTGGCTCTACCACTCCGGTGTAGCCTTCATGCTCCCGATCGGGCTGGCCTCGGTGAGTGTCCTGGCGGCGATAGCATATATCACAAAAATCAAGGCGGGACGGTATGGCTTCACGAGTGAGGCTTCCGTGCTGTTGACCTTCATCGTTGGAGCTCTCGCGCTGCTTGCCGATGTGTGGATCGCAATGGCTCTTGGTATCGTCGATACGATGCTGCTCTCTGAAAAAGCCGAGCTGGAAACGTACGTCGACCGTTTCAACAAGGTCGAGTTTCTCGCGGTCGTCAAGTTCCTCCTGGTGACCCTCATCGTCCTCCCGGTTATCCCGAACCAAGAGTACACCCGGTTCCATCTCAATCCCACACGCATCTGGCAGATCGTCATTCTGGTGTCGACGATTGGCTTCGTCGGCTATTTTCTTTCGAAGAAATTCGGGAACAAGGTCGGCCTATGGTTGTCGGGAATTCTGGGTGGCATTGTGTCGAGCACGGCGACGACGCTCGCTGTCGGCAGAATTGCGCAACGTAATCCGGGTCGGTCAAAGACCGCTCTGCAGGCATCCGTCCTTGCGAGCAGTGTCATGTATATCCGCATCCTCGTGTTGATTCTCGTACTCAACCCGGCATACCTCCCCGCCATGTGGTGGAGGCTGACGATGCTTGCGTTCGTCGGTGTCGCGCTTTCGTTTCGCGCGAAATCAGGTGAAGAAGGCATTAATGAATCTGCTCTTCCCAACCTCCACAACCCATTCGAAATTAGACCCGCAGTCGTTTTCGGCCTTCTCTTCGTTATCCTCACCATCGCCACAGAATTGATCCAAGAGGGCATGGGCAGTGCAGGCGTTCTGGCCCTTTCCGCCGTCGTCGGCGTGACAGACATTGATCCGTTCATTCTTACACTCCTTAATCCTTCAGGGGGTCAGGGGCAGATCGTTGCCCGCGCAATCGTCGTTGCGATGTTGAGCAACGTTGTGGCGAAGGGGATCTACTTTGCCGTGCTTGCCCCTGGGGTGAGAAGAGAAACGGCATGGAAATACGCCGTGCTCGCGGTGTGTCATGTGCCTCTCCTGTTCATTCCTTAGCTCCAGGCACATCACGTAGCCGATGATGCCGACGCTGAACAATCCGAAAGCATCGAACAAGATACGATGAGAATCGTCGTTTTGGATGGATATGCGCTCAATCCAGGCGATCTCGACTGGAGGCCCTTAGCGTCCTTAGGAGAGCTGACTGTGCACGACCGGACGCCCGCGAGCGATGTCATCGCGAGGTCGGAGGGGGCAGAAATCGTTCTGACAAACAAGACCATCGTGTCCCAGCATGCCATCGCGCATTTGACGACGTTGCGCTACATCGGTGTGCTTGCAACGGGGTATAATATTGTTGACATCAGCGCCGCGAAAGAGCGCGGCATCATCGTTTCCAACATCCCGGGCTACAGCAGCAGCTCAGCCACACAGCTCGTCTTCGCGCTCGTGCTGGAGCTGGTCGGTCACACCGCTGACCATATTCGCTCAGTGCGCGAGGGAAGATGGACCAGCTCACCCGACTGGAGTTATACGGTCGCGCCGATACATGAGCTCGCTGGAAAGACGCTCGGCATTGTTGGCCTGGGGGCTATCGGCAAGAGGGTCGCGCTCGTAGGCCACGCCTTTGGAATGAGAGTGGTTGCTGTGGGTGAGGCCGGGCAAGAGCCCACGCTGCTTCCAGGTTTCCGGATCTTTCGTTACCCGCTTGATGAGGTGCTGGCGATGTCGGATGTGCTAACTTTGCATTGCCCGCTGAATGAGGAGACAAGGCACTTGATGAACGCAGAACGTCTTGCGAAGATGAAACGGAGCGCGATTCTCATCAACACTGCGCGTGGTCCACTCATCGATGAAGCTGCTCTCGCCGACGCCCTCTGCAAAGGAAACCTTGCCGGTGCAGGATTGGACGTCCTTGGTGCAGAACCGCCCTCTCCTGACAATCCGCTCCTCGTAGCTCCTCGCTGCGTCATTACGCCGCACATTGCCTGGGCAAGCATCGAAGCGCGCAAGCGACTGATGCAGATCGCGGCTGAGAATATCAAGGCGTTCCTTGGCGGCAAGCCTACAAACGTGGTGAGCGGGTAGTCCGCATCGTGGGGACTTTGGTCGTGAAGCGAAAGCTGCTTTCCTTTGTTCTTCTTTTTTCCTTTCCACTATTCTCTCTTGACGCACAGAAGCAGACTCTTCCTAGCGTGACGGTCATCGGCAGAGTTCTTGATGACTCGACGGGAACACCGCTCGCGCAAGTCAACGTTTTCATCGCCAACTCATCTTTGGGTGCGTCATCTGACAGTGACGGTCGATTTCGAATCAAGAATGTGCCCGTTGGCACGCACGAGGTCGTTGCTTCGCTTCTCGGATATGGCCAAGGGCGAATGAGGTTCGCCCTCTTTGAACAGTCAAAGGGATCGATTGAATTCAGATTAAGACAGGAGCCGGTTCAGCTGCCGTCTGTCGAGGTGACCGCGGTTGATCCAGCCGAGTGGAAAAAGGGGCTTGAGCGTTTCAAGAGAGAATTCCTGGGGCATTCCCAAAACGCAGCTCGATGCAGGATCATCAACCCGGAAGTGCTCGACTTCGTCTACGACAGTGGCAGGCGATTACTGACCGCAACGGGGCGCCTCCCTTTGAAATTCGGGAATGACGCTCTTGGCTACCGCATCGAGTATCACTTGCGTGAATTTAGCGTGAGTGATGAACTGTTTCGATATGCAGGCGTGGCGAAGTTCGAAGAATTGGTAACGCGAAGCCCGGAGAGGCAGGAAGAGTGGAAAGTTGCGCGCGAACGTGCTTACCGCGGCTCCCTCCACCACTTCCTCGCAGCGCTCGCGCAAGGACGGCTTGGGGAAGAAGGATTTGCTGTGCGAATTGTCCCGTTGTTCATGGCATCGAAGGCATTCACGCGATTTGCAGGCCGGGCGTCGAGTCGGGAGGAAATCCTTCGAGCAGGCGAATACCCCTACGAATTCAGAATGTCATTTGCAGGGCTCCTACACGTGTTGTATGAACACGAGGAAGTCGATCCAGGGTATCAGTCCTTCATTGAGAAACAGGCGGTCGGACCGCTGATCACGTCGAACCGGCAAATCTCGCTGCTCGGCTTGAACATACCATCGATTGTTTTCAATTCCGCTGGGCAGCTCTCTGACCCCCTGGCCGTTACGGTCTACGGATATTGGTCTTACGAACGGGCGGCCGAAATGCTGCCGCTTGATTATACACCAGTATCTAAATAGGCTCCGCATTCTTCATCGAGTGGACTTCTTGCTTATACTTCCACGTAGAGAAGCCGTTGCTGAAGCCGAAGTCAGGTTGACGAAGAGCCCAACTCTTGTCCGAGCTTTCTCGTTTTTCCTCTATGGCAGAAAAGAAAAGGCCTCTCTTCTTCAGAGAGGCCCTTGTGTTTGTAGCGATTGTTATGTCAGCAGAATCAATGGAAAGAGTGCCCACCGCGAACACGCCCTGCGTTGACGCTCTGTACGATCCGAAGTTGTTTGAAGCCCTTTTTCTTTGACTGCTTGCGCGATTCCAACAAGCCAAGCTTGCGCAGAACCATCTTGGGTTGTTCAGTGTTTGTCTTCAGAGGCACATGAGCTTGCTTCATAGTATCCTCCTTAGGTAAATTGGTGGGTTTCAAAGAACGGGAGAAACTGTCTTTGACGAATTGTACTCACGCTCCACATTATTGTCAAGTGCAGGAGGTTGAAATTTCTTATTGCTCCACGAGCCCTTTTTTTCTATATTTATTGGTGATTTTGCTGAAGTAGCTCCCCGATAAGGAACTCGGGGCAGGCAGCGGTCCCGACAAAAGAAAGTCGGGATAAATAGAGCAGTCCCGATGCCGCCAGCAAGGATATGCTGAAGTAGCTCAGTGGTAGAGCAGCGGTTTCGTAAACCGCAGGTCGTGGGTTCGACTCCCACCTTCAGCTCGAAGCGGCATCGGGATAAACCGTTCCGTCCCGCAAAAACGCGGGACGAGAATCCTCGTTCCGAACTTCGTTCGGAACGGGACAGGTCGTGGGTTCGACTCCCACCTTCAGCTCGAAGCGGCATCGGGATAAACCGT
>CAZTKU010000066.1:10697-13639 GCA_964614245.1 uncultured Ignavibacteriaceae bacterium
CGGGACGAGAATCCTCGTTCCGAACTTCGTTCGGAACGGGACAGGTCGTGGGTTCAAATCCCACCTTCAGCTCTGATCTCGACGGCGCGAGTTGAGCGCCTCCTTCAGATTCCGGTTCCATCTTCATTTCACAATCCGCTACGCGCGGATTTTTTGTTCTCCAGTGATTCTCCAGTGATCACCTACGACCTCATGATTGTCGGCGCCGGACCTTCCGGTCTCTCGTGTGCCATCGAAGCCAAGAAGCACGGATTGTCCTGTCTTGTTATCGACAAAGGTTCGGTTGTCGACGCGATCCGGAGGTTCCCGGTCAATCTCACGTTCTTCTCGACACCCGAGCTCTTGGAAATCGGGGGAATTCCCTTCACTGCGAGCGGCTTCCGCCCAACCCGCGTCGAATGCATTCGATACTATCAAATGGTTGCGAAGTTTTTTCAGCTCTCCGTGAAGCAGGGCGAAGAGGTCGCGCGGCTTCAGCGGAATTCTGGTGGCTTTGAGGTCGCGACGAACGTGACGTCGTACTCTGCCCTACATGTCGTGATCGCGACAGGATACTTCGATCACCCGAATCCGTTCGACGTTCCAGGAGCCGATCTTCCGAAGGTCAAGAGGTACTACGATGAGCCCTACTCGTACTTCGGCAGGAATGTCGCGGTAGTGGGAGGGAGGAATTCCGCGGTAGAATTTGCATTGGACCTCTTCCGCGGCGGAGCGAATGTCACGTTGATTCATCGCGGAGCCAAATTGAGCGACGGCGTCAAGTATTGGGTTCTGCCGGACATTGAGAATAGGTTCAGGTCGGGCGAGATCAAGGCCTTGTTTGAGACGCGGGTGCGTGAGATTCGCCCAGACTCAATCGTCGTTGAGGGAAAGCACGGGGCGGCGATTCCTAACGACTTCGTTTTCGTGATGATCGGCTACCGGCCGGACACCGGAATGCTGGAGCGGGCCGGAGTGAAGATCGACAGCAGCTCGCTGGGCCCTGTGTACAATCCGGAGACGATGGAAACGAACGTGAAAGGCCTTTTTGTGGCCGGCTCGATCGCTGCCGGTAAGTTTAACAACAAGATCTTCATTGAGAACGGCAGAGGTCATGGCAACCTGATCATCGACGCAATCAGAAGCGCACGTTGATTTTCGGGCAAGATTTCTTTAAGTTTCGCCGGTCTTTTTGTCCACAGCATCTTCTTATTATCGGAAACGAAAGGCAGCAAATGACCGAAGGATTCGTCGTTCAGATTATTGGTCCAGTCGTCGATATCGACTTCCCTACGGGTAAGCTTCCTGCCATCATGAATGCCGTCAAGATTCCACGGGTGAGTATCGAAGGAGTCCAGGAGGATCTGGTCGTCGAAGTACAGCAGCAGCTGGGCGAGGATCGGATACGGGCTGTGGCGATGGACTCGACTGATGGTCTCGTGCGAGGAATGAAGGCCTATGACACAGGTGGGTCCATTACCGTTCCCGTCGGTCCGAAGGTTCTTGGGCGTTTGCTGAACGTTGTCGGGCAGCCCATCGATGGTCTCGGACCCGTGGAAGCGAAGGCTTACTATCCGATCCATCGGTCGGCGCCGAGCTTTGACCAGCTCTCGACACAGAGAGAGATGTTCGAGACTGGCATCAAGGTCATTGACCTGCTCGAGCCCTACTCGAAAGGCGGAAAGACCGGACTGTTCGGTGGTGCGGGAGTCGGGAAGACCGTGATCATCACGGAGTTGATTCACAACATCGCGACACACCACGGCGGCTATTCAGTATTTGGCGGCGTCGGCGAACGGACAAGAGAGGGGAACGATCTCTGGCTCGAGATGAGGGAATCGGGTGTGCTGGAGAAGACTGCGTTGATCTTCGGACAGATGAACGAACCGCCGGGTGCGCGTCAGCGCGTGGGCCTCACGGCCTTGACCACTGCGGAGTATTTCCGTGATGAGGAGGGAAAAGATGTCCTTCTGTTCATCGACAACATTTTCCGTTTTGTTCAGGCCGGTTCCGAGGTGTCGGCGCTCCTGGGTCGTATGCCTTCTGCGGTAGGGTATCAGCCGACCCTTGGTACGGAGATGGGCGAGTTGCAGGAGCGGATTGTTTCGACGAAGAAGGGCTCGGTCACATCCGTGCAAGCGATTTACGTCCCTGCAGATGACCTGACAGATCCTGCACCGGCAACGGTATTCAGCCACCTCGATGCAACAACGGTGTTGAGCCGGCAAATCGTAGATAAAGGCATCTATCCCGCGGTCGATCCTCTTGACTCCACGTCTCGAATTCTTGATCCGGCAGTCGTCGGTGAGGAACACTACTATGTGGCGCAGAGGGTGAAAGAGATACTGCAGACATACAAGGACCTTCAGGACATCATCAATATCCTCGGCATGGACGAGCTTTCCGACGAGGATAAGGTCACCGTCGCTCGAGCGAGAAAAATCGAGAGATTTTTGTCTCAGCCATTTTTCACGGCGGAGGCGTTCACGGGACGTGCAGGCCGGTATGTGAAGCTGGAAGACACCATCCGCGGCTTTAAGGGGATCGTCGAAGGTGAGTTTGATGACCTGCCCGAGGGTGCTTTTTATATGGTCGGCACGATCGACGAGGTGGTGGAGCAAGCAAAGAAATTGAAGGCTGCGTAGCGTACCATGACGGACAAGATCTATAGACTTGAGATCGTTACGCCGAACAAGGTGGTCTTCAGCGGTGATGTCACCAGCTTCAGTGCTCCCGGTGTGATGGGAGGATTTCAGGTGTTGAGGAATCACGCGCCACTTCTGTCGAACATAGCAGTGGGAGAGGTTAAGGTTGTTGATGCAGCCGGCGGCGAATCACGGTACGCAACGAGCGGTGGTTTTGTGGAGGTGCACGAGAACAAACTGGTGATGCTTGCTGAAACGGCGGAGCGTTCAGATGAGATCGATGTCAGTTATTGGGAACTTGGTCCAACAAAACTCTAT
>CAZTKU010000067.1:0-13367 GCA_964614245.1 uncultured Ignavibacteriaceae bacterium
TTGCGATAGAGCCCTGCCTTTGCTTTCAGAGCATTGAGCGGGAGTGAAATCACTTCCGATTTTTTCTCACTTATATAGTCGCGCAGGAAAATATCGGCTGTTTGGTGTGCAAGCGAATCCGGGTTCATAGCGGCCAGATTGCAGAGCAAGGCGACGGAGAGATGCTGCGTGGGGTATCGCATCAGAAAAGCCCGGTAGCCCGCTGTCGATCCACTATGGCTCACTTCCGGAACATCTTTGTATGTGGTCACACGGAGACCCTCGGCATAGCTTATCTTCTGCCCACTCGTGAGTACTGCTCTCCGCTGGAGTTCCTCCACAAGCGAAGGCCCACCAACCTTGCCGTGGATGAAGTTCTCGTTCCAGAGAAGCAGATCGCCCACCGTGGTGAGGAGCCCCCCGTTTCCATACACGTTTTCAAACGGCATATTCATAGAGTAGCCTCCTTCCCTCCGCGAATATGCGATGGCTCGGCCCGGCACGATCCGGGCAAAGTCGTCACGCCAGCCGGTGTGCTTCATGCCAAGCGGATCGAAGATGCTCCTTTTCGTGAAGTTGGCAAATGCCTCTCCACTTACCCGCTCCACAATCATGGCCAAGAGATTGTAGCCCGTGTTGCTGTATGAGTACTCAGATCCGGATGGGAAGTTGAGAGACTTTTGTCGGCTGACCACATCGAGAACATGGGCCTGTGTATGGAGACGGGTACCGCGCGTCCAACCGGCCACATCTACAATTGCCCCCCAGTCACGCAAACCGCTGGTGTGATTCATGAGATGCCGAAGCGTGATCTTGGATCCATAGTCGGGTAGCTCGGGGATGTACTTCCGCACGTCATCATCGAGTCCAAGCTTCCTCTGCTGTGCAAGTTGGACTATTGCCGCTGCAGTGAACTGCTTCGAGACCGAACCCGCTTCGAAAACTGTCTCCGGCGAGTTTGGGATCCCGTGCTCAAGGTCCGCCATGCCATAGGCGCGGGATAGTACAACGTGACCGTTCCGAGAAACCGCAACGTCACAACCTGGCGTCTCCGAGGAATTCCATCTTGCAAAGATTCTATCGACTTCTATCTTCGGATCAACTGCGGAAGCAGATTGACTCTGTGCAAACTTGGGCAAAGCCAGCACAGTCAGAAATATCAAAATCGCGTGCCGCCTATTCATAACAGTTAATCTCCTTTCACAACGAGAGAAAACATGTGGCATAAACCAGCAAAGGGAAATCCAAGTCATATCCCGAAAGGATCCTGGACATTCAGACAAAGTAGACTCGGCGAGCCCTCACGAGAGCAGAACGGGCAGTGCTGATGAATGGCCGGATTTCCTTTGTACGAGTTGAGGTGAATAGAGCTTGTCATATGCCGCTCCTGCCCTGTCTGTCGCTTCTTGCGGAACGGCGACTGTGTAGGCAATCCAATCCCCCTTGAGGCTGAGAACTCCAGCAGCCTGTAAGAGAACGAAGGGGGTGACCAATACACAGAGAATTGTTGAAAAAGAGGCATCGTGTTTTATGAAAGTGTCTCCTCACCTGTTTGTCGATGGGGGTTCTTCCTTAGGTTCTTGCCCGCAGGTACTGAACAGGCCAAGGGACATCGACAGAGAGCGCCTGTGCGGCGTGGAGTGGCCAGTAGGGATCTCGCAGCATCGCCCTTGCAAGAATAATCGCGTCAGCATCACCACGCACGAGGATATCCTCGGCCTGTTGTGCTTCCGTGATCAATCCCACTGCTCCCGTGGCTACGCCCACCTCTCGACGGATAGCCGCAGCAAATGGTACTTGATATCCAGGCGCAAGAGGGACCTTCGCATGCGGGACGAGACCCCCGCTCGAGCAATCGATGAGGTCGACACCGATCTCCCCCAACCATCGGGCTAACGTTATTGATTGGTTCAGATCCCAGCCGCCTTCGACCCAGTCCGTTGCCGATATCCGAACGAACACCGGGAGGGTCGCTGGCCAAGCCTTGCGAACGGCCTCAGCAACCCGTAGCGGAAATCTTGCGCGTCCTTCAAGCCCCCCGCCGAACTCATCCTGCCGATGGTTTGAGAGCGGTGAAAGAAACTCGTGCATCAGGTAGCCATGTGCCATGTGAAGTTCGATTACCTTGAAGCCAGCCGTGAGCGCTCGTCGTGCTGCCTCTGCAAATCGTGCAACGAGCTCGTCGATTTCCTTTTGAGAGAGCTCTCGCGGTGGTGGATAATCCTCGGCAAAAGCGATCGCACTTGGGGCAGCCGTTTGCCAGCCGCCGTCGCTGGGTCTCAAAGGGCCGCCACCTTTCCAGGGCGCAGCCGTCGAGGCTTTGCGCCCTGCGTGAGCAAGTTGAATCCCTGGTACTGCACCCTGACCATTGATGAACGATGTCAAACTCCGGAAAGCCTGCGCCTGGCTGTCGTTCCAGAGGCCGATGTCGCCCGGTGAGATACGTCCTTCCGGCGAGACGGCTGTGGCTTCAACGATCACCAATCCTGCCCCGCCGACAGCTCTGCTCCCCAGGTGTACCAGATGCCAATCAGCCGGCATACCGTCTGTACACGAATACTGGCACATCGGCGACACGAAGATCCGATTCCGGAATTCCAGATTTTTGAGAGTAAGAGGCGAAAAGAGTCTCGCAGCCAATTTCGGGTTCCTTTTGTCCAGATGAATGTGGAGATTCTGCAGCACAAAGCTACCGCAGTTCAGACTGAAAGGCAAATCGCAGAGTTCTTGCGTGTGGTCTCTAGGGGAAAGATCGGATACAGCTGAAGAGTTTCGGCCTAAAATGAAAAATCCTCACCGATTCACGCCGATCGTTTCTTGATTGGGGCCTGCCCCGGGTCTTCTTCGGGGTCTTCACCGATGAGCACTCGTTCTTGCAACAAGTAACAACATCAGCAATGCACACTACAGGGCAATCCAAAAGTCTTAGAGAAGCCCGCGACTCGTTCCATTCTTAAACTCACTTCAGCACGCCCCCCTCGGCGGCATCAAGCGCCCGCACGTGACAGCTCTTGTCTCAGCTGGTTGACTCGGAGTGCAGCAGGTGCGATGTCTTTCAGAAATACGAGGAGGAAGGAAACGCGGAGTTCAGAGAAGATTGGGCCGGGACTTCGAGGTTCGAACAGGTTCTACCCGGCTACGTGCGACAGTTGCGATCTTACATCGCGGCTTTGAGTTGGAGCTGGTTCGAGGTAAGTAGAGCCAGCGAGTGCCCGCCGGATACTATGTGCGGTATCGGCACTTCTGGAGAAACTCCGATACGCCGACAATAGGAATCCCCTGGATTGAACCTAAAGGAAGGATATGTCTCTTGTCGCCCGTGACCAGATAGTCCACCTTGCCAGCAACAGCGCATTCAAGGATGCGGTTGTCGTTTTCCTTCTCCTTGATGATATCAATGGTCAATATGGGTTCGACGATCGTGGCGAGGCGCTGAAAGCGTTGGACCGCCTTCTGAACCGCCTTCGGAGGAAGTTCAAATTTCTCTGTCAAAACGCGCGCGAGTTCGTCGAGTACGAATTGTGAGAGGACCATCTCCACCTCACCGTCTCGGACAAACCGCACCACTTGATCAGCCGATCCACCGGCCACGATCAGGGAAGAGATCAGAACATTCGTATCAAGCGTGATACGCATGGAAGTTACTTGCGAACTTCGTCAACGATCCGCTCAACATCATCTTCGCTCTGTATCTGGAGTGCTCGTGCGCGCCGCCGCACAGCAAGGCGAAATCCTTTGTCGCTTTGCAGATTCAGATACAATCGAAGCGCATCGCGAACAACCTCACTTTTCGTCCGTTGTTCCTTCTGGGCTAACCTTTCCGCTTTACGCAGCAGACGTGGCGGAATCGAAACGGTCACCACTTTGCTCTGTCTCATACTTTCTCCTCTCCAGGTTGTATTACACTGTAATATACCCCTTGATAACCTAGTTGTCAAGTCTGCGGGATTCTAGAAGGCTGAGGCTCATGGTCACCGCACATCCTCTTCCTCTTCTTGAAGATTCACTCCTGCGCAGGCGACTTTGAATTGTCATCCGAGGTGTATTGAATTCCGTTGGCGTCAAGCCATTCGATCGCGATTTCTTCCAGTGCGGACTCGCGAAAGGAAAACCAATCATCGACAATCCCAAACTCACGAATTGCATCCTTGAATAGGCGAAAGGCTCCAGATCCATCGATGCAATAGAGGAGTCTCTCTCGCACTTCGCGATCATCACGAGAACGGCAAAACCGTTCCATAATGGCATATTCGTGGATGTCAAACTTGCTCGGTAAAGGCAAGTATTCATCGGAGTCCACAACTTCCTGAGTCTTGCGGATAGCCTCTCGTTGCCATTCGGGATATTCCTCAATTTCGTCTCCGCTCTCGATGATGCTGACCTCTTCATCGCCGATAGTGACCAGTTCCCCCGTGCGCTTGTTAAGATAGGCATGGTGCTGATCGCTGTGCACATCCATCTCCTGAACGACAGCCCTAAGAGAAACGATAGGAGTCATATTGATTCTCGAGTGCAGTGAACGGATCGAGCCTTAGCCCACGAACGTGGCATTCATTCCTACCAAGGCCGCGGGACCTTGCTCAAAGGAAAGTATCGTGCTCGGCGAGATGTTAACGGTCTATTGAAACAAAATCAATGACCGGAAAGCGCAGTCGTGGGTGTACGCGAGATCATGGACAAGCGTGTTAGGGGCGATTCGACAACCTGAAGTTGGAGGAGGTCGATGATTGATGTGAAGCAGATGCGATCGTTTCTTTCAATTGTTGAGGAGGAAGGAAATGCGGAGTTCAGAGAAGATACGAACAGACCATGGAAACTAGAACGGGTACGACCCCGCGACAATAGTACAAAAAAAACAGGCCGAATCTTTTCAGAATCGGCCAATTTTGTAGCGGGGGCCCCGATCAAAAAGCGATCGGGGTAAACAGGGCACCTTGTTCTGTCCGGGTACTATAAAAAATGCGAGCGCCCCAAAAGAGCCCCGACATAGAGCATCGGGGTAAAGGGGCGTCGCATTTTTTTTGTAGCGGGGGCAGGAACTTCGCTCTAGTCACAACCTTGAACCACCAGCTGTGAGTGGTCAGTCACCGAGCGGACTGCAAGCACGATAAGGCGCACCGACGTTTGTACTACCAATTGTTCTGGACGATATTTTTCTGCAAACGGCGCTCGAGCCCCGCGTCTTCAAACGCCCGGGCTCTTCATTCAGGAGGAAGTAGCCAAACCAGAGAAAAAATACCAGGTGTAGATTACATTTGATCCTCATAGTACTGGTGCTCAAAAGGAAAGCGTGTTGGGTTCTTGGTTTCCTCATCTAAGTAAAACAATTGGAGAACGCCACCTCCATCTTTCTGAAAGTATTCAACACGAACAGGATAAAAGCCTTTTTCCAGAGGAAGAATAAATGATCTTACACCTTCAGTAGAACGAGCACCATCGTTATCTATGATCAGTCTGTCTCCAAGGAATAGCTTTGAGCCGTCATTTGAGACAAGCACAAAAACAGAATAGCCCTCCTTTACAATTTCGAAGTAACCTTCAAACAGACAGGCAAAATTGGTTTTTCCCGGGAGTTCGTTAATATCAAAAACACTGTCAGCAACACCAGTTTTAACAGGTTTTAGTTTCTTGAAATCAGGTAGTTTCTCCCAACTCCCTTCGTAATATGAATACTTTAGACCTCCTGAATTGATTTTTTTTGGTTTTGGAATTGAGGGCAGTGCTTCACCTAATTCAAAACTGCCTCTCGCCGTTTTATCATATTTTCCACTGTATGAAAATGATTTCAGGACTAGTTGAGCCGGGCCTGTTATTACAAATCCTGGATCAACTTTCTTAGATGTCCTGTCTGGTTCAGTACCATCAACGGTATATCTGAGTTCGGGGTAACGATCTACCCATATCGAAATTGGTTTGTCTTTTAATAGAATACCATTCATCGGATGAAAACTGAGAGGAGCATTTGAATAACCTGAATAAGAGAATTTTATTCCGTCGTACATTGCTTTTAGTCTTACGGAATTATGCTTTTCATTCGGATATGTAACCATTTTCCAATGCAGGTTTCTTGGTGCTTTACGCTGAAGAACCGAGTCTAGACGATCGATTCCCTGATATTTATATGTCTCTTCAATGCCGGCAATCCATAGGAGTCTATTTGATGGAAGATTATCCAATTTCTGGTTTGCCATCTTAATCAGGTAATCATCATTCCACCGGAAAGGAGCATCGGTTGCATAGTATGACTCAAACAATTGAGGGTCATTGAGTAAGGCATACATCACAAACAAACCGCCATACGAATGTCCATAGATCGAATTTGTTCCATTGGTTGGGTATTTATTGTCGATATATGGGATGAGTTCTTTTCTTATGAAGGAAAGGAAATTATCCGCTCCGCCCGATATTGCAGGCTCAGGAACATGTACCGGCAAAAAATCCCTGTCGCGCTGGTTTGCCTTGTTAAGATATGTATTTGGAATTGCTGCGATTATTGCAGGAGGAACATAATTTTCACCTTGCGCAAATTTGTAGACAAATGAAAATAGATCCATTGCCCACTCTCCGTCCGTTACATAGATGATTTCATATTTATCGGTTGATCCGGGCTTGTAAGCTTCGGGCAATAGAATCTTAACTGATCGTTGTTCTTTCAAAATACTGGAATAGATTGAATCACCTATTGCAGGATGTTCCTGTGCATATACAACGCAAAAGACCTGTGAAATGAAGACCAAAATTAAGGTCAAAGACGATGATAGAATATTTCTTTTCATGATTTCAGTTCTCTTCAATAATTGCTGATAGAGGAAGTTTGTTATGTTTTGGGACTACGTTCTTCATTCTGGATTTGTTCACACCTCAAGCTCTCCAGTCCGCAATCGCGGCAATTACCAAAATAATCACAATCACTGCGACAGTCCGAAATGACACAACCGGACCGAATCGGAATGTCAAAGCGCGTTCACGGCAAGGGCGCGCAAAACAGCTAAACAAAACTACGGCAGTTCACAATGAAAGGCAAATTGGAGAGTTGTAGGCACAGGAATTTGCTGAAAAGACGGAGTGTGACTGGAGAATCACCAAGCAGAACAAAGAATCTTCACCGACTTGTCTCGTGAGCCAACCCTTTCGACAGGCTCATGGCTCGGTCCTGAGCGAAGTCCTGACGATTTGTGGCGGGATAGCGGGGCCCCGCTCCAAAAACGAGCGGGGTTTCGTGCCGCTGTCTGACGACATCGGCACTCAACGGGACACCAGGGCTGTCCAGGTGCTACGGAGAGTTCTAGCTTCTACATCCCCCTCCACTCGGCGGTGTCACACGAACTGCACAGAGAGAAGGGCAAATGAACAGAAAAACAACCGGCGATTACTTCCCCTTTCCTCATCATTGAAACCAATCCTCTTTTCGAATCGTAGCAGTAAGTGAAACAATCTGAAGAAGGCAATAGTCAGTTTCTGGGAATGATAGGTCCCATGCTCGGATCGGCGTGATCATCCGCTCAGCGAGCGGAGCGAAATCCAAGACTTGCATATTGCCCTTCCATTGTATAATTTTCCGAGGTTCCTCCAACCGTTTAGAGCCGTTCAAACCGACTTGCTCAAGATTGCCCGATATTGGAACGCACTTAAGTCACTCACGGCGATTCTTGTCCTTCTCATTCTTCTCCCTGCCGTCTTCTTTTCAGCTTATGAGATAAGCTCGCTTTCGGAGAGCGAAACGCTCGTTGAGAGCATGTATCGTCAACAGCTAGACGCGGCTCTATTTTCGGTGAATCAGTATGCCTGGGACATCGCCGACAGCTGGGCAAGGGAAGTCAATCGAATACTGCAACTCAACGCTCCGACACCGATACGCTCTTCATCTGCTGAGCTCACCGCATTTCTTTCAACGAACAGAGGGATAAGCATGATTTTCGTCGCCGATACTGAGGGCACCGCTGTTACGTTGGCGATGACAGGACATCAGGATTCTACTTCTGTGAAGGTGAGCCAGAACAATTTCCTGAAGCTGGTACGATCGGAGCGGCGCCTTGTCACCCGATTGAGTCAGCTGGAAAGTACGGGGTACCGAAAAATCGAAGGTGTTACGCTACAGAGTGCCCGAGGTGAAGCAACTGCCTGTCTGCTTTTCCTTGTGAGCGCGGACGCCGAAAGAAAGCAAATCGCAGGAATCGTGCTCAATGCCGAATCGTTCGTTCGTCACTCTCTCCGCCAGAAACTCGATGAAACTGCTTCGAATGAGTTCATCCTCTCGGTCGTCATCAAATCGGGAGGTCGGCAGGTCTACACCACCGGCCCGCTCACGCCAGGCGAAGAACGTCAGACAAGAGATTTATGGCTCTTTCCGGATTACACGCTCGGAATCCGGATGCAGGGTCAGACAATCGAGGAGCTTGTCCGCGAAAGGTTTTACCGCAACTTAGCGTTGCTTGTGGTTCTCGACATCATGATCCTCGTCGGCGCTTGGTTCCTCTTTCGCACGGTCCGACGAGAAATGCAGCTGGCTCGCATGCAATCGGATTTTGTGTCGAGTGTCTCGCACGAACTTCGCACTCCGCTTTCGCTCATTCGAATGTTCGGCGAGACGCTTGAAATGGGTCGGGTCCAAGGCGAAGAGAAGAAACAAGAATATTACTCCACCATCGTACGCGAGACGGAACGACTGACGGGACTCGTCAACAACGTGCTCAGCTTCTCTCGCATGGAATCAGGCCAAAAGGCGTACCAGCTCACACGCGTGAATCTGAATTCCGTTATCAAGCAAGTGCTTTCCTCGTACCAATCCCAATTCAACTATCTCGGATTCACGGTTCAGACCGAGTTATGTGATTCGCTGCCCGACATCATGGCCGACACCGAAGCCGTATCTGAGGCCTTGTTAAACGTTGTTGACAACGCGTTGAAGTACGGACGCGATCAGAAATGCATCAAGATCAGCACCGCGAATACTGACCGGAGCGTGTATGTCGATGTGGAAGATCACGGAATAGGCATCTCCGCTGAGGATCAGCCTAAGATCTTCGAGAAGTTCTACCGCGTTTCCGGCGGATTGACACACGAGACACGCGGCAGCGGACTTGGGCTCACGCTGGTTCGACACATCATGGATGCGCACAACGGAGAAGTGACTGTGAACAGTCGGGTCGGAGAAGGCAGTACCTTCCGGCTTTCATTTCCGCTTGCCGCTTGAGAGGCAATTTCCGTCAACGAGGACATACCATGCCAAGAATCTTAGTAGTTGAAGACGAACCAGAGATGCTTCGCGGTCTCAGGGATAACCTGGAGTTCGAGAACTACGAAGTCGACGCAGCGGGCGACGGACAGACTGCATTGAAGAAAATCGAAAGTCATGTGTATGACCTCATCATTTTGGACCTCATGTTGCCGAAGCTGTCGGGCATGGAGGTCTGCAAACGGGCGAGGGAACACGGAGTAGCAACGCCGATTATCATGCTCACCGCCAGGGGCGAGGAGATCGACAAAGTCCTCGGACTCGAGCTTGGTGCGGACGATTACATCACCAAGCCATTCGGCGTGCGCGAGCTCATGGCTCGCATCAAAGCCATACTTCGGAGAACAGCGGGGTTGCCCGGCGGCGCTTCCGATCATATAGTCCTTGGCTCTCTCAGCATCGATTTCGCTGCGTACACCGCCATGCGCAACGAGCAGCCATTGAATCTCAGTCCGAGAGAGTTCGACATCATGAGGTATCTCTGGGATCATCGGAACAAGACCGTAACGCGCGAAGAGCTCCTCACTCAGGTGTGGGGCTACGACGAGTCAATTAGCACGCGAACTGTGGACAACTCCATACTCAAGCTGCGCCAAAAGATTGAAGAGGATCCTGCAACGCCTAGGCGAATCATCACGATCCATGGAGTTGGTTATAAACTCGTGGTATAGCGTCTGCTTCGCTCTCCCTAGGCAGGCCCGTGACATCATTTGACATACTTGGGACACAGACGAGACAACTCCTACAAAGGCGACCCGTAGATTGTTGGTGAAACCAATAATCAACGGGTCAATCACTGACTAGAACGGGAGGAACACCATGAAGACGTACAAGAGCCTCGTCACAGCGATCTTCGTCATCGCAACGGTGAACGCCCAAGCGCAGGATGTGGGGACACTGACGAAGAACAACTCGGCAGACAACGAGCGCTACACGCGCATCCGTATGCCAGTCATGGTCAAGAACTACTTGAGTTGCCTGGACTCCGATATCCCTGGAGTTGTTGAGGCCGCACTCGGTCACGTCACGTATATACGTATCGCATGGCCGGGAGAAGATCTGCGGAACGTTCAGCAGAAGTTAGCCGAGCTCACGACAAAAGGAACAACGCGCGTTATTCGCTACAAAGCATTTACAGCGCTAGAGGTTTTCGGGGATCCCGCGGCATTCCGACGGTTCATCGGACGCAGAAATGGGAACGGAGACGGGCTTCTCGACGAGATTGGTGTCCGGATTCTGCCGCAGCCCAATTTGGTCGTGCGATGAATTCCACCTACAACTTCCTGTGTGGATCCTCCGCGAGCGGTATGGTACGGGATGAACCACCGATCTTGTCATCGGTTTGAGAACCAAGGGGGTCTATGTTCAAAAGCGTCTGGGCGACCATCGTTGTCTCTCTTCTGATTGCTCACGTGCCGGAAATTGGCCAGGCCCAAGACCTGAGGCAGGTGCTTGACCTTCGGGGGCGATGGAAATTCGAACTGGGGGATGATTCCGCGTGGTCGAAACGCGACTTCGACGATTCTCAGTGGGACCAGATCCGGGTGCCATCACCGTGGGAAGATCAGGGATACCCAGGCTACGATGGTTATGCCTGGTACAGGAAGCATTTTAGAGTAGACGACCGTCTTTACGATAAACCGCTTTACCTCCGTCTGGGTCATATTGACGATGTGGGTGAGGTGTTCCTGAACGGCCATATGATCGGCTACGTCGGAACGTTTCCTCCTGATTTCTACAGCGGTTACGGAATTGATTTTCGGTGCCCCGTCCCGCAGGATTTTCTTCTGGACGGCAGCGACAACGTCATCGCCGTCCGGGTCTACGACTATACGCAGGCCGGCGGTTTCACCCATGGCAATGTCGGATTCTATCAGCCAAGGACCTTCATCGATCCTGAATACGACCTTTCAGGATCCTGGAAATTCAGGATTGGCGACAACAAATCGTGGGCGGAAAGCTCTTTCGATGACTCGCACTGGCGAGCATTGCGGGCGCCCCTGTTGTGGGACGCTCAGGGGTACAAAGACTACGACGGCTACGCGTGGTACAGAGTGAAGTTCAGAGTACCTCACGAGCTTTCAGGTAAGCGGCTCGTTCTTCTTCTTGGGAAAATCGATGACTTTGATGAAGCGTATTTGAACGGGAAGCTCATCGGTCACACAGGCGACATGTGGCAAAGCATCGGTCCGGACGAGATGACGAAGGTTTATCAACAATTACGTGCTTACACCATTCCTACATCACTGCTTCTTCAGGATCAAGAGAACACCCTCGCAGTCAGAGTGCTCGACATTTGGATGCACGGGGGCATCTATGAGGGGCCGATCGGATTAATAGAAAAAAGTCATTACACATATCCAAAGGAGCGCCCGAAATCGTTCTGGGAGACCCTCCGTGAAATTCTCCGCATTGATTGAGCGAAACGACGGAGGCTGAATCTCGCCCCCCATCTATGATCGTACAGCTGCAAGCCGCACGCTGGATACCTGATTTCAGCTTTTGCGTATCTTAGCCCGTATCGGCGGTTTCGTCGCTTCAGGGGGGCGGTTCTGTCTATCGGATTCTAACGACTCCTCTTGACACTTCTTTGAATTTGGAAATCACGAAGGGATCATGCCCGGGGACAATCAATTGCGTGTTGGCAACGAGGATCGTCATTCTGCGCAGTTGTGCGACATAGGCATGAGCATCGGACGTTAATGGCACTGAAAGAAGGTAGGCAAGATTATAGTAGAACCAGCAGTCATCAGACGCGAGGAGCACCTTCTCGGTTTTTGAGCTGACGAGCTGGTGCTGGGATTCATAGGTATGCTTCGAACTAATGAAAACTCGGATGCCCGGAATGATTTCTATGCTATCCCCATTGACGAGATGAAGCCTTCCATCCAGGTTGGCCTGAATGATCTTTAGCACGTCCTGCTTGTCCAGGCCCGTGTGGGACGCACCTTTCTGCCACGCATCCCCAACGAAATACGCAAAGTCATTCTTCTGCATCCAGATGGTTGCGCTCGGGAATAATTGAAGTCCGCCAATGTGATCGTAGTGAGCGTGAGTGATGATAACGTCAGTGACGTCATTTGCGTTTGACCTGCCCCCCGAAGAATGATCCAAGATTTGGTTAGGAAGTTTCATATTCTGGATCAAAGGAGGCAGCAATGGGTAGACAAAAGCACACAGCAGAACAGATCATCAGCAAGCTGCGAGAAGCAGAGGTGCTTCAGGCCGAGGGGGTGTCGATGGAGGAGGTCCTGAAGCAGCTCAGAGCGAATAATGCCAAGAATTACTGGCGTGCGAGGCCAGGGAGGAAACCAAAGACTACTCGAGCAATGCATACAAAGGGCAGATAAATCCCAATGTTTAGCGCGTTGTCAGTTGTGAGGTTTGGGTGACATCGTCCCCTTCCGAAGGCTACAAGCTGTCACCTCACGCATCGATCTGCATGCAACCTATCGACATACAGAGGAAATAGCGGTGCCGCAGACTCGGTACTTTTGAGAATGAGATTTTGAGGGAAAAAACGGGGTATGATTGAAGAATTCCTGAGTAAAACAAAGAATCCTCACCGACCTGCCCCGAGTCTTCTTCGGGATCTCCGTCGATGAGCCTGCCCGACTAATATCGTGCTGGATTTCGGTCAGGCGGGAATTCTTCTTTAGAGCAGGTAGCGGGGGCCCCGACCCAAAAGCGGTCGGGGTAAACAGGACACCAAATTCTGTCCGGGTACTATAAAAAATGCGAACGCCCCCAAAGAGGGAGCGTCGCATTTTTTTGTAGCGGGGGCCCCGACTACGCTTCGCTTCGTCGGGGCAGGCAGGACACCATGTCCTGTCCGAGTACTACCGAAAAGGAAACGCCCCAACTGCGTGGGGCGTTTCCTTTTCGTAGCGGGGGCTGCCTACTCACGGCAGTTGCAACCTTGCATCGAGTCTTTAGATTGGCACTTTGATATCCGATTTGGCCTACAGATGTGGGGATCTCGTCCACTGGCACCAGAGGTACGATATCCTCTCAGCTTGCCAATGACAAGAAATTAACTGACTTAACATTGGCACCAACGCAGGAGGCAGGTCAATATCTAAGGCTCTTCTCTCACAACTTTGAGAATACTCACAAAAGTCCTGGCAGGAATACGCCGGGACTTTTCATTGTT
>CAZTKU010000068.1:0-13295 GCA_964614245.1 uncultured Ignavibacteriaceae bacterium
CTTGCGCCGGGCGCGCCGTATTTCACGCAGAAGTCGGAAGACATTAGAGTAGAGAACGTAAATGTCGTCCACGTAGGGATTGTGCCGAACGATTTCAACATTGGTCGGACTGCCGAACACGCCGATGTGCAAATCGGGCCGGAGGAGCTTGAGATTGCGGAAGATCGGCGTCGTGATGATCATATCGCCGATGCGGTCGTGCCGGAGGATCAAGAGCTTACGGACCCGGGCAAGGTCGATCGTGTCATCGAAGATCTGTTCGCGGAAGACAAGGCGGAAAACGGGGTAGACGACAAATCGCCGGAATGCACGTTCCAAAAGCCGGAGGAATTGCTTCATGATGGTTTTGCGGCTGTCACCTCGAGGCGCAGAGCTCCCGGACGAGCTTTCTTCATGAGTCTTTCGATGGCATCAAAAACCCTGTCCGGCGGGATCGTCGCCAGATCATCCACGTCGGTCACGAGCGTTTCGCACACAGAACCGTACGGTTCCCAAATGCGAAGCTCTTTGTTCGATTGAACGTAGAGGACAACAGCGGGGATGTGAAACGCCGCCGCGAGGTGAACAGCGGAGGTATCCGGGTTAACGAGCATGCCGAGCAGTTTAACGACTGCAGCGAACTCGTCGAACGAGTGGGTCGCAGGAGAGAGCAGAACGCCGTCGAAGGGTCTCGCGATTTCCTCCGCCTGTCTCCTATCTGCAGGATGGTAGAGGATAAGAATTTGTAGGCTTGGCAACTCCTCCAGGAGTCTGGCGATGAGAAGGTGAAAATTCGCAACGCTCCAAAACCGAACCCCGGATCCCGGAGAAACATTGAGTCCGATGACGAACCGACCTTCGAGTCCTTGCTCTGCGAAATATCTCCGGGCGAAGCGGTCGGACTCACTCGAAAGGACATAGCGGATTTCGAGTTTCTCCCCTTCAGGCTTGATCCCAAATACTGTCAGCAGCATGGCAAGGCGATCCACGATGTGCGTATCTTTGCGCGACATGAGAGGAACGGCGATGTCATAGGCATACTCGTTCTCTTTGCTCAGTCCGACGTTCCATCGCCCACCGGCCAGGGCACAAATGACTGTCGAAGTGGTGGACGGATTATCCATGAGATCAATGACGAAATCATATTTCTCGCGGCGGATCGAACGGATGAGGCTCACGGCGTTGGCGATGCTTTTCCTGTAGACCCAGCGCTTCCTCACAAACGGTTCGTGCGTGAGCACAGCATGGTTGTTGGAGCTCAGAAGGAAATCGACGATGGCGTTGGGGTAGTGTCTCTTGAGGGCGTAGAGCAGCGGCGTCGAGACCAGAACGTCGCCAATGCGATCCTGTCTGACGAAAAGAATTTTCGAGGCGTCGAAGTGAAAATCTGACGGGAGAGGCTTGCCCCGCTTGATGACCAATCGCAGAGCTCGAAGGAGAAACCGTCGGAATCCGATTTCGATGGACTTCAGAATTTCCATTCAGGCAAGCCCCTGATTTTCCTTCCCTTCGTCAATGAACTGCAGCGAATACAGCTTCTTGTAGATGCCGGAATCGTTGCGCAGAAGCTCCTCGTGCGTCCCCTCCTCGACCACCGTTCCTCGATCCAGGACAAATATCCGGTCGCATCGATGGACCGTGGAAAGCCGATGAGCAATGATGAACGATGTTCGACCCTGCATCAACCGGTCGAGCGCTTCCTGAACCATCAGCTCGGATTCGCTATCCAGAGCAGATGTCGCTTCATCGAGCAGGAGAATTCTCGGATTACGAAGGATCGCCCGGGCGATGGCGATCCTCTGCCGCTGGCCGCCGGAGAGCTGCACGCCTCGCTCGCCGATCTCCGTGCGATACCCCCCCTCGAGTCGCTCGATGAAGGAATGGGCGTTTGCCATCGTCGCTGCTTCGGTGATCTCTCGCTCGCCTGCGTCGAGCTTGCCGTAGTGGATGTTGTCGTAAATCGTGCCGGCGAACAGGACGACTTCCTGCGGAACAATCCCGATCTGCGCGCGCAAGTCAGTCAGATTCATTCCGCGGACATCGTTTCCATCGATCAGAATTGTCCCCTCACTGACCTCATAGAACCTCGGTATGAGGTTAACCAATGTCGTCTTGCCACTCCCGCTCGGTCCCACCAACGCAACCTTTTCCCCGGGCTTGACCGTAAAGCTCACACCCCTGAGCGCTGGAACATCTGCGTTGTACGAGAAACTGACATCGCGGAACTCGACCTCGCCCCGTTCAATGGGCGTCTTCTCCGGCCTGTCACGCAATTTCTCCTTGTCGAGGTCCAGCATTTCAAAGATCAACCCTGCAGAGACCAGGGTCTTCTGGACGCGCGCGATATTCTCTCCCAGCGCTTTCACCGGCTTCGCCAGAAAGTTGATGAGGATCAGAAAGGTAATCATCGACTCCATCGTCATGTCGCCCTGGAGGAACAGATAGCCCGTGAAGACCACCAAGAGTGAAGCGACGAACGTATTGAAGAATTCATTTGTGGGGCTCAGCAGAGCCATGGTTCGGACGATCTTCATCGAGTGATGGTAGTTGTCGTCGACCTTCTGCCGGAACGACTTCCTTTCGAACTCCTCACGCGTGAACGACTTCACGATGCGAATCGACGAGATCTTTTCTTGAAGGAATGCCGATATGTCCGCCAGCGTATCGGTCAAATCGCGACTGTAGGAGCGCACGCGGTCCCCGAATTTCCGAGAGATGAGGCCTGAGAGCGCGAAGATGACGATCGCGAAGACCGCCAGCTGCCAGTTCGAATAGAAGAGCGCAGCTGCATAGATGAGCGTGTAGAGGAGGTTCTGCACGATCTCGACCATCAGATAGAGCGACTGCTCCATGTTATTGACATCATTGGTGATGCGCGACATCACCCTGCCCGTCTTCTGCTGGTCGAAGTAGCGGACCGGCAGGAGCAGGACCGTATCGAACAGCTCGATCCTGAACCGCATCAGGATCTTCTGCTGGGCTGAGCTCATGACGTACTCGCGCACGTAGACGAAACAGACCTTGATCAGGATAATGGCCAGAAGAGTGAGTGCAAACGTCAGGATGAGCTGCATGGTCTCGGCGCTGCCCTGGATGCTGATGTGCCGTATCTGGTAGCCAAGGATTTTGACCGGCACGTCGACCACAATTGCATTTCCCGCCTTTACGAGATCGCCAATTTTCTGGAGTACTCCGAACAATTGCGCGATAAGAAATGCCGAGATCGTATCGGCCATGCTCATCACAGCGACGGAGATGAGGCCTCCGAGGATGCGCCACTTGTATTTCAGAAAGTATGTGAGAAGCCGAAGAAGGACTTTCATGATCGCGGGTTTCGTTCAGATTCAGGCGACGTGATCCAGAATGATGAAGTCTGGATCCCGCTTGGTTCTCTTCGAGCGTGATGCCGTAGCTGTAGCATACTGTTCTTTTCCGGGGAACACACACTCGTCGTAAAGCGGGCACCCGCCGCACAGGGGGTTTTGCGAGCGGCACACTTTTCTGCCGAAGCGAATCAGGTTGACGTGGAAGGAATACGCCCGCCGCGGCGGCACGAGACCTTGCATCGTTTCGTATGTCTGATCCGCCGTTTTGCTCTTCACCAACCCGAGGCGATTGCACAACCGATGAATGTGCGTATCGACAGGGAAAACGTCTCGACCCAGAGAAAAGACGAGAACACAGGCAGCGGTCTTCGTCCCCACCCCCTTCATCGATGTAAGATAATCAATCACTTCTTCATTTGTTCTGCTCTTCAAGAACCCCAGGTCAAATTCCCCCGCGTCCCGTCGAACAACTTCAAGAATCTTCTTGATTCGTCGAGCCTTCTGGTTTTTCAGGCCGCCGACCTCAATGGTTTTGGCTATATCCCTCGCCGGAGCGTTTGCGATCATCTGCCACGACGGGTAACGCTTTCTCAGGTTCAGCCATGCCTGATGACTGTTCCGATCGTTCGTATTTTGCGACAGAAGCGTCGCAATCAGTGCCTCAAGCGGTTTCGCGCGTCTTCCCGAAAGAACCGGTCTTCCGAGATATTCCTCCAGACTATCCGCAATCTTCGCCGCCTTGCTCTGGAGCGTTCGGACGCTCGCCGGCTTCGTACCTCGCTCCGGGCTCTTATGCTTTCTCGTGTTCACGTCCTTCCTCTGCACGCGTCGCACTCGCACAACGATCTCAGGTTCTCCCATGTGTAAATGCCGGTCCGATGTCCATCACCCCAGTATACGCCAAGGGCGTACGATCCGACGGGTTCAGCACCAACCAGTTTGTATTTTCCTGGCATCTCGGGCTGAGAAGTCGGAACGTAGGTTCTTAACAGCACCGTCTCACCCCGGCAGCCAGCGCACGGACAGCTGTCCCGCAAGGTCTTCAGGGAAATGACACCGATGTGCCCATCATCCCAGATCAGCGAGAGCTGGTCAGTCTTGGTCTTCGAGTCAGTTGTGAGCTTGATCTGTGTCGGGATCACCGAAGCGGGATATGTTGTGAGTTCTCGCCGATTGTCCCCAAAAGAAAAAAGGACAATCGGTTTTGATTGTCCTTTCCACCCTCGTGAGTGTTGGCCGAAGACATTTTCGCTTGAAGTGGACCGTACCGGGGTCGAACCGGTGACCTTCCCGTCACGATTCCATCGTGACGGGACGCTCTCCCCCTAGCGAGCTCGTCCACTTATCAAACGCAAAATATATTTTCGACTCTTCCTCCCCTTGATTTGTCGTTCCCTCTTCATCGCAGCTGAACGAGTCTCAAACATCTCAGTATGCACTAACTCCCAAGGCCTCCACCGTCTCGTGTATTTCGACAGGCCCAGATTGTGCTCCACAAGGCGCTGCGCTACATCATCGGAGTGCCCCACATAAAACCGTCCGGCTGCAACGCTCCTCAAGATGTAAGTGTAAAACATTATGTGGACCGTACCGGGGTCGAACCGGTGACCTCCACAATGCCATTGTGGCGCTCTCCCAAACTGAGCTAACGGCCCAAAGAATTTTCTCGACTACCAAATCCCGCCTACGGCGGGATCCTCAAACTGACAATGAACTTCGCTGCGCTCGCGAAGTTCAGTCAGTTTGGGACTGAGCTAACGGCCCAAAATTGCGCTTCAAATATACCCAAAGGGGGCGGCAAAGTCAACGTGAAATTTCTTGCCAAGCCGTGCACTTTTCGGTACATTTTGAACATATTTTTCGTCAGTTTCGTTGACGGGAGAAATGGGAGCTTGTTCGATGAAGACAACAAAATGGATATTGATTGCCCTCGCTTGGTGTGCGATCGTGATCTCTTCCTGCAAGGATGAGATCGCGGATCCATCCGTCAATCCGATCGTCTTCCCGGAATCAAACGTGAGCTTCACAAAGCACGTCGAACCGCTCTTCCAAGAGCGATGTGCGCTTGGAGGATGCCACGCGGGAAGCAATGCTGTCGCGGGGCTCGATCTGTCAATCCCGGCCTACAGCAGACTCATGAACCATCAGCCTCGACTTGTGATCTCCGGCGCGAGCAACAACAGCCTCCTGGCCCAGCGGATTGATGGCCGGATCATGCCTCAGATGCCATTCAACCGGGATCCGCTGAACGCAAACCAAATCAACGGCATCAAGAAGTGGATTGATGAGGGGGCGCTCAACAACTAGACGAGAGTGCTGCGGTACTCTTGAGTCCCTCTTATCGACTTCCCTCGATTCTCACATCCCTTCCCCAGTTGAGCTTCTTCCGCAGCAGATCGTAGTAGCTGGTGTTGCGTCGCTTGACCAAGCGGGCTGCGAAGGGCGCTTTCTTCACCTTTATCTCCGTCGGGGGCTTCAGGATGATCTCGTCCTGCCCGTCAGCTGTGAGGTGGACTCTGTGCGGTGCGGACGCGACCTTGATGCGAATAACGGAATCATCCGGGACTATGACAGGTCGGGCCGTAAGGGAATGAGGGCAGATCGGACTGATGGTAATCGCCCTGTTGTGTGGCGTAACGATCGGACCGCCATTCGCCAGGGAGTACGCAGTCGATCCGGTGGGTGTGGAGACGATGATACCGTCTGCCGTAAACGTGGCCAGGAACTCTCCGTTAACGAACGTCTCGAAGTCGAGAACCCGGGACGCTCCGAACTTATCAACGACAATATCGTTCAATGCCAGATAACTCTCTGTAAATCTGGAGCTTGATGCCTGTAACATCATTCTCTCCACGACATAGTAGTCCCCCTTGAAAATCTCGCTCAGACAGGCATCGAGGTCCTCCAACGAGACTTCGGCTAAGAACCCGAGTTTGCCAAGATTGATGCCGAGAATAGGGGTACCCTTCTCGGCGACGATGCGCGCCATGCGGAGTATCGTCCCGTCTCCGCCAAGCGAGATGAGGATATCGCAAGCCTCAGCTAGCTTCCCTTCTGAGATCGTCTTCAGCCTCTTTCGACCCATTTTCGCCGTCTGCTTCTTCACACGCTCGGCCAACGCCCGTTCAACGATGTAGTCGACACCCTCCTTCTCAAAACGCGTAACCAGCGTCTGGAACACGCGAGGGATACCCTCCTTTTCAAGATTGCCGGCAACTCCGAATCTCATGGCTGCGCCTTCTTGTTGTCACCAACGGGTGTTTCAGGCGGCCGAGGCCCGGTGGCCTGGTCCTTAGCGAGCTCATCCACGTAGTTGAGCTTCAACTCCTTCAGAACGTTTGTCAGGAGGCGGATCTCCTCATCCGACAGGTTGCCCTTCGTTTTCCCTTCCAGCGCATCGAGCGTGTCAATAGCGAACTGTGCCTGTTCGAGGTCCCGCTCTATGCTATCGGTCAGAGGATTCTTGACTTTCCCCATATGCTGCATCGCAGCATTGTGGAACATCAGCACAAGACCCATAAAGAGCGCTGTCTCTTTTTCACTTTTGGCCATCAGGTGTTACTCCTTTCCCTGTAAGCAGAAAGCTCCCATAACTTCGCGTATTTGGTGAAGACATAGCACGACGATAGCACGCACAAGATAAACCCTTGGATGCCGTCCAAGAATCCTCTCCGGATGACATACATCTTGAAAAACACCCAAATCGGACGGGCGATCAGCTGAACGATCTCGAACCGCTGTCCTTGATCTGTCATCTCTTCCGCTGCCAGCGATGTGTACTTGTTGAACTTTGCAAAATAATGGGACAGGCTCGGATCGGTGTAGTGCAACAAGTGAGATTGAAGTCGGCCGATCCTCCCGTGCACCTCCAGGCGTTCGTGGACCTTTTCCTCGGTGAATTTCCCAGCTTGACGCCGGAACAGCCGTACCACATAACCTGGATACCAACCGCAATGCTTGATCCACCTTCCGAGGAAAAATGCTTTCCTTGGCACATTGTATCCGGTGAACGCGTTATCTCCTTGTTGAACAAGAGCTTGTATTTCCTCGGCTAAGTCTTTCGTTACGCGTTCGTCCGCGTCGAGCCAGAGTATCCACTGACCCGTGCATTGGGTCAGGGCGAAGTTCTTGGCCGCCCCGTACCCTTCCCACGGTCGGACGAAAACCTTCGAACCCACCGCTCTCGCCATCTCCACCGTCTTGTCGGTGCTGCCCCCATCCACAACAACTACCTCGCTTGCCCACTTGACGCTTTCGAGGCACCCGCCGATGTTGTGTTCCTCATTCTTGGTAATGACAATAACTGAAAGAGAACTCAATACCCGTGATCCCTTTCTATGGATTCGCAAGGACGATATTCACAAGCTTGTTTCTTACGACGATCATACGAGCGATGCGCTTTCCGTTTGTATGACGCTGGATGTTCGGATCCTGTTGGGCCATCTCTTCAAGCTGCTTCTCGCTCGTGCCTTGAGCCACGAGGAGCTTCGAACGCACCTTCCCGTTGACCTGCAACACGATTTCGACATTCTCTTCGACGATCTTTTCTCGATCGTACACCGGCCATGTTTCGTAGGCCAGTGACTTTGCATGGACGGTCCGCTCCCACAGCTCTTCGCAGAGGTGAGGCGCGAACGGTGAAAGCAGGAGAACAAACTGCTCCATCTCTCTGCGAGGGAGCTGCTCCAGCTTCATGGCCTCATTCAGGAAGATCATCAGCTGGGAAATGGCCGTATTGAAACGAAGTGCCTCGATATCCTCCCCGACCTTCTTCACCGTCTGGTGGAACAGACGCTCGAAGTCAGGCGGACAACCGATGTCCTTGATCGACGGATTGAGGTTTCCATCCTCATCGACGAAAAGGCGCCACACCCTGTTCAAAAAGCGGAACACCCCCTCCACTCCCCTCGTGTTCCACGGCTTCATCTCCTCGAGCGGACCCATAAACATCTCAAACAGCCGCATGGAGTCTGCGCCGTACCGGGAGACGACATCGTCAGGATTCACAACATTCCCGCGGGATTTCGACATCTTTCGCGAGTCCTCACCAAGAATGATCCCCTGGTGCCGAAGCTTCATGAACGGCTCTTTCGTGCTCACATAGCCGAGATCGCAGAGGACCTTGTGCCAGAACCGCGCGTACATCAGGTGCAAAACCGCATGTTCCGAGCCGCCCACATAGAGGTCGATCGGCATCCAGTACCGTTCTTTCGCGGGAGAGCAGAACGCAGAGTCATTTTTCGGATCCATGAACCTCAGATAGTACCAGCACGAACCAGCCCACTGGGGCATGGTGTTCGTCTCTCTTCTCCCCTTCAACCCGGTTTCTTTGTCCAGCACAGTTACCCAGTCGGCCGCGAGTGCCAGCGGGGATTCTGTCGTTCCACTTGGCTGGAACTTCTTCAGATCGGGAAGCAGCAACGGGAGCTCGTTTTCGTTCAGCGCTTTCATTATCCCATCATCAAAGTGAACGATGGGAATTGGCTCACCCCAATAGCGCTGCCGTGCGAAAAGCCAATCCCGCAGCTTGTATTGAACGGCCGCGCGGCCAAGCTTTTTCTTGTTCAGCCACGAGACGATGACCCGTTTCGCTTCGGGAGTCGGCAATCCATTGAGCGACACTTCGTCGTTCGCTGAATTGACACCGATGCCATCCTCGATGAAAACTTCCGGGGCGCGCTCTCCACCATCGACCACCTTCACAATCGGAAGTTCGAACTTCCTGGCAAACTCCATGTCTCGTTCGTCGTGCCCGGGTACAGCCATGATGGCGCCCGTCCCGTAACCCATGAGCACATAGTCAGCTATCCAAATCGGAATCTCTTTTCGTGTCGCGGCATTGATCGCGTAGGCGCCGATGAACACGCCGGTTTTGTCCTTTTCCATGCCCCGTTCCAACTCAGACTTTTTGACCGCTTCCTTGCGGTACTCGTCAACGATGGCGCGTTGACCCGCCGACGTGATACGTTCAACGAGGGGATGCTCCGGCGCGAGCACCATGTACGTAGCGCCAAAAATCGTGTCTGCTCTCGTCGTAAAGACACGAATGGCTTCGTTCAGTCCCTTCACGGGAAAATCGATCTCAGCACCTTCTGAGCGTCCGATCCAGTTTCGCTGCTGCTCGAGCGTCGAAGTTGGCCAGTCGAGATCCTTGGCGTCTTCCAGGAGGCGCTCGGCGTATGCGGTAATTCGCATCATCCATTGGCGCATCGGTCGACGTTCCACGGTATATCCTTTTTCAGTCCATTCGGCGACCTCCTCATTGGCCAGAACCGTCCCGAGCCCTTCGCACCAGTTCACAGGAATTTCGGCCACGTACGCAAGGCGAAAGTCGGCCAGGAAATCATGCTTCTCCTTCCCACTCATCTTCTTCCATTCGTCAGCCGTAACACGCCGCTCGACGGGGAGCTCCGCCGTGCCCTTCGCTGCCAGTTCTGCCTCAAGAGTCTCGATCGGACAGGCTTTCTTTGCCCTCGGGTCAAACCACGAGTTGTAGATCTTCAGAAAGATCCACTGAGTCCACTTGTAGTACTCCGGATCGGTTGTGTTGATTTCACGGGACCAGTCGTAGCTCAGTCCAAGCATCTTAATCTGACGCCGGAAGGTGGAGACGTTCTCTTCCGTCGTTACGCGAGGATGGATGTTCGTTTGCATGGCATATCGCTCGGCGGGCAGACCAAACGCGTCCCACCCCATCGGATGCAGCACGTTGAAGCCCTTCATTCGCTTGTACCGGCAGAGAATGTCCGTTGCCGTGTATCCCTCGGGATGTCCAACGTGCAATCCCGCGCCTGAGGGATAGGGATACATATCAAGAACGTAGATCTTGGGCTTCTCGGACGTCTCTTCAACTCTGAACGTCTGATGGCTCTGCCAGTACTCTTGCCATTTCTTTTCTATATCGAGGAACTGATACTTCATCGGCTGCAAAATCCCTTCTGACGTGCTTCCTGGTGATTCATCGACGGGTGAAATGTCGAATGAGGACATCCCGTACGCGTGCCCTGCTAAGTCCCGCTGGCAAGCCAAATTAGCAAATCTGCGTTCCAATATCAATGAAAACGTCGGAAAGAACCGAGGGATGTTGTGCCAGGAATGAGAGGGGGCACAACCTACAGTGCCTTGAGGACAAGCATTGTGATGTCGTCGGATTGAGCAGCGCCACGCGTGTAAGCTTCGAGGGCGCGCTGGACATCGAGGATGATCTGCTGCGGGGAGACCGATCGAGATAATTTCAGGACTTCCTCCAGCCGCGCCTCGGTGAAGTCCTCCTCCGCTGGGTTCATCGCCTCGCTCACGCCGTCCGTGAACATCACAATCACGTCGCCACCGTTGAGCGTTACAACCCCCTCAGGATACGGCGTGGGGGTCTTCATCAATCCAAGAATGATGCCGCCGACATCGAGCCGCTCAATCTCCCCCGTGGCTCTCAGTAAAAAAGGCGGGTTGTGTCCTGCATTGACGTACCGAAACTGCTTCGTCGCGTGATTGAGACACCCCCAGAAGAACGTGATGAACTTGTCCTGCCCGGTGCTCAAGCAGGTCAGATCGTTGATTCGGCCGGTCGCCTCTGAGAGACTGAGACCCATCGGCGCGAACGCGCGCAGCGAGGCCTGGACGTTCGCCATCAAGAGTGCAGCGGGAGTTCCTTTTCCCGAAACATCACCTATGGCAAAGATGTACTCTCCGTGCGAAATCGGAACGACATCATAGTAATCACCGCCGACCTGCTTCGACGGCACGTTGATGGCACGGACTTCAAAACCCTCGAGTTTGGGCAACGAACGCGGAAGAAGACCTTGCTGGATTTCTCTCGCGATCGCAAGCTCATCCTCCATCCGTTGCTTCTCGAGCGCCTCGCGAAACAAGCGGGCATTTTCAATGGAGATGATCGCCAGGTTTGCGAGAGAGTAGAGGAACTCGAGGTCTGCCTTTGTGTACGTTCCCCCCCTCAGCTTCTCTCCGAGGAGGACCGCCCCTTTGACCTGATTCTGCAGTTGCATCGGTACGACGGCGACGATGCCGACCCGCTGGAGCTCAGACGCCACCGCCGCAAACCGCTTCGAACGCACCAGGTTTTCTACAAGATCGGCTTTTCTCAGTCCGCACAACTGCCTCAAGACCTCCTGCGGACCCAGCTCACGGTCAAGCTTGGAGGCAACAAGCTTCAGCTTCCCGTTATCATCGAGGCAAAAGGCGTAGCGGCTTACCCCGATCTGACCCATGAGCGAGAAGGTCAGCAACCGGATGACCTTGTCTGAATCCAGGATGACGTTGAATTCCTTGCTGAGATCGAACAGCGTGTTCAGCTCTTGATACTTGCGGTCGAGATTTCGATTGACCTCTCGCAGCTGTTCGATCATCACCGCTTTCTCAATGGCCGCAGCCGAGAGGTTGACGAGCGAATTGATGAGTTGCTGATCGCTCTTGGAGTATTTCTTCCTTCCCAGTCGCTCCCCCAGCGTCAGGAGCCCGACGAGGCGACGCTGCGCGGTGATGGGGACGAGCAGCTTCTGCTGACTGGTCTTGAAGTAACTCGCCCACGCTTCAGAGCTCTTCAGTCGATCCGTGTACGTGATGTTGCGGAAAGATTTGTTGATCCGTAGCGATTGGCCGACCGCGACGGCATCCAGCCCTTTGGCATTGACGACCTCAAAGAGACCCGTGTCGCGTTTGACAAGCACCATGCCCCGCGAAACCAGCATCTTCCCCATCACCGTCAGCAGGACGGTGCCGAGAATGAACTTCAGGTCAAGAGAAGAGTTGACGACATTGCTGAATTCAAACAACGGCAGGATGTCGGTGGTCGAAGAGCTCGGTCTTGGTGTGCGCTTTGGGGGCATGGAAGCGACGCCGCTCGGCGTGAGCGCTCAAGTGCGTGCGTTAGATGTGCTCGGAGACAGATACTTTATAAGTCGAACCTCGTTCTTTTTTCCCGGGGAGTACTTGTATTCCACCTTGTCCATCAGACTTTTCATCAAATAGATCCCCAAACCACCACGGCGATAGTGAGTCAGGTGTTGTTTCAAATCTGGGAGTTTGACACTGGAGGGGTTGAACGCTTTTCCATCGTCGATGACGGTGACCTGGAAGCGATCCTTGTTGGGTTCGACGACGATTTGGATCGACCTGTCGGTGGCGTAATGATAGGCATGCTTGATAACGTTGGTGCATGCTTCATCGACAGCCAGAACGATCTTCGAGGCATCCTCCTCCGAGAACCCAAAGGCACGCGCCGCTCCGAGGACAAATTCCCGCACCTGCAGCAGGTTGTCCGTCCGGCTCTCGATCGTCTTCGTCAGTTTTTTCTGAACTCGGCTCATCATCAATCGATTGTCAACGCGATACGACGTTCATTACAGGGCGCTTACGATCTCTTCTGATCCCTGAAGCGAATGATCGCTTCCTGTTCATCCTTGTAGATCTCGTAAAGAATCGGAAAACCAAGCAGATCGAACACATTATACACTTTCGGCGACATGTTCGTCAGCTTGATATCACCCTTGTTTTTCCGGACGTCCTCAATAAATGCCATGAAAACACCCAATCCAGCACTGCTGATGTACGACAGGTCTTTGCAGTTCACGACGATGTTGTACTTCCTGTCGGTCAGCAATCGCTGGAAGGCGTTTTCAAGATCGGGCGCCGTATGAGCATCGAGATATCCTTTCAAATCGATGACGCTCACTCCCTCTCCATCTCGCTGGTGGACCTTGAAATCAGCCATGGTGGTGTACTCCTTCTTGATTCGAATAAAAAACACTCTGTCCGTTGTTCATTCCCATAGTTGCCCTCGATGGTTCATCCCCTTCCTGCTTGCTCATGGCGGAGAGTCCCCTCCTCACCGAACTTTCACAACAACGAGCGTCATATCATCCCCATACGACGAATTGCCCGTGTAGTTTCTGATCTCTTGCAGGATCGTGGTCTTGATCACCTCTGCGGATTCGCCGCGGCAGACATCATTGTCGATGAAATGGGCGCATCGGC